>JAVEXE010000065.1:0-7377 GCA_034004105.1 Azonexus sp. | reverse complement strand
AATTCACGCCACGCCAGCCAGAGCAAAGCTGAACTGCTCAGGGCGAGCAAGATCAACGGCAGCTGACCAGGATGCAGCAGGTTGAGAATCAGGCTCGTTGCTGCGAGCAGGCCAACACCGACGAGTAGCCCCGGATTTTGCAGCGAAGATTTCCAAGGACTACGGGAAGTAGGCATCGTGATTCAGCCCGATTATCCGCCGGTCATGGACATGAAGCGAACCACTTGAGGGCGTTGCATCTGCTCGGTGAAGTCATGGCCAAACGGCTTGATGCCCATGCTGTCGGAAATGGCCTGACGCAAGGTCTCCTCTTCGCAACCGGAACGCAAAACGGGGAGAAGTTGCAAGGCATCGTTCTGTCCGAGGCAGGGATAGAGCTCGCCTTTGGCGGTAACGCGGACCCTGTTGCAGCTGTCACAGAAATTGTGGCTGTGTGGCGAAATGAAACCAATACGGGATTCGCTGCCAGGAATTCGCCAGTATCTTGCCGGACCACCGGAATTTTCCGAGGAGGGCAGTAATTCAAAGTGGTTCTCAAGCTGTGCCCGGGTCTCTTCCGACGAGATATAGGTGGTCTGGCGACCGTGAATGTTACCCAGGGGCATTTCCTCGATGAAGGAAATGTCCAGACCCTCTGCCAAGGCAAAACGCACCAGGTCGACAAACTCGTCGTCGTTTGTGCCACGCATCATGACTGCATTGATTTTTGTGCGCTCAAAACCGGCGGCTCGTGCCGCATCGATGCCGCGCAACACTTTGTTCAAGTCGCCGATTCGGGTAACCGCACGGAAACGATCGGCGTTTAGCGTATCAAGGCTGATATTCAAACGCTTGACACCTGCAGCCTTGAGGTCCGGCGCAAAACGATCCAACTGGGAACCATTGGTTGTCAATACCAGATTGTCCAGGCCGGGCAGGGCACCCAAGCGCTCAATCAGCCACATCACATTCTTGCGAACCAGCGGCTCGCCGCCGGTGAGGCGAAGTTTGCTGACCCCAAGGCTGACAAACGCTTGCGCGACACGCAGGCATTCTTCCAGGCTCATGACCTCTTCGCGCGGCAGGAAAGTCATCTCCTCTGCCATGCAATAGGTACAGCGAAAATCACAGCGATCAGTGATCGACAAGCGAACGTAAGTGACGTGGCGACCATATTTGTCGACCAGCGTCCCGGCTTTGTGCTGGCTGATATTCGCCTGCGGGCGAAATTCGGTGAGCCCGACAGGCGTTTGCTCAGAATGGAGTGTTTCGTTGTGCATCGCCGAATTATCAACGCCCAAATAACTGCCAACAAGGGGGTAAATCAAAAAATCACCAAGGTTGGCAGGTTTGCTGGATCAGTTCAATGCCGCTGACAGCTTGCGCCGGAATTCACGAACCAGATCGTCGTGTTGCTCACCCGACAAGGCTTCAAAAAATTGCAACAAGGTCTTGCGGCCTGCGCCTTCGTCGAAGAAACGATCTCGACGTACAACCTCAAGTGCCGCCTCCAGTGCCTCACGATATCGGCTTTGAGCCGCATAAGCTCTGGCGAGTTCCAGGCGAGTGGCGTGGTCGTCCGGGGTTTCCGTCAGGCGGGCTTCCAGTGGCGCGGTATCCGCAGCGCCTTGAGCCAGGGCAAGGCGGGCACGCAATGCATTTGCCCGGTCCGGTTCGTCCTGGTAATCGCCGGCGAGCAACTGGGCGGCCTCATCGTGGCGACCCAGTTGCATCAGCACTTCGATGGCATCGAGTTGAACCGCCTGATCCTGAGGATTTGCCTGGCTGGCTTCAACCAGTTTGGCCAATGCTTCTTCCGGCCTGCCTTCGGCCAACAATGCAGCGGCAGCTTCGCGAAGATTTTCTTCGGCCTGGTCGGCGGGCAGCGCAATGCGGTCAAGAAACTGGCGTACCTGACCTTCTGGCAGCGCACCGTTGAACTCATCAACCAGTTGCCCCTGAAAGACAACCTTGACGGAAGGAATGCTGCGCACGCCAAAATGGCCGGCAAGTTCCGGGTTCTCGTCGGAATTCACCATGGCAAGCAGGAAACGGCCTTTATATTCTTCGGCAAGACGTTCAAGCATCGGTTTCAGGGTCTGGCAGGGGCCACACCAGGGTGCCCAGAAATCGACGACAACTGGTACTTGCAACGTGGCTTGTAGGACTTTGTGCTCAAATTCTTCCAGCGAAACATCAAAGGCATATTGGGACATGGCAGCTTTCCATCAGGGATTTCCGAAGCACGACATTTTAGACCAGCCTGACGTCCTATGGCCGGTGGCTTTCGCTGTTGGGGTGTTTTCGGCTATCATCGCGCTTTCCCGCAGCCTATTTCTCCATGACCAAATACGTTTTCGTTACAGGCGGTGTCGTGTCCTCATTGGGCAAAGGCATTGCCGCCGCATCGCTCGGGGCCATTCTGGAATCCCGCGGCATCAAGGTGACTCACCTCAAGCTTGACCCGTACATCAACGTCGACCCCGGTACGATGAGTCCTTTCCAGCATGGCGAGGTCTTCGTTACGGAAGACGGTGCCGAGACCGATCTGGACCTCGGGCACTACGAGCGCTTCACCAGCGCCAAGATGACCAAGCGCAACAACTTCACGACCGGCCAGGTGTACGACACCGTTCTGAAAAAAGAACGCCGTGGCGAGTATCTGGGCAAGACGGTTCAGGTCATTCCGCACATCACTGACGAGATCAAGGGCAAGGTCAAAGCCGGTGCCGAAGGTGCCGATGTGGCCATTGTCGAGGTTGGTGGTACGGTCGGTGATATCGAGTCCTTACCTTTCCTGGAAGCCATTCGTCAGATGGGTATCGAGGAAGGACGCAACAACGTCTGCTACATGCATCTGACGCTGTTGCCCTACATCCCGACCGCTGGCGAACTGAAAACCAAGCCGACACAGCACTCCGTCAAGGAATTGCGCGAAATCGGTATTCAGCCCGATATCCTGCTGTGCCGTGCGGATCGTTCGATTCCGGTCGAAGAGCGGCGCAAGATTGCACTCTTCTGCAACGTCATGCCGGAAGCGGTGATCGAGTGTCTGGACGCGGACTCGATTTACAAGATTCCGGGCATGCTGCATGAACAGATGCTTGACGAGATCGTCTGCCACAAGCTGGGTATTCTGGCGAAGGCGGCTGACCTGTCGATCTGGCAGAAGCTGATCAATGCCATGGAACACCCCCACAATACGGTGCGGGTGGCTTTTGTTGGTAAATACGTTGATCTGACTGAGTCGTACAAGTCGCTGATCGAGGCGATCAAGCACGCGGGCATTCACACCCGTTGCAAAGTCGATATCGAATACATCGATTCCGAGAACATCGAAAAAGATGGAACCGGCGTGCTGCAAAGCATGGACGCCATTCTCGTTCCTGGTGGCTTCGGTCGACGCGGTACCGAAGGCAAAATTGCCGCAATTCGTTATGCCCGTGAAAACAAGGTGCCATATCTGGGAATCTGTCTGGGCATGCAAATGGCGGTCGTTGAATTTGCCCGCAACGTTGCCGGCCTGACCGACGCCCATTCAACCGAGTTTGTTGCTGACACCCCGTATCCGGTCATTGGCCTGATTACCGAATGGCTTGATGCTTCCGGCAAGATTGAAAAACGGGGTGAGGATTCCGACCTCGGCGGCACGATGCGCCTGGGGGCACAGGTTTGCCAACTGAAGGAAGGTTCGCTGGCGCGGCAAATTTATGGTTCGCCGGAAGTCACCGAGCGCCATCGGCATCGCTATGAAGTCAACAACACCCTGTTGGCACAACTGGAAGACAAGGGCCTGATTGTTTCTGGTCGTGCTCCCGGCACCGACTTATGCGAAATGGTCGAATTGCCTTCGGCGGTTCATCCCTGGTTCGTCGGTTGTCAGTTCCACCCGGAATTCACCTCCAACCCACGTCAGGGGCATCCGTTGTTCAGTTCCTACATTCAGGCTGCGTTGGTCAATAAACAAGGCAAAAACTGATGAAACTCTGTGGTTTTGAAGCCGGGCTGGATCAGCCGTTTTTCCTGATTGCCGGGCCGTGCACCGCAGAATCGGAACAGCTGTGCCTGGATGTCGCTGGCCGCATGAAGGAAATCTGCGGTCAACTCGGTATCAACTACATTTTCAAGGCGTCTTACGACAAGGCCAATCGCAGTTCCGGCAAGTCGGTGCGCGGCCTGGGAATTGACGAAGGCTTGCGCATCCTCTCGGAAGTTCAGCGCCAGATCGCTGTGCCGGTGCTTACCGACGTCCACGAAATTGACCAGATCGCCCAGGTGGCTTCCGTGGTGGATGTGCTGCAAACACCGGCCTTCCTCTGCCGGCAGACCGATTTCATCCATGCCGTTGCTGCCTGCGGCAAGCCGGTGAATATCAAGAAAGGTCAGTTTCTCGCGCCCGGTGACATGAAAAACGTCGTCGACAAGGCGCGCGAAGTGAATGATGGAGCCGACAACCTCATGGTCTGCGAACGCGGTGCGAGTTTTGGTTACAACAACCTCGTTTCCGACATGCGTTCGCTGGCGATCATGCGCGAGACCGGTTGCCCGGTGGTTTTCGACGCTACCCATTCGGTGCAGTTGCCGGGCGGGCAGGGTACGGTTTCCGGCGGGCAGCGCGAGTTCGTCCCTGTGCTGGCCCGTGCGGCAGTCGCGGTCGGGATTTCCGGTCTGTTCATGGAAACCCATCCTTGTCCCGAGAAAGCTTGGTCGGATGGTCCGAACTCCTGGCCGCTAGACCGTATGGCTGCGCTACTCGCGACGCTGGTTGCGCTGGATAAAGCGGTGAAAACTGCCGGTTTTGAAGAATTGAAATTCTGATTTTCTACTTTAAGTTGTTCTTTCAACCTTCTGTTTACAAGGAAGAAATATGAGTTCTATCGTTGATGTTGTTGCCCGTGAAATTCTCGATTCCCGTGGCAATCCCACCGTTGAGGCCGATGTACTGCTTGAGTCCGGCGTCATGGGCCGTGCTGCGGTACCGTCTGGTGCCTCCACGGGTTCGCGCGAAGCGATTGAGCTGCGCGACGGCGACAAGGGCCGCTACCTCGGCAAGGGCGTGATGCAGGCCGTCGAGAACGTCAACACCGAGATCTCCGAAGCCATCATCGGCCTCGACGCTCAGGAACAGGCCTTCATCGACCAGACCATGATCGAACTCGACGGCACCGACAACAAGTCGCGCCTGGGTGCCAATGCCATCCTCGCTGTTTCGATGGCCGTTGCCAAAGCCGCCGCCGAAGAATCCGGCCTGCCGCTCTACCGCTACTTCGGCGGTATGGCCCCGATGCAGATGCCGGTGCCGATGATGAACATCATCAACGGCGGCGAGCACGCCAACAACAGCCTGGACATCCAGGAATTCATGATCATGCCGGTCGGTGCCAATACCTTCCGCGAAGCCCTGCGTTGCGGTGCTGAAATTTTCCACGCGCTGAAGAAGCTGCTGGACAAGGCCGGCCATTCCACCGCCGTCGGTGACGAGGGTGGTTTCGCCCCGAATCTCGGTAGCCATGCCGAAGCCCTGCAAATCATCATGCAGGCGATCGAGGCTGCCGGCTATGTGCCGGGTCAGGACGTGTTGCTGGCGCTGGACTGCGCTGCTTCCGAGTTCTACAAGGACGGCAAATACAAGCTGGCTGGCGAAGGCCTGGAATTGACCTCGGCCCAGTTTGTCGATTACCTGGCCAATCTGGCCGACCAGTTCCCCATCGTTTCCATCGAAGATGGTATGTCGGAAGCCGACTGGGACGGCTGGAAACTGCTCACCGACCGCCTCGGTTCGAAGGTGCAAATCGTTGGTGACGACGTGTTCGTGACCAATACTCGTATCTTCAAAGAAGGTATCCAGAAAGGTATCGGTAACTCGATCCTGATCAAGATCAACCAGATTGGTACCCTCTCGGAAACCTTTGCTGCCGTCGAAATGGCCAAGCGCGCAGGTTACACCGCGGTGATCTCGCATCGCTCCGGTGAAACCGAAGACAGCACCATCGCCGATATCGCGGTTGGCCTGAACGCCGGCCAGATCAAGACGGGCTCGCTGTCGCGTTCGGACCGCATCGCCAAGTACAACCAGTTGATCCGTATCGAGGAAGATCTGGGCGATACCGCTTCCTATCCTGGCCGCGAAACCTTTTACAACCTGCGTTAATCGCGCATGCGTTGGCTGACGGTCGGCCTTCTTGCCGTGATCGTTCTCCTCCAGTACCCGTTGTGGCTGGGCAAGGGAGGATGGCTCAAGGTATGGGAGTATGATCGGCAGTTGCAGTATCAGAAAGACGAGACCCGCAAGCTGGAAATCCGGAATGCGGGTCTCGATGCCGAAGTCCGCGACCTCAAGCAGGGCTACGATGCAATCGAAGAACGGGCTCGCTTTGAATTGGGCATGATCAAACAGGACGAAATTTTCGTCCAGATCCCGGAAAAAACCGCCGAAACAACACGCTGATTACTATAGGAACTCAATTCATGAACCTGCAGGTTGCCAAGAACACTGTTATCACGCTGGACTACCACGTTACCGACCCAGATGGCGAAGTGGTTGACGAAGGGCGTGATCCGCTCGTCTATCTGCATGGCGGTTATGACGATATTTTTCCGAAGATTGAAGAAGCCTTGCAAGGCAAGAAGATCGGCGAATCGGTTCAGGTCAAACTACAGCCGGACGAGGCTTTTGGTGAATACGATGCCTCGTTGATTCAGACCGAGCCGCGCAAGGATTTTCCCAAGGAACTGCAGGTTGGCATGCAGTTCGAGGGCGGTCCGGAAGATGGCAGCGACGACGATTTCGTCATCTATCGTGTGACCGATATTACCGACGACACCGTGGTACTCGATGGCAATCATCCCCTGGCTGGTAGTGCATTGGTATTCACTTGCACCGTGACAGCAATCCGTCCAGCCAGTGCTGAAGAAGTCGAACACGGTCATGTTCACGATCCGGATGACGACGAAGAGACCTGTCATTGACCCGGAACGTCATTTCTGAAAACCCTGCCATGCCCATTTCCAGAGTACTTGTTGTCGATGACGAACCCATCAATGGGTTGTTGTTGAAGCTTAACCTGGAGGATTTGGGCTACCAGGTGGTTTTAGCGAAGGACGGTGTCGAGGCTGTTGCCCAGGTCAAGGCTGACTCGTTTGACCTTGTGCTGATGGATGTCATGATGCCCAGGATGAATGGCCTGGATGCAGCACGAAATATTCTTGCGCTTCATCCTGAGCTCCCGATCATCGGGATCACGGCAGACGATACAAACGCCATGCATCGCAACTGTCTTGATGCCGGCATGCGAGCTTGTTTGCTCAAACCGCTTGAGATGCCGCAATTGCTTGCAGCAATCGATGCTCTGGGCTCGTAACCCCGGAGCATCGTTTTCTGCTGGTTTACGCGCAGAG
>JAVEXE010000064.1:5219-10705 GCA_034004105.1 Azonexus sp. | reverse complement strand
CTTTGGCGGGGTTTTTTTATCCGCCCTGTTTGATGGCCAGCACAGCCTGATTGCGCAGCGTACGCAGCAAGGACAATTCCTTTTCCGGAATCTCGATGCCCCCTACCGTATCGCAATCCGCATAAATGATGGCCACTGGATTGGTCTTGATATTCAAGGGCAGAAGAACCAGGCTACGAGCTGTCGGCAACAGTTTCCGGTACCAGTCAGGAATGCGTTGCGCAATCTTGGCATCACTGAGGTCGCTGATCAGGATATCGACACCTTTGGAAGTTGCTGCGTGAAAGATATCCGGCGTGAAGCTGAGGGTGAACCGGAAATTCCTGATAGTTTCGGCACTGTCTTCACCAAATCCGAATCGTCCCTGCATCGTGCCTGTCTTGGCGTCCCTGATACATAAAATAACTCGCTTGAAGCCCATGGCCCGATACATGGTTTCAAGAATGATGCGCAGGATGTCATTGAGCTTGTAGCCATCGACCAGACTGTTGCTGATATCCTGAATTCCTGCGGTCAACACCGCCTGAGCATCGACCTTGTCCGTCTCAGCGGTCACCGCGCTGGGCAAAACCTCATTGAGACGCGTCCCAGCCAATGTGTCGTTATCCGGCAACTCACGCTGCCCGGCTGAGCCCGATCCAGGGTGGCTGAATTGACGAATCTGCCGTCCAAAAACTGTCTGTTGAATGTTCAAATGGACCAGTCGGGAAAATTCCGAGATTTCCTCAATCGAGCGCTTGACGGTTTGGACAGTAGTTTCGTCGTCAATTGGCAAAGCCTCGTGAAAACGTGCTATCGCTTTCTTCATTTCCCGCTCGGCAATCCCTGGATCGGCATGTGCCAGGACATCGCAAAGCTCATTTGACACACCAGACAAGAGGCGCAAGCGTTCTTCCGTAGAGCCGGGTTTTTTCACTGGCCCGGCTGACAGTTTGTGCATGGAACCAACAATCAGTGGCGGAAACCCCCATTGACGGGCAATTGCGATCCCGAGATCTTCGTAAGAAATACCCAGCACTGCCAAGGAAGCCTGCTCATCCGAACAGGATTTTTGCGCTGCCAGGCGGCGGATTTCCTCGGACTCATCGGGAAAATAGTACTGGGCAAGCAAGCGCCCGAGACTATGGAACAGGGCACAAATGAAACTCTGTTCTAGGTCACGCATTTGAGCCGCCGAACCCAGGCCTTTGGCGAGAATTCCGGCGAGATTGGCTCGCAAGAAACCCTCCTGCAACTGTGCAGCGTTGGCCTTGTTCTGTAAATGCTCGAACAGCAATACGGAAATGGCGATATTGCGTACCGCATCAAAACCCAACACGATGACAGCCCGTGATACCGTGCTGATCGTTCCACCGCCAGCGGGACGAAAATAAGCGGAATTGACCAGTCGTAACAATTTATTGGTCAGCGCGTAATCCTTCAGGATTGCACTGGACAACTTGTTGATACTCTCCGTCTCACTATTGGCGATACGGTTGATGGCACTGACCGACTCGGACAAGGCAGGAAAATCGCTCTTGTGCCGCATGCGTCGCAGGAGAAAATCGATCGTCGACTGGCGATTGACACTGTCGCCACGAACTTCTTCCTCTGGATCGAGATAGGCATCCAGCGCCTCGATGAACTGCGGCACATTCTGGTAACGCAAGGTCGGATCGCGCACCAGCGCCTTGGACAAAATTCCTGCCAGACGCTCGTCGACCGTAACATGCTGTGGCAACAGCAGGTCTTCGTTGGCCAAGCGATGCAGGATCTGGAACAGATTGTCCCCCTCAGCAGCCCGTCGCCCGGCCAGCATTTCGAACAGTATCAAGCCTGCAGCAAAAATATCGGCCCGCTCGGTACACTCACGACGAACAATATACTCAGGTGCCATGTAAGCTGGCGTCCCCGAGTAGACATCACCGGTATCGTCCGGCGCATTGACTTGCGCCGAGATACCAAAATCCATGACCCGAGGCGTCCCATTCTCGTCAAGCAGGATGTTCGAGGGCTTCAGATCGCGGTGAATGATGCCACGAGCGTGTGCCTGGGCAATGGCGTCGAGCACTGGGCGCAGGATGAAAACGGCCTTCACTGGCGTCAAAGCACCGCTTTTTTCCAGAAAACTCGCCAGCGTTTGTCCCGGCACATATTCGAAGACGAGATAAAGTTTGCCCGCCTCCTCACCTGCATCAAAGATTGGCACGATGTTGGGGTGGCGCAGTTTGCCCACCGCTCTGGCCTCTGCCAGCAAGACCGCGTTCTGTGCCGGGTCCTGCATGTTGAAATGCCAGGTCTTGATGGCGACCTCACGCTGCAACTGCGGATCAAAGCCCAGATAGACTGTACTTTGCGCCCCCCGACCCAACTCCCTGCGAATTTCGAAACGACCGATGGTTTTATTCATTGCCCCAACTCTGTGACCCAGGCCAGCCGAGGAATTCCGTCGGCCTGCCCCCACACGATTGCATCCTGCCCGTAATCTTCCGCCAAGGCCAGGGCATCTTCAAGCAGGATATCGGGAACGAAACAACTTTCTTCCACCGGCCAATCGGCAGCAAGGGCCACATGTTCCGCACCGTAAGGTTCGTAATTGCCTTCGAGCAGGTCACATTCCAGCGCAGATTGCTGTCCGGCGTTCTTTTCCGCCGGCACCTGCTGTCCGCCAGGATTGTGTGCCGTGATCAGGGCAAAACTCGCGTGACCCTGCATTGCCAGCCAGTCTGCCAAAACCGTAGATGGCCGGTCGATATGCAATTCAACAAGCCCCTCGGGCAAAAAAACCCGGTAAGTGCACGCGCGATAGGCGGCTTCCAATTCATTGCTCCTGGCCATTTTTCTCCCCTCCATCCATCTCCGGTTCAGCCCTTAACTCGGCATCCAGCAAATTTATCGGCAAAGCTTCAACATCTTTCAATTTACGTGACAGTTGCCGCGTTCGCGTTTCCGCACGGACAATGCTCTGGCTCGCCTCCTCCAGCTTTTTCCGCGTATGGGCCAAGGCTTCACCAAACTTGCCGAATTCGCTCTTGACCCCCCCGAGCACAGCCCAAACCTCCGCCGAACGCTGCTCGATGGCCAGGGTGCGAAAACCCATTTGCAAACTATTCAACAGCGCGGCCAAGGTCGTCGGCCCAGCCAGACTGACACGAAACTCACGTTGCAGGAAATCGACCAAGCCCGGACGACGCAATGCCTCGGCGTAAAGCCCTTCGACGGGTAAATAAAGCAAGGCGAAATCCGTGGTGTATGGCGGTTGAATGTATTTTTCGCGAATGCTTTTTGCTTCCTGCCGCAAGCGCATTTCGATCGACCGTCCAGCTTCTTCGATCACCGCCGGGTCACTGGCCTCGACCAGACGTTGATAATCCTCCAGCGGAAATTTGGCATCGATCGGCAACCAGACCATTTCACCATCACCACGCCCCGGCAAACGGATGGCAAAATCCACGCGCTCGTTGCTCCCTGGCAGAACCGGAATATTGGCAGCGTACTGACTGGCAGTCAGCAATTGTTCCAGCAATGCCGCCAGTTGAACTTCCCCCCAGATACCCCGTGTCTTTACATTGGTCAGAACCCGCTTCAAATCGCCCACCCCAGCCGCCAACTGCTGCATTTCGCCCAGGCCACGCTGTACCTGCTCCAGCCGTTCGCTGACCAGGCGGAACGATTCACCCAGACGCTGCTCCAGCGTTGCATGCAATTTCTCATCTACGGTACGCCGAATTTCGTCGAGCTTTTTGGCGTTATCGAGTTGTATTGCGGTCAACCGCCCGTCAACGGAATTTTTCAAGCGCTCGAAACGCTCGTCCAATGCCAGAGAAAAGCGGCTCAATTCCCGCGCAAAACCTTCCAGGCGTTCCGCTTGCGACGTCCCCAACTGTCCCATCTGGGTACTGACCGCCTGCCCCAGCAAGGTTGCCGACTGCGCCCGTTCCTCCCGATCCCGGAAAGCTTCTTCTGCATCCTCACGCCGACCACGCGCCAATTCTTCCCGCAGCTCCCGCTCCAGCCTCGCCAGACTGTGCGCCAAATTCTCCTGCCAGGCCTGCAATCGAACTTCGTTCAAGGCATCTGGGCGCTGCGCGCTGCGCCAAAGCAAGGCCACCTGCAACAAGATGACTACCACGACACCCAAGGGCAGCAACAGGGACATCAGATCACTCATCGCAGCGCAAACTCCACCCGTCGTCCCGGCGGTGGCCCGTCCTGCCCACCTTTTGGCGCCACCAGGAACAGACGTCCCGCCGGCACCTTGCCTTCCTCAATCAGCCACAAACGAACTGCTTCCGCCCGCTGACGCGCCAGGCGGCGCAAGGCCTCATCGTCGGCAGACCAGTTGGCAAGCCATAACTTCTCCATTTCATCGACGGGCAAAGTCTTGCTTAAACCAATGGCGTTGCGAGGCTTGGGAAACTTGGCTGCCTGATAAACACGCGTCAGCAACCGCGGATATTCCTCGGACGAAATGGCCAGTCTTGCCAGGTTATCCACCGAATCCTCTTTATCTTCCTTGCCCTGCTTGATTAACTCAAGGCGCTTTTCCTGAGCCACTGCCTGACGCAAAGCCAGTTGTTTGAGGCCTTCCCGGTCGGTTTCCGGATCAGCAAAACCGCTGATTTCAAGCTTCAGCCCGCCACGTTCCGTCAAGGCTTTGGCAAGCGTTGCCAAGGTCTTGGCCACTGTTGCGTCGACTTGCATTTCCCCGGGGGCAAATGCAACGCTGGAGAGTTCCTCCCCACCACCAAACATCGACCCCAGCAAGGCAAACGGGGAAGTCACTGCCTTGACGAAAAGATTGACGACCACTTTCACGATCAATCCCCCCAACGAAAACTCCGGATCATCCAGCGAACCGGCCAGAGGCAGATTGAGGTCAATTTCTCCTCGATTGTTACGCAGCAGCGCGATTGCCAGATTGACAGGCAAACGGGTCGCATCCGGACTATCCACCCGCTCGCCGAGCGTCAACTGATCAATGAACAAATGGTTGTCCGCACTCAAACGACGATTTTCCAGCTTATAGGCAACTTTCAGGGAGAGCGCCCCCTTATCGATCACATGACCCGCATACTTGCCAGAATACGGCGAAAACCCGGTCAAATCGATGCCCTGAACCTCCCCCTGAAGGTCCAGATACGATTGCGCAGCCAAGGGATTAAGTCGGGCGGTGATCAGCACGGGCGCTGCCGCCCCGTAGGTACCACGCAACTCCATGTCAGCCTGCGTCCCGTCAACCGACGACAGACCAGAAACCTGCCCGCCGAGTTTTGCAATCTGTACCGCATAATTCGGCTTGATGAAATCATCCCGGAAATCGACGGTCCCGTTATTCAGGGTGATTTTGCCAATACGCAGCGGTACAGGGGGCGTGGCTTCGTCCTCCTGAGCAGCATCCGTAGGCGGCTGACGAATCAAATTGGCCAGATTCAGTTTGCCCGCTTCGTTCAAGATCAGGCGTGAATAAAAATCGCTGAGGGCAATGTCACGAATCTCGATATCAA
>JAVEXE010000064.1:0-5119 GCA_034004105.1 Azonexus sp. | reverse complement strand
AAATCCTGCCCGAAATCAAGCTGCGCTTGCGCTTCCAGCACCTTCAGAGGCTCGGACAAGGCCGCATTCAAGCCCCCGGTGCGCAACTGTAACTGACGAATTTCCCCACGCACCGGACGCACGGAGGAAACATCCTGCCATCGCAATACACCATCCCGTAGCTCAAACGCGTCCAGGGACCAGTCGATACCCGGTTCTTTCGCGGCGGTTTCACGAACCTCATCTGCCCTTGTCGCATCATCAGTGCTTAACTGCTGCAAACGTGCTTGCAGATTCAGCAAATTCAGCTCACCCCGGCGGTTGACCGCAACATTCAGCACGCTGCCGTCCAAGAGAACGCTACGCAACGACAGCTTGCGTGCCAGCAGATCGGATTCAGCAAAATCCAGCACCAACGACTTCCAGCTCAACAAGGGCTCAGTCTTCGCCAAGGTGTCCATCAACGACAGGTCATGAATGCCAACCTGACCTGATAACTGCAAAGAACGCGAGCCTTCCGGCAATTCCCGGAAAACCAGGCTCAAGCGGGAATCCAGACGCGCCGACACCAATTGCAAAGGCAAATTGGCCGGCAGGTACGCCTGAAGCCAAGCCAGGTCAAAGTCTGTCAGGTGCAGATTCAGCGCACTCTGACGCCCCTCGGCAAAGGGCGTGGCCTCGCCATCAAGTTGCCAGCGCGAGCCATTGACCGTCGCAGCCAGCATCGGCTGGACATGAATCTCGGCTTGATAGGGCAAGCTGGAGATAAACGGCAAGGCCACATCGATGCTCTCAACCTGATGTCGCTTCTGCCGCAACTGATCCTCAAACACCAACTGTCCGGCGCTCAACTTGAGATTATTCAGCGAAAAGCGCGGTACAGATCCACTGGACGAATCGTCGGGCTGCCTCCATTGCGCCAGCAAGTCGGCAATATCGTAACTACCGTCCGCAGCGAGCCTGAGCAACAACCGCGGTTTATGCAGATGCAGGCCATCAACTACAATGGCATACTGAAAAAAGGACGCGGCAGAAAGGTTGACCGTCAGATCGTCGAAACCAGCGAGTTCGCCGCCGTCGCGATTCGCAATGCTCAAGCCCTGGATCTGTAAGGTGAGCGTCAGAGGATTGAAGCTGACGTGCTCGACCGACACCTCGCGCTGGAATTTGTCACTCAAGCCCTGCACCAGAAAATACTTGATCAAGGGCGGAAGGGCCACAAACAGCAAAAGCAATACGCATACGGCAGTACCCAGCAACCAACGCACCTGCTTCTGCTTCAACTTGAGAAAGCCGACATTCATGACAGCACCAATTATTGATATTTTTAACAAAATTGCTTCCAGGAAAACCCCGTGCTACGCTTGTCGGAACTCTTTCAGGAATTCCCACCCAAGATGCGCTGGATTATCGACGATATCAAAGAGATCTGCGCTTCTTTGCGTCATTGGCACGGCTGGCTGTCCCTGGTGTTCATTGCGCTCTTTGTCGGGCTAGCCTATCTGGTTGCCGGGTACGCCCTCAAGACAGATGCTGTACTCAGCTTCCTGCGGCTGACCCGCGGTTCCTGCAATACGATGAACAATAGCCTGATCATTGCCATGTTTTCTGGCATGATATTTTTTACCCTGTTTGCCGTCATGACACTCGGCGAAATCCAGCACTTCATCGCGGCCAAACGCAAGGGGCTGACTCAACAAGCCGGGAAAGCCCTGCGGGGAATGCTCCTGTGGGGCGGCTGTGCAGTCGCAATCGCAACACTTGCACTACTGTTCTTCCGCGCCAATTGTTATTGAAATCGTTTCATGAAACATCGCAAGTTCTCCATTCTGATCGTCGACGACAATGACATGATGCGGGCCATTTTGCGCAGCATGCTGCGGGGCGACGACTACGAGGTCGTTGGCGAGGCCCGAAACGGCAGCCAGGCCATCGAACTGGCTGAACGACTGCAGCCGGAAATCATTTGCATGGACGTCATGATGCCGGAGAAAAACGGGCTCGAAGCACTGCACGAAATCAAGGCAACCCGACCGCAAACGGCAATCGTCATGATCACCGGCAACGCCGACCCGGAAACCGTGCAGGACGCCATCATGAGCGGCGCACAAGGGTTCATTATCAAGCCATTCAACGCAGCAAAAATCCTTGACACCTTGCGGGGCGTGGCCCTGAAACTACGTCAGCGTCACTAGAACCCGTTGCGCCATTGCCGCAAGGCCGCAAAAATTTCGACCGGACTACGGTCGACCGCAGCATGCGCCAAGGCCGCTTCAATGACCGCTGACTCATGACAACGCAGAAACGGATTGGTCGCTTTTTCTTCCGCCAGACTCAAAGGCACAGTCGGCAGATTGACCGAACGCCTCTCCTTCACCTGCTGAAGACGTTCATGAATCCGGGGATTTCCGGGCTCCACCGCCAAGGCAAAGGGCAGGTTCATCAGGGTGTATTCGTGCGCACAATAAATCTGTGTTTTGTCGGGCAACGCGGCAATCATGTCCAGCGAAGCGCGCATCTGGGCCGCTGTGCCCTCGAACAAACGGCCACAACCCGCGCCAAACAGGACATCACCACAAAACAGGACATCCGGGGCCCGGTAGGCAAGATGGCCCAGGGTATGACCCGGCATGGCCAGCACCTCGACCGGTGTCCCAAGAACATCAATCCATTCACCGCCAGACAAGGCCACTGTCCGGCCTGTGATAGACTCATTGCCCGGCGCAAACACGGGACAAGACCAACGCGAAGTCAGTTCGGCAACCCCGCCCTGATGATCCGCGTGATGGTGCGTGATGAGAATTCCGGCAAGCTGCAGTTCCAAGGCATCCAGTTGAGCCTCGACCGGCGCAGCATCGCCGGGATCCACAACAAATGCCCGCTGGTCCTGTCTGAGCAGCCAGATGTAATTGTCCTTGAAGGCGGGAATACAAGAAATTTCGAACATGCCGGAACTATCGGATCAAGGCGCGAAAATGTCAAATACCGGACTTGAAGACTGGCTGGCCTCACCGCAAGGTCAGTACGTTTTAAGCTGGGAAACCCGGCAAATCGATGAGGCAGTCAGCGATATTTTTGGCTTCAACGCCTTGCAGATCGGCCTGCCCCAGCTCGACCTGCTGCACAGTAACCGTATGGCGTTACGCTTGCGCATTGGCACGGGCAGCCCGGTTGCCGTTAACTGCCTGGCCACCGCGCTTCCTGTGGCCAACCAGAGCGTCGACCTGGTCGTTCTGCCGCACCTGCTCGAATTTTCCGAAGACCCGCACCAGATCCTGCGGGAAGTCGAACGCATCCTGATTCCGGAAGGACAGTTGATCATCACGGGTTTCAATCCCTTGTCGCTTTGGGGATTGACCAAGCAGGCCCGACGCGGCAAAGGTTTTCCGTGGAATGGCAATTACCTGTCGCCAACTCGGGTCAAAGACTGGCTGAAATTGCTCGGTTTTGAGGTCGACCGCAGTAATTTTGGTTGCTATGCCCCACCATTCGAACAACAAAAATGGCTACAACGTTGGCGCATCAGCGAAACCGCGGGGCGACGCTGGTGGAAATTTTCCGGTGCCGTCTATATGCTGCGCGCCGTCAAACGGGTACATGGCATGCGTTTGATTACCCCCAACTGGCGAAAAAAAGCACTCGGCACGAAAGCCTTACGACCGATTGCACAAAAGGAACAACATGGCGATTGATGTCGTTGAAATTTTTACCGACGGTGCCTGCCGCGGCAATCCCGGCCCTGGCGGCTGGGGTGCGCTGCTGCGTGCTGGCGTGCACGAAAAGGAATTGTGGGGCGGCGAAGCCGATACCACCAACAACCGCATGGAGTTACTGGCAGTGATCCGCGCCCTGGAAGCCATGAAACGACCGATCAAGGCACGGGTGCACAGCGATTCGCAATACGTCCTCAAAGGCATCAGCGAATGGATTCATGGCTGGAAACGCAATGGCTGGAAAACCGCCGATAAAAAGCCAGTCAAGAACGCCGACCTGTGGCAACAACTCGATGAACAATCGCGTCGCCATCAACTCGAATGGATCTGGGTCAAAGGACACGCCGGCCACCCGGAAAACGAGCGCGCTGACGCGCTGGCCAATCGTGGCATCGACGAACTGAAAGGCAAGGCATGAGACAGATCGTTCTCGACACCGAAACCACCGGCCTGAACCCGCGTGACGGCCACCGGATCATTGAAGTCGCCTGCATCGAAATGATCAATCGGCGACTGACCGGGCGCCACCTGCACAAATACGTGCATCCGGAACGCGAAATCGATGCCGGTGCCCAGGCCGTGCATGGCATTACGCTCGAATTCCTTGCCGACAAGCCAAAGTTTGCCGACATCGTCGACGAATTTCTGGATTTCATTCGCGGCGCTCAGCTGATCATCCATAACGCCCCCTTCGATCTCGGCTTTCTCAATGCCGAACTGGACCGGCTCGGGCGGGTGCCGGTCGATACCGTCTGCGCAGGCGTCATCGACACGCTGAAAGACGCCAAGGAAATGCATCCTGGCAAACGCAACAGCCTGGATGCCCTGTGCGAACGCTATGCCATCGACAACTCGGGACGGACCCTGCACGGCGCGCTGCTCGATACCGAGTTGCTGGCGGAAGTCTATCTGGCCATGACCCGCGGCCAGAACAGCCTGATGATCGAACCCGACGAAACCCCCGCTGTTTTTCTCGGTGCCGACGGCCAGGCCAGACAGCGTAAACCTTTGCTTGTCCGCCGAGCCAGCGCCGATGAAATCGCCGAACACGAACGGACGCTGGACGCCATCGACAAAGAATCGAAAGGCGCCTGCCTGTGGCGTGCCCTGAATCTCGCCGAACAGGCGCAACCGTAATACCAAGACATCCCGACCATGAGTAACACCACCGCTACCATTGCCCATCAACACGCTCAGGACCTGCTCGATTTCATCGACGCCAGCCCCAGCCCGTGGCACGCCGTTGCAAGCGCTGCCCGCCGTTTGCAAGACGCCGGTTTTCAGCCACTTGCGGAGGTAGACCGCTGGAAACTGGAAATCGGCGGGCGTTATTTCGTCAGCCGTGACGGCACCGCCCTGATTGCCTTCCAGCTTGGTCAAGATGCGCTCACCGAGCATGGCCTGACGCTGATTGGTGCCCATACCGA
>JAVEXE010000063.1:0-10782 GCA_034004105.1 Azonexus sp. | reverse complement strand
GTCGGCCAATCCGGCCGTTGGCCTTGTCGGCAGTGTCGGGCGGCAATGTGGCGGTCAACTGCCGTTCAGCCGCTGGTGGCGACCAATGACTGCTTGTCGCTACGGGCTACAGCCGGCCCCGACCCTCTGCTGACCTTTGCCTGTTGGGCAGGACAACGGCAGCTTACTGATTGGAGCTGCCGGTCAGAGCGATAGCTGAACGCGAACTGCTCGGCCAAAGCCGCCGTATGGAGGACGAGTTGTCGATGGCAGCTTTCCACAAAATTCCGGACAGCCCCATTTCCTATTGCTGCCAGTGACATTTAACCAGTAGATGGGAGCGGAAATTCGATTTCACAAGAAGCCGTCACGGGAATGCTGCTGCATTCAGAGAGCTGCTGCCTACAGGATCATTGCCCCGCCGTGAATGCAGAGGATACGATTACGCCAGATGAACGAACGAGTCCAATCTGGCCTAGGGAATACAGTGACAAAAATCACGCTGGTAGACGATGAACCCTTGCTGCTTCGCACCTTGGCGATGCATTTCGAAGGACGGGGATTCACGGTTGAGGCGTACGAGTCCGCCGATGCCGCACTGGCCGGCGGGCTGGAGGACGGCAACACCGATCTGCTGATCACCGATCTTCGCCTGCCCGGCATCGACGGACTGGAACTGCTGCGCCGCATTGTCGAACAGCGCCCCGGCATGCCGGTGATCATCATGACGGCTTTCTACGACATGGAAAGTACGATTGCGGCGATGCACGGCGGCGCAATCGAATTCATTCCGAAACCGGTCGACATCGCCCGCCTCGATGCGGCGGTGGATCTCGCCCTGATGCGAGCCAAGGATTTCGTCACCCTCTCCGCACCGGTCGCCACCTCACCCTTGCTGGGCAAGTCGCCGGCCATGGCGGATATCTTCCGGCGTATTGCGCTGGTTGCCCAGACCCGCGCCAGCGTCCTGATTCTGGGCGAGTCGGGCACTGGGAAGGAAGTGGTTGCCCGGGCCATCCATGCTGCCGGCGCACAACGCGACCAGCCTTTCCTGGCAGTCAACTGCGCCGCGCTGGTCGAAACCCTGCTCGAAAGCGAACTCTTCGGTCACGCCAGAGGCGCTTTCACCGGCGCCCATGCTGCGACCCGGGGCAAGGTCGATGCGGCTGGCCAGGGCACCCTGTTCCTCGACGAAATCGGCGAGTTGTCGCTGCCCATGCAAGGCAAGTTGCTACGTTTACTGGAAGCGCGGGAGTTCAGCCCGGTCGGCAGCACCGAAGTGCGCCGGGCGAACGCCCGCTTCATCGCCGCCACCAACGTCGACCTTGCCGAACGGGTCAGCCAGGGGCGTTTCCGCGAAGACCTGTATTACCGGCTCGATGTCTTTCCCATCCGCATGCCACCATTGCGCGAGCGTCGCGGCGACATTCCCCTGCTCGCCGAACATCTGCTCGGCCGGGTCAGCCAGGAAGTAGGCAAACCGATTCGACAAATCAGCAATGAAGCCCTGGAGACCCTGAAATCCCACGACTGGCCCGGTAACGTGCGAGAACTCAAAACGTGCTGACACGTGCCGCCATCCTCGCCCGGGGTGAACTCATCGTCTCGGTGGACATCAATCCCAGAGCGCCTGGCACCACTGAGCCCAATCACAAAGAAGAGCCCCTTTGCTCGCTCAGGGAACTCGAGACAGGACACGTTGCCCGGGTACTGTCAGCGACTGGCTGGCACAAGGGCAAGGCATGCGAAATTCTCGGGGTTTCGCGCACCCGCCTGGAGCGCCGGATACGCGAAGCCGGACTGAAAGTCCCGGGTAAGGCATGAACGCAGGCAACTTCCGCCAGCTTGCCGGCACCTGTGGCCTGCTGGCAACCGTCATCGGCTGCGCCGGGTTGCTGCCCACCCTGATCGACCTGCCGCTCAGCCTAGATCGACTCTTGCTCATGCACCGGATGGCTGCCGCCGCTTTCGTCCTCGGGGGACTGGGCATCGTCGCCACCCATATCGGTTATCGGCGCGTCGGCGGCGTACTCTTGTGGGCCATGCTGCTGCTCGCCGGCGTCAATTTCCTGCTCCACGATGCGAATCTGCATGCCGGTCTCGAAGCATTGAGCGGATATGCCTTGCCATCGCATATCCAGATGGCGCCGATGACGTCCGCGCTGTTTCTGGTCAGTGGCAGCACCCTGCTCCTGTGTCGCAGCCGGGGCGAAATGGCGACGATTCCGGCTGCCATGATTCTGGTGCTGTCGCTTGGCGTGCTCACCGGCGTTGCGGTTCGTCATGCCGTCGCCGGGGAATACTGGCCGGCACTGGCCTCGGTCACCCCGCATAGCGCGACCGGCCATATCCTGCTTGCCCTGGCATCGTTTTTCGGCGTGCTGGCCAAGCAACGCCGTGGATCGGGCGATACGCAGCGACGCCTGCTGCTTGCCTCGTTGATGTTGCTGACAGCCTTCACCCTTGCCGCCCTGGGCTTGGCCAGTTGGCAGGATTACCGCGCCACGGCACGGGATGTCGAGGCAGAAACCGCCCGATTGGCCCGCTTGCTGGCGACCGAAACACACCGCCGGCTGGACAAGATGCTTTACGGTTTGCCGCAGGACCAACGGCAGCAACTTGCCCTGCTGGCGCTGCCCGACAACCAGGGGCTGAGACTGGCAGCCAGCACTGCAGGCCAATCCGTGACGGCCGATTTCCCGGCAAGTGAATTCACCCACCTGGTTCGCTCGCTGGATCTCGGCGAGCAAGGCAGTGCGGCATTGTTGCATCGCGATGGCGCCAGCCTTTTGCACACAGCGGGTCGCGCCTTGCCCGAATCCATTCGCCAACGCATTGTCGGATTCAATCAACAGAATGGTGGCGGCAGTCTGGTCGATCGCAGCCGCGAGGATGGTCCGGAACGCTTCATCGCCTGGTTCCGTTCAAGCGAATTGCCATTCATAGCCGTGACCAGCGTTGCCTGGACGCCTGTCAT
Source organism: Azonexus sp. (assembly GCA_034004105.1). Lineage (GTDB taxonomy): Bacteria > Pseudomonadota > Gammaproteobacteria > Burkholderiales > Rhodocyclaceae > Azonexus. Next base: position 7,826 of record JAVEXE010000063.1, on the reverse strand, counting down.
CCAGCACTTCGAAGAACGTCTGCGCGCCATCCTGCTGATGGTGCTCGCCGCACTGGCGGCACTTGGCGCAGCCGCACATCTGCAGTTTCTGGCCATTCGCCGCGAGGAACAGAATCAATTGGCGCTGGCAGTAGCGAAGCAGGCAGCGGAAGCCGCCAGTGAGGCAAAATCGCGTTTTCTCGCCAACACCAGCCACGAACTGCGCACCCCACTGACCGCCATTCTGGGGCTGGCCCGCCTGCTCGACGACGGGCAACTGAACGCCTCGCAGCGCGACAAGTTACAGAAAATGGAAGGCGCCGGCCGGACCCTGCTCGCCATCATCAACGATATCCTCGACCTCTCGCGCATCGAGGCCGACCGTATCGAACTGGACCGCCAGCCCTTCGCTCCTCAGGCCATGCTGCGCGAAACCATCGCCTTGCTCGCCGATTCCGCGAGCAGTCGCGGACTGAGCCTGGAACTGCGCATGGCCGATGATTTTCCGGCGGCCATCATCGGCGACCGCATGCGTATCGAGCAGATCCTGATCAATTTCCTGGGCAACGCCATCAAGTTCACCGAGCACGGCAACGTCGTCCTCGCCACCGAGGTCGTCAATCGCGAGCATGACCGGGTGAGCTTGCGCTTCGCAGTTCGTGATACCGGTATTGGCATGGATGCAGCCCAGCTCGAAAAGTTGTTCCAGCCCTTCGTCCAGGGCGACAGCACCACGACCCGGCGCTATGGCGGCTCTGGCCTGGGTCTGGCGATCTGCCAGCGGCTGGCGCGACTGATGGGTGGAACGATCGCGGTCGACAGCACACCGGGACAGGGAAGCTGCTTTTCCCTGACGCTCGAACTTCCATTGGCTGAACTTCCTGCCGAGCCCCTTCCTGCCGCCCAGGCCGAATTGAATGGCATTCATGTTCTGGTCGTCGAAGATAACGAGGTTAACCGACATCTGGTCTGCGACATCCTGTCGCAGGCGGGCGCTGAGGTCATGCAGGCGGCGAATGGTCGGGCGGCCCTGGAACAGCTTGGCAACCTGCGGCAACGTGTCGACGTCGTCCTGATGGACATCCAGATGCCGGAGATGGATGGCCGCGAGGCAACCAGCCGCATCCGGATGCTGGAAGGGCGCAGCCAGCTACCCATCGTGGCCATGACTGCCGATGTACTGGCCGGCGATACCCCTGAAAGCGCATCGGTGCCGATGGATGCCATCGTCACCAAACCCCTTGATCTTGACCGCTTGCTCGAAGTCGTCATCCGCTTCGGGCGCGCCAAGCCTCAAACTGCGGATAGCGACAAATAAAGTCTGGCGCAGCACCCCTTGCCCGGTGCGCTATCCAGCGCCAGGCGCCCCTGATGTGCAGCAGCAACCCGCTCGGCTATCGACAGGCCAAGACCTCGCCCCTTCGGACGGGTACTGAAAAAAGGCGAGCGTGCTGACGCCAGCGTTTCGGCATCCATCCCGCAGCCAGAATCTTCTATCGCAATCACCAAGCCCTCTCCCGCAAGGCTGTGGGCGTCGAGACGAACTGACTGGCCGGCAGCACTTGCCTCAACCGCATTGCGCAACAGATGAACCAGCGCCAGTTCCAGTTTGCCCTGATCGCCCCTGATGGCTGGCAAGCCATCCAGAGTTCCGACAAGCAGCACGACGCCAGCGGCCTTGGCCATCCCGTCAATGCGCTGACAGGCAGCGTTAAGCAAGTGGACCACGGAAAACTGTGCCGTATGCAGCCGTGAAGGCCGGGAAAACGTCTGCAGATCGGCAATCAAGGCTTCGATTTCAGCGATCTGGCTCAAGCCGATATGGCAACGCTCGGCATCCTGCACTGATCGGTCGGCACCCCGCGCCAGCAGTTGCAGATTGATCTTGATGGCTGAGAGGCTATTGCACAGGTCATGCGCCAGCAAGGACGCCATGCGTTCCACGATCAGCGAAGGGTCGTCGGTATTGGCAGGATGCATCACCAGAGTCCATCAAATGAAAAAGCCTCCGCGCGCATTAGGGCGGGCGGAGGCAGTTTAGAGCAAAAGACGGAGGCTTACTTTTTCTTCACACCTTCCGGCAACTCGAAGGGAATGCCAGCCGGGGCAACGAAGTTGACCGGGATGTTACCCGTCAGGCTTTCCATGAAGGCGACCAGTTCGTTGAGCGTGTTGTCGTCAAGCGTCTGCCCCAGTTGCACCTTGGCCATGATGTCGGTGGCCTTTTTCAGATCAGCCACCGAACCATCGTGGAAATACGGCTGGGTCTTGGCGATGTTGCGCAGCAACGGCACGCGGAAGAAGAAACGGTCCTCTTCCTTACCGGTGTTCTTCATCAAGCCGGAGTCGATATCAGCGGAGCCCGTGTGCGACCAGTAGTTATCGACAATACCGAAGCGCTGCAGCATGTCACCACCAATCAACGAACCACGGTGGCAACCGACGCAGCCGACATTGATGAAGTTCTCCAGGCCCTTCTTCTGGACAGCAGTCAGCGCCTTGTCGTCACCATTCAGCCACTTGTCGAACGGTGCCGGCGTGCGCAAGGTGCGCTGATAAGCCTCCAGCGCCTTGCCATAATTCTCAACCGACATGGCTGTGGCTTCGCCGGGGAAGGCTTTCTGGAACAGTTCAACATAACCGAACTTTTCCATCACCGGCAGGATGTCTTCACGCTTGGCAAAGCCCATCGAACCGGTGATCGACCCCATCGCCTGGGCTGCGCCCGAAGCGCGGTCGGCCAGCCAGCGCAGGCCCGGGGTGTCCTGCGAATGGAACACCGTCTGCGACTGCAGAGTTTTACCACCGCGTGCATTGATCGAGCGCGGACGTTCGTCCGAACCCCAGTTCTCCTGGTAGTGGCAGCTGGCGCAAGCGACCTTGCCATTCGAAGAAAGGCGCATGTCCCAGAACAGCGCCTGGCCGAGCAAGGCCTTGGGGTCGTTGATTTCTTTTTTGCTTGCGGCAGTTACCGAACCGAACAAGCTCTTCGCCGTCGTTCTGAGTTCGTTGGCGGTCACACTGCCTGCTGCCAGCGACAAGGTCGCAATCGCAGCAAACGTCTTGAGTCCGAATGATTTCATGGTGCATATCCCCTTAGTTAGATGTTGCGCATCCATTTGAGCAAGCCATGTGCCAGAAACCACACAGGGGATATTGTTTTTTAATTCATTGTTTTATATAAGCAAAATAACCAAGCACGGGCATCGGACTTTACTGATGATTTTTTTACGATTAATCGTTTGAATAAAATTAAATCAAAACGATAAACACATACAGCAATCTGCCTGCATCCCATGCTCATGCCCGTTGTTGTGAAAAACCTACGCACTGCTACCATCGAGCCATGGAATACATCATCGTTTGCGCCGCCGCACTGCTCGCTTCCGGACTGACCCTGTTTTCAGGCTTCGGCCTCGGCACGCTGCTGATGCCGGTTTTCGCCCTGTTCTTCCCAGTCGAGGCAGCCATCGCCATGACTGCAGTCGTACACCTGGCCAACAACCTGTTCAAAATCGGATTGGTCGCCCGCGACGCCGACTGGCGCATCGTCATCCGCTTCGGCATCCCGGCAACCCTGGCCGCCTTGCTGGGTGCCGGCTTGCTGACCATGTTCTCGGGCATGGCTAACCTCTTCGAATACGAACTGGGCGGCCAGACAAGAGAAATCACGCCGGTCAAACTGATGATCGGACTACTGATCCTGGGCTTTGTTGCTCTCGAACTCTCTCCGCGTTTTGCCCGGCTGGCCCTGCCGCCATCCTGGATACCGCTGGGCGGCTTACTTTCAGGACTCTTCGGCGGCCTTTCCGGCAACCAGGGCGCCCTCCGCTCCGCCTTCCTGATCAAAGCCGGGCTGTCAAAAGAAGCCTTCGTCGGCACCAGTGCCGTGTGCGCTGTCATGGTCGATGCTGTCCGTCTGGGCATCTATTGGGCAGCTTTCCAGGCCAGTGGTTGGAAAGTCCTGCAAGGCAACGAAGGAAACCTAGTCCTGGCGGCAAGCCTGTCGGCTTTCCTCGGCGCCTACTTCGGCAAGAAGCTATTGAAGAAGGTCACGCTGCGTACCGTCGAACTGAGCGTTGCCGGCATGATGGGCCTGATTGGGATCGCGCTGCTTACCGGCCTGCTTTGAGCATCAACGCCCCCAGCGATAAACCTCCACCTGCCGCTTCATCTCGCCTTCTTCCTGTTCTATCGTCTCGGCCGTCGAGTCCGTAACGCATTTCACCGCTTCGTCATCGCCGGCCGGCGGCTGCCCTTCCGGCGTTTGTCGAGGCGAAGGTGAGGGCGGCGATTTGCCATCCCAGGCAAAGGGATTCCTGAAGGCCGGCGGATCGGGCAGGCAATCTAGGGTGTAACTGGGCGGCCAGCCGGTTTCGTAAGGCATGAACGAAATCGTCCGCTCGAATATCAGGGGCTTGCCCGTTGGCGTGGGCGGCAACGGAGGCAGGGATTTGATTGCCTTCCAGGCGCGCTCCGAAGCGGTTTTCGAGGTGGACCACAATTCGGTTGCGTTCGCCAACGTCCCGTCAGGCGCAATCTCGATCCGGAAACGAACCATCCCCTGCTCCGGCCCCTCGACCGCCGTACCCATCATGCTCCGTACCTGCTGTCCCCAATTGTGGCGATAGCGCTTGCTGTTCTTCATCTTGTAGGTCGAAGCCAGTTGCCATTCCTCAGCACTGGGCGGCGCCGGGGCCGCCAGCGATGCAGGCTTTGCGGCTGGTACGGCAACTGGTGCCGCAGATGCCATAACCGCTCTGTTTTCACGCGGTGATGGCGTAGGTGCCTCAGGCTTGTCGTGCTCAGCCGGAGGCGGCGCAGGCAATGCCTGAATATCCTTCCGGAATTGAGCGTCAATCCGGATTTCGATGGTTTCCGGGCTCTTCGCAATCTTTAATGCCTCGACCTGCCATCCCGCGATCAGGGTGAGATGCAGTACCAACGACAGCAGGAACGGAATACTCGATTTCATGTACCCGACTTCATTTCAAGCAGCGCCGTGCATGGTTGATCCCCCGGAAAAATTCCAACAGAGCATTGATGTTTACAAACAATCCAAGAATCGTTAGATTGTAATTATGAAGCCGACCATTACCAAGTCCTACCTCTACGAACACGTTGCCCGTATCGGCAAGGCGATTTCCAGCCCCAAGCGCCTGGAACTCATCGAACTGCTTGCGCAGGGCGAGAAGACCGTCGAGACCCTGGCCGAACAGGCACGCATCGACATGCGCTTGGCCAGTGCGCATTTGCGCGCTCTCCGCGAAGCCCGCTTGGTCGAAACCCGTCGCGAGGGCAAGTTCATTCCCTACCGCCTGAGCGGCCCGGATGTCGCCCAGTTGTGGATCAATGTCAGGGAGGTGGCCGAGGAACACCTCATAGAACTGCGGGTTGCACTCGACCAAATGGCGGCCTCGCCTGACTCCCTGTCATCGGAAAGCCGTGAGAGCCTGCTGACCAAGGCGCGTAGTGGCGACATTGTGGTCATCGACGTTCGTCCGGAAGCAGAATACGTCGCCGGCCACCTGCCATTTGCCCGTTCGCTCCCCTTGGCGGAATTGGAGAAGCGACTTGCAGACCTGCCGATCGGCAAGGAAATCGTTGCCTACTGTCGCGGCCCCTTCTGCCTGATGTCCGACGAGGCCGTAAAGCTGCTGCGCCAACGCGGCTACACCGCACACAAGATTACCGATGGTGTCAGCGAATGGCGTGCTGGCGGCCTGCCCATCGAGAACTGAAATCAAAACCACAACAGAGGAGACAACTCGTGAAGTATTTATCCATCTTCGCCTTGTGCGGCACCCTGGCCTTCTCGGTCATGGCGGCAGATGTATCGATGGCCGTGCCCGGTGCCCAGACCGCCGATGGTCAAAAGGTCCTGACCTTCATCGCCAAGGACCCACCGGGCCAGCGCTGCAACGGCAACCTTCAGGTTGCAGCCGAGGTCGCCAACACCTATCGCGTGCCCATCCAGTTGTTGCCTTCCAGCCTGGCCCCCGGATTGCCAGCCCCGGCAGTCTTCTATGGCACCCAACTTATCGTCGCGGATGGCAAGGACTTCAATGGTGCTGCTAGCTACCAAATCGTTGCTGACGTCCTCGATATGGAGAGCGTTCCGAAGCAGGTCAAGTCCGGCCTGCTATTCCAGGATGGTGTACGCAAGGATTTTGATGCCTTGAAGGCAACCATCAAGGCCGGGGGCAAATAGCTTTTCAAGTACACATGGGGAGCACGCCATGAATACGCTGTTCATCCTCAACGATGCGCCGTACGGCACAGAACGTAGCTACAACGCCCTGCGGCTGGCTCGTCAGCTTGGCAAGATGGAAGGTGAAACGGTACGCGTTTTCCTGATGGGCGACGCGGTCGCCTGCGCCAAGAGCGGTCAGAAGGTGCCCGAGGGCTATTACAACGCCGGGGACATGGTACGTATGGTCGGTGGTGAGGTGGGTCTCTGCGGCACCTGCATGGACGCTCGCGGCATGGACATTGACCAGGTGGTCGAAGGGACTCGCCGCAGCACTTTGAAGGAACTGGCCGAATGGACAGCTACCGCAGACAAGGTGCTGGTGTTCTGAATTTTCAAAGCAAGACAACAACCCCAAGAGGAGACAAGATGTCATTCAAACTACTGCGTGCCGCTACGCTGGCACTCGCCTTCGTCACGGCCCCGGTCATGGCCAATGAGGACGCGGTCAAGGCCATGGAGGAGTATCTGGACTTTGTCGAATACGGCGGCGCCACCATCTTTCCGGAGCAAATCCCCAAGGAAGACTGGAAGCGTTTCTACGTTATCGACGCCCGGGACGAAGACCAGTACGCCAAGGAACACATTCCTGGTGCTGTAAACATCGAATGGCGCCAGGTGCTGGCCAAACGCAGCAGTATCCCGAGGGACAAGGCGGTACTCATCTATTGCAATACCGGCAGTTTGTCTGCCCAAGCCGGCTTCGCACTGCGCATCGCCGGCTATGACAACCTGCGTATCCTGCAAGGCGGTTTTGCCGAATGGAAGGCCAAAGGAGGCCTTGATGCTGCCGCCAAGGCCACCGGCCAGGCGAAGCACTGAGGGACAACATGAAAGGGCGCGAAAGCGGCATGCCTGACGAGGCCTACTGGGCCTCGTTTTTTCGGCCAGAGGAGATTCTCGACCGGCTGCTGGTGACCCAAGGTGGCTGCTACAACCTTGTCGAATTCGGCTGTGGCTATGGCACCTTCAGTCTGCCGGCGGCAAAGCGCACACGAGGTACCGTCACCGCGCTCGACATCGAACCGGTGATGATTGAGTTGGTCGCTGAACGCGCCATAGCGGATAGCCTGCTCAATGTGCGAACCGAACTGCGTGATTTTGTTGAGCATGCTACGGGCCTACCCGATTGCTCACAGGGCCACGCCATGCTTTTCAATCTTCTGCACATCGAAAACCCGCTAGCCCTGCTGCGTGAAGCCTTCCGAACACTGCAGCCGGGAGGCATCCTGTCAGTGATTCATTGGCGCAGTGATATTGAAACGCCTCGCGGACCGCCACTGGACATTCGGCCGAAGCCTGAACAATGTGCGGCCTGGGCAGCCAAGGCCGGGTTTGATTCGGTGGCTCATGTAGACCTGGGAGCGAGTGCCCCCTACCACTTTGGCTTGCTGGCGCAGAGGCCAATGGCTTGAGAGGCAGTTAATAACTCAATTGCGGACGCCCAGATGAGATAGCAGGAACGTCCGCACGGGGTCGGGAGCACGTATTCGCCGGAGTAGAAAACCGCCGGTCGCCGTTAAGCGTCCCCCAACGGCAGCTGACCGCCAGACTGCTGACCGACAGTAAGCGATCAGCCAACGGCGGCAATGGCCGA
>JAVEXE010000062.1:0-10808 GCA_034004105.1 Azonexus sp. | reverse complement strand
GAGACCGGCGGCGATGGCGCGCAACTGACCTTGGCGGAAGGTGATCAGGTTCGGGTTTGGGCGGTTGCTGTCGATCATGTCGACCTCTTCCCCGGGCGCAAGGTCGTCAATGATCATGCCGGGCTGCATGCTCAATTGGCGCGGCTCGTTGCTGTTCTCGTTTGGCTGGTAGAGGTCTGGCGTGCCTTTTTTGACGTAAGCAGTGAGCATGGCGGCAATCTTGGCGGCAACGCGCTCTGACTCTTCGTAGTCCTTGATGTCTTCGAGCCGGGTAATCACGGCGGCAAATTCGCTCACGCCGCGCACCTGGCCAATGTGGTCAAAGGTCGCCAGATGGATAGCTCTGTCCCAAGAGATGCGCTTGGTTTGGCCGGTTGTTGGGAGGCTGACGCTCGTTGGGTCGGTTTTGAGGACGTGAATGGCCAACGGCTGGCCCCAGGTGTTGCGCTCGATGCCCTGGATGATGTTTTTCCCCGGATCGTTCAGGTCCAGCGGGACGAGATCAGCCTCGAAGGCTTCCAGGCTGAAAGGCACCTTGGTTTTGTGGTTCAGATCGGCACGGTTGCCCGTGATGAGCTGCGCAAAAACCTCACCATCGCGCAACCAGGCGCGAGCCATGGCGCGTTGAAGTCGCGGCCAAGGCAGGCGGTGCGTCACTTCCGGGTATCGGCACCAGTCCCGCCAGGCCTCGCGCAAGGCCTCGGCGTATTCGCTGTGAATCGTGCCGTCAGTGCGGCGTGGTTGCGGCTCGATGCCGATGCCGTTGGGACCGACGACGTTATTGACCAACACGCGCAATGCGCCGCGTGCCAGGTCGTGATTTCGTGCCAGGTGGCGGGCTTGGGCGCGGACAGCAATTGCGCCGCGTTGCACCATTTCATTGGCCGATCCGCGCGACTTGTAAAACTTGCGCAGGCGCGACGGTTCGGCGGCTTCGTAGTAGGCCAGTGCGCTGCGGGCAGCGCGGCGGCACAATGCTGACGCCGGGCTGAAAAACTCGATCAGTTTGTCGACGGCGTTCATCTCATTCCCCGGCAAGGTTGGCAACGGAAAAGTTCAGCCCGCCTCGGCCACTGGCAGCGGCGCGTTCGCGGGCGGCTTGCTGCTGCAGCTTGTCGATTTGGTCACGCACTTCGCGCAGTTCGGCTTGACGGTATGCGCGGTCGCCGTTGCGTACTTCCTGCGCTTTCAGGATAGAGGCCTCAGCGGCCAAGTAAGCGGCCAGGCGGGTTTCTGTGATGGTGGTCATGTTTGTCTCGCGGTTGCGTGGTGCCGCGTAGGCTAGCGGCTAAGCGCTGCCACTTTTAGGGGATGGATGGCAAAAAATGGGGAGATATAACCGGATCGCCCATTGCGTTTATGGCCGACTTTACTTCTAATGGCATATTTATGACCTGGGGTTTGCCATGGAAATTCTATTTTTGCTTTTGGTGCTTGGTGCTATTGGGTTTGCTGTGTATAACCGGAGCAAAAAAAGCGAACCGGTCAAGACTGCCTCAGAAGCCACGCAGCCTGTTTCTAAAGACCCGGTTGTTCGTGATGAAGAAACCGCAATGCAGCGCGCAACCCGAATAATGGACGCAAGAAAGGGGGACGAAGAGCCGGTTTTTTACCCCGGTTCTACAGATGACTCTGGCTATGAAAAAGACAACTGGGAGTCTTTTGACTTTGACAATGCCCAAGAGAGTCGGGCTTGTGGTTCGTACAAGATTCATTACACCGATCAGGCCGGCCTAAAAACTGAACGAGAAATTGAGGTTAAGCGCGTTCATTCTCTTGGTGATGATTGCGCCATTTATGCCTACTGCAGAAAAAGAATGGCAAACAGAACGTTTATTGACTCTCGTGTGAGCAAGGCTGTTGATCTTGAAACCGGAGAAGTTGTTAATAGTGTTGCCAGACACGCAATTCTCCAATACAAAAAAACGGACGAGGCCAAGGTAGAAGATGCTATCGAAAAAGATATTTATCCTATTTTGATTTTGACGTTTGTGTGTCGCGCTGACGGAAGAATGCTCAAGGCAGAGCGTGGCGTCATCGCAGAATTCATTATTCGTCGTTCGCCTTTCTTGAACGGAAAGAATGCGCTGCTTGATGAGGCAATAAAAAAAATCGGTTCTCCAAGCCTTAAAGAATTCAGGAATTTTGTATCCGATCTGCGCAAAGCAGAAGATTTCGAGCTTTTGAACGATTTGTACGCTTGCGCACAAAAGATTGTTGCCACCCAAAAAACCATTGATCCTATGGAGAAAGCCGCTTTGGAAGTTCTGGCCAAGGCTGCTGAAAAATGAGGGGTAAAAATTTAGGTCAAATTTACCGAAAGCCCCGTCGACCGCAGAATTACGGTCGACGGGGTTTTGGTTAGGCGGGTTGCGCTTGCCCTGCGGATATGCGGTCGGCAATGGCCCCGATCAGGTCCGGGATTAGGGAATCCGGGAAGAAGTTGAACGAGCGGTCGCGGATGTCGTTGATGACGGCTTGCGGTACCAGGGTTTGGGAATCAGCGTGATGGGTGTTTATCTGGGGTTTAACTGCGCCGCCTTCCATGCGCATGAAACTCAGGCTGTAGCGGTGCTTGCACAGTAGGCTCAGCATCAGGCTTTCGCGCTGTTCCTCGGTAACAAACTCGTTCAGCAGCTCAGGCCGCTTTTTGATTACGGCTTTGACCAGCGGCAAAAAGACTTCGGCCGGCGTGCCGTTTCCGGCTTCGACTTGTTGCGTCATCCGGGCGATGGTGGAGTTCAGGGTTTCGGGGTCGTTGGATGCGGGCATGTATTCACCTTCGATGCCTGGTTGATTTGCTTTGGTCAGGGCTTTGGGCTTGACCGGCATTTGCTGGATGTAAGCACGGGCGGCTTCAAATTTTTCAGCAGGCAGGTCGCGATAGCTTGCGAGGCGGAAATGGTTGTTGAAGCGACTCCAAGCGTAGGGGCGGTGTTTTCCGTCCGGAAAGTGTTCAGCCAGAAGGCTGGCCAGTTCGCCAGCCTGAGCGCGGCTAATGTTGCCCAGCGGTTGTTTGTCGATGAGGTCGAGAATCCATTTGCGGAAGGCTTTGGCGACCTCGGTGCGTGCCAGCATGGCAATCAGGTGAGCGCCGCGCATGGAGAAGATGCGGATCTCGTTTTGCAGATTTCCCGAGAGGGTCAACTTGACCGTCTCGGTCATTGTCTCGGTGAACTCGTCTTTGTTTCGAGCGTAAATGCGAGTTATCGCGTTTTCGTTGGCATAGCCCAGCGCCTGGGCAATCTCAGCGGCGCGTAGCCAAGGCTGGTTATTGCGGTCGACAATCGAAAAGGTGGTGTTTTGAAAAACGAGTGCTTGAGTGGTCATGATGACCTCCTTGTATAACGGTTTGGTAACCGACATCCATCCGCCAAGATGGGTGACGACCGGAACACGGGGTTGGCGGACCAGTACAAGGTCTGGCAGGGCCGAAGCCCTCCCCGTGCCCGGCCACCATTGAGAGGGCCATGCACGCGCACATGAAAAAGCCGCGTCATTTGATCGCGGCGCTCATGCGCCTTGTAATCCGGGCCGCCAAGCCCGTGTCGCTGTTGTTTGCAGCGACGGTCGAGATTATGCGGCTGGATTCTCATGGTGTCAAAATTCGCTGACGATTTGCTTTGATGATTCATTTTTCGATCACTGAAACTGTCGGCATGCGCGGTAGACCGTGCGCTGGCTGACGCCGTATTTTTTGCAGATTTCCTGCAGATTGTTGCCCCTGAATTCTCTGCGGATTTTTTCGTTTCGCTCTGCCCGGCTCAGGTTGTGCAGATACGGCAGGTAGTAATCCGTGCCAGCGTGGCCCCGCTCAGCAGCGGCGCGAAGAATCTGCACGGCAAGCAGGTTGGCGACATCGGGACTCATGCCGAAGACGGGCGAAGCCAGGGCGTCAGTAATAACGTCGGCGAGATTGCAGGTAATCATAGGCGAGAACTCCAGTCAGATTTGGCGATTGGTCGCGTTGCTGGTTTTTGTGGTTTTGGCGCGTTGACCGCAGCAATTTGCGGGGTGACGGCCTTGGGCTCTCTCTGCATGTTTTGTTCTGAAAACAGATCGGCGGTTGCTGGCTGAACCGTGCTTTCCAGGTCCTGCCACCACTTCTTTTTTTTCACCGCCCACAGCCCCAGCCTTTCTTCGAGCCAGATGCAGTAGGCGGTCATGTCGATGACTTCGTTACGCTTGCGGTTGGGCACCCAGCGGTAACGGGTGCCGTATTGCGTGCGGTGGGTAACGCGGTCTTCTGCTGCCAGCTGGCGGAACCATTCGTCCGTGTTGCTTTGCGACAGATGGACGTAGCCGGGGCCGGGCTGGCTGACTTCGAGCCGCGAGGCGAAGCGGTCTTTGGCGAGGTGGGTGCCGACTTGCCAGAGCGTTGGGCCGTGCTTTTCGCGGCGACCGCGCCAGTCGAAGCCTACCTTGGTGTTGCCGTTTTCAATGCTGCGCTCAACCCCTGAGCTGCCCTTGATGGCATGGACGCGGCGGGCTTTATGCTTGTGGGCAAAAGCATAAACGGCGTTGGCGCTGTGACCGCCGGAGTCGATCGCGGTGGCGTAAATGCGCTGCTGGGTGCCGGATGCGTGGGTGTAGATCTCGCCAAACAAGAATTCTTCAAGTTCCTGCCAAACTTCGTCCTGTTCTGGGTTGCCGAAAAATTGCCGGTGATCAATGGACCACATTTCGCCGCCAATGCCGTAGCCCCACACCTGCGCTTCCAGGCGGTTGCCTTGGGTATCGACTGCGCACAGCAGCAACAGGCAGCCCATCGGCAGCGTGCGCAGCGCGAACGGCTCGGCACGCTGGCGCAGCTCTTCGGCGTCGGTGCGCTCGATCTCGCCTTCCCAGCACTCGCCCAGCGTCGTGTTGGTGAAGGCTTTCATCTTGTTGTCGTCGCCGGTTTGCATGGCTTCGTGCGCGGCGATGAATTCGCGGACGATTTTTGACCACAGCACGCTGGGGCTGTAGGCGGTCCAGACGTGAAACGCGATGTGGCGCGGCGCATCGATGCGGGTGCCGTCTGGTGTCGTGAAGCGACCGTCGGCATGCAGGTGCATCGTTCCGGCGTCATTAACCCAAACGCCCCTCTCTGCCAGCCGGAGATAGTCGGCCTGGAAGTACATCGCGCCGCAGTGCGGGCAGAGATGCGCCACGCTGTCGGGGTTTGCCTGGTCGAACTTGAAGCCGTGCGATTCGCCTTTGCCGCCCCAGCTCAGCGCGTGCAGTTCGCCGCAGTGCGGGCACGGGATTTGGTAGGACAGGCGCTCATCCGCGACGGTGTAGCGGGCATCCACCAGACACAGGCCTTTGAGCTTGGGCGTTGATCCATCAAGGCACTTGGGGAACGTCGCACCTTCGACGCGCTTTGCGCCGATGGTGAAAGGGTCGCCCTCTTTCTCGATGTCGTTATCGAAGGCTGAGAGCTCATCCCAGATGGCCACGTCAGTTGAGACGCGGCGGTAGTTCTTCGCGGCCTTGCCGCCTTTGGTGTGCAGGACCGACCCGACAAACTTCTTGGCTTGCAGGGTGTTGTCTTTGCTGCGCGAATTGACGCTGGGCAACACCTCGCGCATTGCTGGCACGTCGCGCAGCGCGGGTTCCAGCTCTGTCTTCACGAATTCGTCGCGGTCTTCGTCGGTGGGCTGCCACAGGATCTGATTGCGGCGACGGTGCTGGGCGTTGTAGAGCATGAAGGCCAGCAGCATCTTGGTGTAGCCAACGCGGGCGGACTTCTTCAGCGTGATTTCGTAAATGTCGTCGTTTGACATGCAGGCCAGAATGGCCCGCTGGAACGGCCATGGCGTCCAGGCTTGTTCGACATAGCTGGACTCTGCTGACAGGTAGAAGTGCGTCCGCGCCCAGGCTTCGAGCGTCAGCGGCGTTGGCTTGCCCCAGGCGCGCAAGCCGCGCACCAGGGCGGCTTCCAGCTGCGCCGTGGCATCCATCGCCAAGTGGATCGCGGACAGATCGCTCACAGGCTTTCGCCTCCAGCGTCAATGTCTTCATCGGGCGACTCGTCATCCTCTGAGAGGCTGGCCAAGGTCATCGATGCGGCCATGTTGCGGCATTTCGCAATGTCGGCGGATATGGCCTCGATCACATCCGATCCAATGCCAGGCACACGGCGACGCACCAGACCGGGAATCGTGTCGAGGATCTTCCCGACCTTGGCCCCAACATTGGCCAGCACCATTTCCATGGCGGCAACGGGCGCAACCTCGCCCCGCCGCTCGGCGTTCTGCATCGCCACCTTGTCCGCTTGCTCTTTTGCCAAGCGTGCGCGCTCAGTGGCAAGATCAAGGTCGCCAGCAGTCGCCCGGCCTGCTGCTTGCTCGCGAATATGCGCGCAGTAGTCGCGCAGCCAGCACCCAACGGATTGACCAGGAATGATGATTGCCGCTTTTGCCATGCCAGAAACAGCGGCCTCAGACACGCCGATGATGTCAGCGAACTGCCTTTGAGTAACAACAGAATCCATATCAATCAACAACTTAACCCCCTAACAAACAAGCTGTGACTAGAGAAAAACCGGGGTTCGCATTTCCCTTACCAGGGGTCTTCCGGGAGGACCCGCGAGGCCGCACCAGCTTGGTGCACTGCCATTTCATCGCGCCGTCCTCAGTGCCTTGGCGAAGGCTTGGCTGAAGTTCGCCTGCCAGTCGCTCTTAACGCGCTTGTTGGCAATGGCTTCCAGGTCGAACAGCTGCTTGTACTGAGGCCGGCGAACGAACAGGAATACCGGGGCAACATCGATGCCGTGCGTGCCTCGTTTGGCCCAGATGCCGGGCTGTAGGTGCTTGGTTTGGCCGCGACCGGTTGAGATGAAATAGACGACACCGCAGATTTTCATGTAGCCGCCTTCCTGCTTCTTCTTGGCGAGCTCGCCGCGCCGCTTGTCGGTCATGTTCGCTTTGTACCCTTGCTCGCCAAACGCGTTGAAGTAAGCAATGAGCTGGGTGACAAAGCCGCCGTCCGGATTGCCGTGGGCGTTGATCTTGATAGCCCATGACGACTCGTTCGGGATAACCATGAACATGCCAGAGGGCAAGATGCCTGCAGCCTGGAAGGCGCGTTCCATGCGCTTGAGGTTGCGATTGCCGCCCGTGAAGAGATGCGCAAGGGTTTTGTCGAACCGGCTGCCTTTGCCGGGCGAGTCGGTACGCAGCCCGACTGTGGCAGCCAGGCTTTGCTTGGATGCCTTCTCAACCCGAAAGGATTTGAGCGTGTATTGCACCGTCGGGCCACCAGCGATGACCGCACGCATTTGGGCATAGACATCGTTTCGGACATCGAACGCGGTCTTGTTCAGCGCGGTTGCAGCGGCAAAATCCACCTGCTTACCCATGCCAGCCAGGCGGGCCGCAACAACGTCCAGGCCTTCGAGTTTGACCTTGATCATGCCCTCACCATTCTTTGACCAGACATCCGTTCTGCCTTGCCTCGGTTGATCTCGGCAATCCTTTTGTTCGTTCCGAACCGCACGTCTTTCCTGATCGCCTCGGCCAGGCCGCCGATCACCGTTGCAAACGCCGTGGCATCGCGGCTGGCGGCGTGGCGGAAAAGGTGTCGATTCCATTCAAGATCGATGCCGAAAAACCGCGTGACCTCGCCCAGGTCTGCCAGCGTTGATTGCGAAATGACCACCGGTCCGGTCATAGCACTGCCACCCCATCGTCGAAGCTGTCGTCACCCGCAGCGCGGTCCGCGACATCCGGGCGACTGCTGACGCCGCGGCGCAAAAACTTTTCGCCAAGGACCTCTTCCGCTGCCGTTACCGCGTACCGCGGCACGGTCTCACCGGCCTCGTACCGAGCTTTGATTTTGAGGAACGGCCGCTTATCCACGACCAGCCGATTAGCCATGCTTCGCCACCGGCTTTCGTGCGCCCTTGGCTGCTGACAGCCGCTCCAGGAACACCACGGCCGGCTCGCCATCCTGACGGCCAGGAATGCCAAGCCTGATGGCCTCAGCCTCGTCATTGACACGACTGATGAACTCGCTCTGCGACTCACCATCCCGCTGCCCGTCGATACCCATCCGCATCGCTGCAGCCTCTGCGTGCGACGTGCCCCGTGGTGTGGCACTGGCCTTTGAAGGCATCCGACATCCTGCAGACCTGCTGCCGTTCAGGATGCGCTGCAGGATTGAGTCGATGTACGGCACATTCACAGGGGCGGAGCTTGACTCTGCAGCCCTGCCCTGCACAGCCAGGGCGTAGGCCTCGGCAACGTCCTGGGCTGTTGCGCCATGGCTGATCCAGCCAGCGCGGCGAATTTCGCCAGCAGACACCCTTGCCACGCAGCTACGCTTCCATTCCTTGCGACGAATCCAGTCTGCAATCGATTCATCATCGAGCAGCGGCAGCGGCGCAACTGTGGATAATTTTTTATCCACAGGCTGCATAAATGCTGCTGCTGCTTTCTTAGTCGACTGGTTTACCTTTTCTCTTGATGTGTGCCCCTCATCGGCTTTTTCGGGGGTCTGCTCCCCCTGCCCCTCATCACCCGGAAACGTAGGCTGGGCAAGGGTTTCGGGCTGCCCATCATCGAGCCGTTGATCCGTGCCCATCACGTGCCCCTCATCATTTGGACGAGCGGAAGCGCGACGCCCAAGCGGCATGAAAAAAACAAGCACTTCGCCATTTCCGCAAGGGCGAATCAGGCCGGCAGCGATCAGGCCGTCAAGCGCGTTGCGAACAGCTTTGCGGCTTGGCTCTCCAGCGTCAGCGGCATGCCGGCCACGCACAGGCTCAACGTACAGCTCTTCTGCCAGCCCCTTGAGGCTGATGCCACGAGCCAGGCCGACACGGCCATTGCGCCTGTCCATGTGCCAGCGCAGGATGAGGTACAGCATGCGCTGAATGTGCGGCAAGCCGTTCAGCTTGTCCCACTCGATGTCGTACAGAGCGATGGCTTTTGACATTGCCGCTTACTCAGCCATCTCTTCCAGGCGTGACAGCATGGCTGTCATCGCCGTCTGCATCCGGTAAATCGCGCGACGGGCCTCTGCAATCTCATGGCGCTCGACCCGGCCGTCGGCCAGCGCATCATCCACCACCCGCCCAACGTCGCCATTGGCGCGCCAAACGTGCGTTACCAGCTCAAGCACAGCGAGGTCGCCTGCCGGGCTTTTATCGTTCGGCAGCCGAAGGAACACCCCGCCACGCTGCATTGCCGCCGCGTGCGCTAGCTCATCGCTGTCGCACAGATCAACAATCGATTCCGCAATATCCAGGTGCAGGAAGTGGCGATCATTGCCGGCCGGCTGGTTGCGTAACACCTGGGGATTTACCCGGTGATCCGGCGACGACAGCGCAACAGCCAGCGCCTCGATACCGCCACGGTACTTTTTCGCGGCGCGGTGCACCGCCAGTCTCAAATCGCTCATGTGTGCAAAGCCTCGCATAAAACGTTACGCGTAACCGCTGACCCGCCTACAGTGGGTTCAACGGCACAGGAAAGAAAAGCCCTGGCCCATAAAGGCACCAAGGAAACGCCCCGCCGACGCAAGACGACGGACCGCAGAGGAGAATTGGTATGCAAGGCAAAAAGCCCAGCGCGAATAATGGCGGCCAGCCCGATTCCGTTAGAATCACGATTCCACTCACTCATCATCGGGAAAGGACTGGCCATGACTTTTTCACTCGACCGCGAAATGATCGGCATCCCTTGTCCGCATTGCGGCAAGGAACTCAAGGAAACTATCGGAAGGCTCAAGCGAGACCCTGTTATTGCTTGTCGACACTGCAACCAGGAAACCAAAATCGAGGCCAGCCAGCTCAGACGAGCAATCGACAGCGCCCAGAAAAGCCTGGACGCACTCGGGAAAGCGCTTGGCAAACTGAGATAGCTCAGCCATCGCAGCAAGCAAGCTGCTTGAGTCGCACTGAAGTTCGACAGTCGTGGTCATATTTGCATTTTTGAAAGAGATATCGGACATGGAATTAATTTACTTATTTTTGATTGTTTTTGTAATTTTCTATCTCAAGAACCGAGTGCGACAAAAATCCTCGCCAGAGACAAACATCCAACAAGTCGGGGAAATCGAAGGCGACGGCGACTTTGAGCAGGAGGTTGTTGGAGAAAGCAACTACCAAAAAGACTTGCGACAAATACTCAAGAGACTTGGCAGTCGTCGAGTATGCAAAGCGTTGCTTTATCTTGAAGACGAGAACAAATACGACAGCCAGGCAGTGTGCGTCTTCGTGGACAAAAGAAGAGTTGGCTACTTGAGCCGAGTCGACGCGCGAGAGTTTCGCAAGGACTTGAAGGCAAAAGGCATTGTGTCGGGCGGTTACTCGTGTAACGCAAAGCTTTTTGGGGGCACCAAAGAAAAGCCATCTATCGGCGTCTGGCTCGATATTCGCAAATGACACTGCTTTCCTAAATGCATACACCGGGGACAAACCATGACCACCCTTACCCTCTCCCTGAAACTTGATGAAGTTCGCCAGATGCGGAACGGCGCTGACGTGGCGTGTGAATACGCAGTGCGCTTTTACCCTGGTGGCGAGGTTCGATTTACCTTGCCGCCCGGCGGCGAATACACGCTGGTGGGCGACGGCAGGCCGATTGACGTGACGATTGCTAAGGTGAAGTGATGACATCAGGCAGCCTTCATTTCGGTGCTGCGCAGGTAAGCCCAATCCACATCCGGGCGCAGGTCTTCGCAGCGGACTGCGCCGCCGGTCGCCTTTTCGTTTGAGGGGCATGCCGCAGCAGGAATCCGGCGCTTTCCGTCACGCCAGAAACAATCTGCTTGAGTTGTTTCGCCAACTTCTCTAGCAACAGAAGATGGGCCGCCGATGA
>JAVEXE010000061.1:1387-10865 GCA_034004105.1 Azonexus sp. | reverse complement strand
GCCACCACCGGCTCGACCTCGGCACGCTCGCGGGAAATGCGGCGAAATTGCTCCATGTCCGCAGCGACTTCGGGTGCCGACAGCAAACGGTCGATTTCGTCCAGACGATCAACAAGCAGCACCAGTTTCTGGCGAATGGAAGGTTTCATGATTGAATTGATTGACCGAAACGGCGCTCAGTCGCCTGGGTGAAGATGAAAAAGACGCTCGGCAGCCATCTGCAGATTGGCCCGGTCCTGCCCCTCAGCGGCATTCAGCGCACTGGTGGGCGCGTGCATCAGCTTGTTGCTCAAGCGCTGGGACAATTGCTCGATGACCTTTTCCGGGTTCTCGCCCTTGGACAGCAGTTTCAGGGCATACTCGACTTCATGGCGGCGCACCCGCTCGGCAGAGTCGCGCAAGGCGCGGATGACCGGCACCGTATCGCGGGCCTGCAGCCAGCCGATGAACTCGCGCACGCGCTCGACAATGATGCCCTCAGCCTCAACCACTGCCGCCTGTCGAGACTCCATGCCACTCTCGACAATCTGCGCCAGATCATCGACGGTGTACAAAAATACGTCGTCCAGCTCGCCGATTTCCTCTTCAACATCGCGTGGCACCGCCAGATCGATGATGAACATGGGCCGATGACGCCGCACCTTGATGGCCCGCTCGACCATACCCAGGCCGATGATCGGCAAGGGGCTCGCCGTGCATGAAACGACAATATCGTGCTGCGCCAGATGATCCGGCAATTCATCCAGACGGATGGCCTCACCCTGAAAACGTTCCGCCAGGGCACGCCCCCGCTCGACGGTGCGGTTGGCGACCGTCACCTTCTTCGGCTGCTGGGCGCAGAAATGTGCCGCGCACAGTTCGATCATTTCACCGGCACCGATGAACAGGATGCGCTGACGGGCGACCGTATCAAAAATCCGTTCAGCCAGATGTACGCCCGCAGCGGCCATCGAAACAATGTTTGCGCCAATGGCCGTGGTGCTACGCACCTCCTTGGCCACGGAAAATGCCCGCTGAAACAGCTTGTGCAACTGCGTACCCAGCGTGCCAACCTCTTCGGCAGCGCGCACCGCATCCTTCACCTGCCCCAAAATTTGCGGTTCACCAATGACCATCGAGTCCAGGCCACAAGCCACCCGGAACGCGTGCCTGACGGCCTCGGGCTGGTCATGCACATACAGAAAGGGGGAAAGCTCGTCGTACGCCACTTGATGATAGGCACAGAGCCAATCGACAACCCGCTGTGACGACTCAGCGGCGCAATAAATCTCGGTCCGATTGCAGGTCGACAGAATGGCAACCTCGCGCACCACCTGAGAACGCGACAAATCAGCCAGTGCGTGGCGTAATTTGTCGACGCCAAAAGCAACGCGCTCACGAATGGCCAGCGGTGCAGAGTGATGGTTGATGCCAAGGGTAAAGATCACGGATACGGACAAGGGCGCGAAATTTGGTGGGCGATTATAACATCGCCCCGGCAAGGGGTTTTTCTGGACAAGACAAAGAAGCTTTACAACAAAAATATGAACTTCGCTGGCTGGGACCGCCAAGAAAAGCTATGATTTCCCACATTTGACACAATGGTATTCACGATGCGCGCAATTATCCTTGGTCTGATTGTCACCACCCTGCTTGGCGCCTGCGCCACCCACGAAACGCCGTCGCGCACCTTGCAGGTGCCACAAAGCGGCGCGCTGCAGGTGCACCCTGATCTGATCGCCCCGCAACAAGCCAATAACGGCAAGCCCTGAATCCCTGACTTTACCCAGGCAATCAAACAGACACGATGAAAAACAACCAGCCGGTCACCCAGCGCGAAGTCAGCTTCCCGCCCAACACGTATCTCGTATCACGCACTGACCTGAAAGGCATCATCACCCAAGCCAACGATGCCTTCGTTGACATCAGCGGTTTCAGTCGCGAGGAGTTGATCGGCAAAAGTCACAACATCGTTCGTCACCCGGACATGCCGGAAGCGGCCTTCAAGGATCTTTGGGGAACGGTGAAATCTGGTCTTCCTTGGCGCGGCATGGTGAAAAACCGGTGCAAGAACGGGGATTTTTACTGGGTTGAAGCCTTCGTTGTTCCACTCAAGAAAAATGGCCAGATCACCGGCTACATGTCCGTACGCACCCCGGCCCCAGCCGCCAAACGGGCTGCAGCTGAAGCGGCTTACGCTCAAGCGGGGCAGAAAGGGGCACTGCCAACGACCGGCAAAAAATCACTGTCCTTGCGTTCGCGTATCTGGGCCACGATGGGCGTTCTGGTCCTGCTGATGCTGGTACTGGGCTTTTTCGGCATGACTGGGCAAAAATCCGCCAGTGAACAGCTGGATGCCATGTATCGCGACAATCTCCAGCCCTCGAATGCCGTCAACCAGATGATGTCTCTGCTGGCAGACAATCGCTCCCAAATCATGCTGGCCTTGCAGCACGATCCGGACAGCCCTTTCAACAAACTGCACGACCACCCGATCGACCTCCACATTGAGGCGACCCTGAAAAACCGGGTGCAAATTAACGAGCAGCTGGAAAAACTGAAAGTCGCACCGTTGACCGCAAAACAGCTTGCTTTGGTCGAGAAATTCGGCGAAACCCGGGAGCGCTTCTCTAGTGAAGGCGTCAATGCCGCTCGCGAGTTGCTCAAACAAGGGCTGTACATGGACGCCAATATCGTCCTGCTAAAAAATATCAACCCGCTTTACGACCAGATGCGTCGTGATGGTCAGGCTTTGATTGACGAACTGGCCAATAGCGCCAACCAGCGCTATGTCGATGCAGAACAGAGCTACCAGAAAATTCTCATTCTGGATGCCATACTGATGCTCGCCGCCATACTCATCACCCTGATTGGCGGGGCGTTCCTGGTTTCCTCGATCATCACGCCGCTACGCCAGGCAATCGCCCAGTTTGACCGAATTGCTGAAGGCAAATTGACCGATGAAATCGATATCAGCGGCCGCAATGAAACAGGCCTGCTGCTCTGTAATCTCGGGATCATGCAAGGCACGCTGAAGGCGATGCTGGACGAGATCAATAGTGCCTCGCACGCCATTGACCGCCAAAGCAAATTGCTGGAACACCAGATGCATCAAGTAGCATCCCAATCGGAGCAACAGCAGGCCAGCGTCGAAGGGGTTGCGGCAGCGACCGAAGAATTCAGCCAGTCGGTACAGGAAGTCGCCGCCAACGCACACGACACGGCAAGCGCAGCCCGAGACTCGCAAACCCAGGTCAACCAGAGCAATACCAACATCAGCCAGAGCATGGCTGCGACCAACCGCGTTGTCGAAGCCGTCACGACCTCCAATCAGACCATCGACCAGCTCAATCGCTCCATTGCCAAGATCGGCGACATCACCAGCGTCATTGCCGACATTGCCAGCCAGACCAACCTGCTGGCGCTCAACGCCGCCATCGAGGCCGCCCGTGCCGGTGAACAAGGGCGTGGTTTTGCCGTCGTGGCCGACGAGGTTCGCAAGCTGGCCGAGCGCACCACGACCTCAACCTCTGACATCAACAAGACGGTCAATGAGATTCAGGCGGTCACGGCCCAGGCCGTTGCCAGCATGGACCTTGCCGCCACGGAAGTGGAGAACGGGATCGGCAAGCTGCGCGAGAGTGTTGCCGGTCTGGAAGGCATTACACAATCGTCCAGCCAGGTTTCGCAAATGGCCGCCCAGATTTCAGATGCAGCCCGCCAGCAAGGCATTGCCAGCGAAGAAGTCGCCATCAGCATGCAGCAGATCACCGACCTGATCGATCAGAATACGCGTTCCGCACGACAGGCCCGGCAGGCTGCCGACGATCTCCTGCACACCTCGAAGCAATTGGAAACCCTGATTGGAACCTTCGAGCTGTATCGCTGAACGCCGTTGCCAACACCTGCCAGATCCAATCCAATGGGGGCCATCAGCCCCCATTGTTGCTTCCCGAGACTGCCTCACGATGTTCTTCCGCGCCTGCCACACCCGACCGTTTCGACAGTGCCTGCTTTGCCTCACCCTGTTGTTTAGCATCGGTGCACAAGCTGAACTGCCCAATCCGGTCGCCCAAGCACTGAAATCCACGCAAATTCCTGCCGCCAATGTCGGACTGGTTGTGCAAGCCATTGACGCGCCAGCACCATTACTGCGCCATAACGCCGACCAGGCAATGAACCCCGCCTCGGTCATGAAGTTGCTGACCACCTACGCCGCACTCGAATTGCTCGGACCAGCCCATACGTGGTCAACCACCCTGCTGAGCGAAACGCCTGCGGTCGACGGCCAGATCCAGGGAAATCTCTACCTCAAGGGCAGCGGCGACCCACGACTGACCCGCGAAAACCTTTGGCAATTACTTCGACAACTCCGTGTCCGCGGCATCGATCAAATCAACGGCGACCTCGTTCTCGATCGCAGCGCGTTTGCTGAAGAAAGCTTTGACCCC
Source organism: Azonexus sp. (assembly GCA_034004105.1). Taxonomy (GTDB): domain Bacteria; phylum Pseudomonadota; class Gammaproteobacteria; order Burkholderiales; family Rhodocyclaceae; genus Azonexus. The sequence continues at coordinate 6,435 of JAVEXE010000061.1, read as the reverse complement.
GCCGCTTTCGACAACAAACCTTTGCGCGCGTACAACGTCGGCCCCAACGGCTTGATGATCGATTTTCAAGCCCTGCGTTTCACCCTGCAACCAGAAGCAGACACAGTCAGAATCTGGCTGGAAACGCCAATCGCCGGGCTGACACTGGACAACCGACTACGCCTCAAGCCCGGCCCCTGCGCCGGCAACTGGCGCGACCAGATCAATCTGCTTCATCAAGCAGAAAACGAGCGGCTACGGGTCACTGGCGACTACGCCCAGGATTGCGGAGAACGCAGTGTTAACCTCGCCCCCTTGTCTGCAGAGCAACACGCTGCCGGCTTGCTCACGCATCTATGGCAAGAAATGGGGGGCAAACTTGCCGGAAAGGTTCGCAGCGGCACTACGCCCCCTGAGGCTATCGTGCTTTCTAGCCATCAGTCCGCCCCGTTGGCTGAGATCATTCGCGATATCAACAAACAGAGCAATAACGTCATGGCCCGACAGGTTTTTCTCAGCCTGGACTCAAACACGCCAGCAAGCAGCGTCGGCGCTGTTGAGCGCATTCGACACTGGCTGCAGGCTCGCCAGATGAACTTTCCTGAGCTGGTGCTGGAAAATGGTAGCGGCCTCTCGCGCAAGGCGCGAATTACCCCCGGCAACCTGAATCGCCTGCTGCTTGACGCCTGGCACAATCCGCTCATGCCAGAATTCATCGCCAGCCTGCCCTTGGCCGGGATTGACGGGACAATGAAAAAACGCCTGAACGACAGCCCGGCGCTGGGTCGGGCACATATCAAGACAGGCACGCTGAATGGCATACGCACCGCTGCAGGCTACCTGATCGACAAAAAGGGACAACGTTATGCGCTATCCATTTTCATCAATGACCCACGCGCCAGTGACGCAGCACCGGTGATTGATAGCTTGCTCGACTGGCTCGCCAGCAGAGAATGAACAACAAGACACCAGACATCTATCGACAACGCCATATCACGGCAAGTGGTTGCGCTAGAATGTTTCTGCTTGCCTGGGGCCACAATGCGCCTCTGTCATCATCACTTCGGGGTACCACGCATGGATCGCCGCCATTTTTCCTTACTCGGCCTCAGCCTTCTCGCCGCACCTCACCTGGCAACCGCCGCCAATCGCAAACGTATCGTGGCTTTTGCGCAGGACACCATGGCCAACGACTGGCGTGCCGCGCAGGTCCGTGACCTGAAAGACGCGCTGAGCAAGCGTAATGACATCGAGTTCCTTTTCAGCGACGCAGGTGGCGACACCGCGCAGCAGGTGCTTGATATCGAAAATTTTGCCGCCAGAGGCGTGGATGTCCTGATCACCAGCCCTCGCGATGCTGCTTTGATGCGCGAACCGATCGCCCGGGTTTATCGCAAAGGCATTCCTGTTGTCTTGCTCTCGCGCCGGGTCATCGGGGAAGAATTCACCCATTTCGTCACCGCCGACAATCGCGCCATCGCCCGCCAGGCCGCGCAATACCTCGCCAAACGCCTTGATGGTCGCGGCCGCATTCTTGTCCTGCAACATATTCCGACCTCAACGCCAGGCCAGCTACGTACCGAAGGCTTTATTGAAGCATTGAAAAAATACCCCGGCCTGAGCGTTGCCGGCATCCGTCGCGCCGACTCTCAAAGGGCGCTGGCGATTCAGCAAATCGAAGCAACATTGGCGGAGGGGCTGATGTTTGACGCCATTTACGCTCAGTCCGACAGCATGGCACTGGGCGCGATCATGGCACTGAAGAAGGCCGGCATCGACCCACGCAAAATTCCGATCACCGGCATTGATTTCATCACCGAGGCACGAGACGCCATTCGCGCTGGAGAACTCGACGCCAGCTTCACCTATCCCACGTTCGGCATTGAGGGTGGAGAAGCCGTCATCAGCCTGCTGGACGGGCAACACCCCAGCAGCAAGGAACGCATCGTTCCGTCGATCACGGTCACGCGCGCCAATGTGGAGCAGGTTCGCCCAATCTTCTGATCGTGTCCAAACTCTCTCTGGCCCATCGCATCCTGATTTTCTGGTTCATCGCCACACTGGCGGTGCTGGTGGTGGCTGGCCTGCTGTTTGTGCACCTGAATACGCAGCACCACAAGGCGGCCCGGCAACTCGATCTGGAGGTCGGATTACAGCATCTCGACACCAACATTGAGTACCGTGCCAACGAACTCCAAGCCGCAGCGGATGCCTTGGCAAAAAGTGGCAAGCTGCAGGCCACCCTGAATCTCTTCCACAATTATTTTCTCAGCGAAAATGGCAACCCTGCCATTTTCGATCACCCTGCAAAAGAGCTGGCCACCTTGCTCGGCGCCAGTGGGCGTGCGGCATCTGCAGACTGGCTGATCATCACCAGCAACACAGGCCCTGTTGCAGCTTTCATGCATGACCGTATTTACTATTGGTCGCACGACACCGATGGCAAGGCGCGAATCATGTTCAGCCGGGACGCCCACGCGTCTTTCCGATCACTGGATGAGGCCCTGCCCCTGCCCGACCAGACGCTTCCACAAAAAAAACCGGTGCTCAGCGCCTGCCTTGAAGGCCGAGGAATTGCGCTCAGCATCCGGCAGCCAGTCCTGGCTGTTGGCAGCGAACCGGTTGGAGAAATCACCATGGGCCGCTGCTTCGACCAGGGTTTCATTGAGCGTGCAGCCTTGGAAACCGGTCTTTCCCTGGCAATCAACACGCCCGGCGGGCAACGCTCCAGCCGAATGCCCGTGGCCTTCCAAGCAGAGGCCAACGAACCCCTGAGCACAGCCCGCTATCGCTGGCTTGCTGAAGTCAGTCGAGGCGAGCACGGCGGGCAAATTTTTGCCATCGCCAAAATGCGTTTGGCGTCGACGGAGTTGGTCGAAATTCATCTTTTGGACCCGGAAAATATTTCCGTCAGTCCAACCAACAGCCTGATTGGTGCCGGTTTTCTCAGTCTTTTGTCGATTTCCCTGTTGGTGCTGGGCATCGGCCTGTGGTTCATGCGACGGCAATTGATCGAACCACTGCAGCGCCTGATGACTGCGGTCGACGCTGTACGCGAGGGCAAATTCAACGCTATCCAGGGCCCATTGCCCAACAATGAGCTTGGCCGGCTGGGGGCTGCGCTGAACGAAACCATGAGCAGCCTGACCCGGGAACGAACACACCTGCACACGCTGGTCGATACCATCCCCGACCTCATCTGGCTGAAAGATGCCGACGGCGTCTATCTAAGCTGCAATCCCAGCTTTGAGGCTTTTTTCGGCGCCAGCGAAACCGAAATTGTTGGAAAAACCGATTACGACTTCGTTGACCGCAAACTGGCCGACTTCTTCCGCGCCAATGACAAGGCCGCCATGACAGCCGGCCAACCAACCAGCAATGAGGAATGGATTACCTTCGCCAGCAACGGCTACCGTGGCCTCTTTCTGACCACAAAAACGCCAATGCGCCTGCCAGACGGCACCTTGATCGGCGTACTCGGCATTGCGCACGACATCACCGAGTTGCGTGCCGCCATTGATGCAGTGGCACGGCATCGTGATGAACTGGAAGCACACGTCAAACAACGTACGCACGAACTGGAGCTTGCACACTATCAGCTTGCGGAAACCCAATTCGCCATGGACCGTGTCGGTATCGGCATCCACTGGGTGGACCCGAGTACTGCGCGCCTGACTTACGTTAATCAACATGCCGCAGATTTACTCGGCTACACGCGTGAGGCGCTGCAACAGCTTACCGTCCCCGAAATTGATGCCAACGTCAGCACGGCAGCTTTCCATCACGTCGTCGACGAGGCCAGGAGCGCGGGCTTCCTGCGTCTGGAATCCCGGCAGATCACCCGCGAGGGCAAGCTGATCCCAGTCAGCGTCAACCTGAATTATCGCCCTGCGACAGAAGAACATCCTGAACGCCTGATTACCTTCATCACCGATATCAGCCAGCAAAAAGCCTATGAACAGGCCTTGAAAGAGGCCAAGGAAGCCGCCGAAGCCGCCAGTGTTGCCAAGAGCAGCTTCCTGGCCAATATGAGTCATGAAATCCGCACGCCACTCAATGCCATCACCGGCATGGCCGAACTGATCCGTCGTGCCGGCGTTCCTTCCGAACAGGAAAACCGGCTGCAAAAAATCGATATTGCTGGCCAGCATTTGCTCAGTATCGTCAACGACATACTCGACCTGTCAAAAATCGAAGCGGGGAAATTCGAACTCGACCAGGTCAATCTGCGAGCAGCCAGCATTTTGGCCAATGTTGCCTCGATGCTGCAGGACAAAGCGCATGAAAAAGGGCTGCAACTCCATATCGACAACACGCTACCGGACCAGACACTGCGTGGCGATCCAGTTCGTCTGCAACAGGCCTTGCTCAATCTGGCCAATAACGCGGTCAAGTTCACTGAACAAGGCAGCATCACGCTTCGACTGCAGCAACAAGATGTCTTCGATGGCGGCATTGTGCTGCGATTTGAAGTCGAAGACACCGGTATCGGGATCAGCGCCGACGCCTTGCCCCGCCTGTTCAGCGCCTTCGAACAGGCGGACAACACCATCAGCCGGCGATTTGGCGGTACGGGCTTGGGGCTGATCATTACCCACAAAATCTCCCAGGCCATGGGAGGGGATGCCGGTGTACGCAGTCAGGAAGGCAAGGGAAGCACGTTCTGGTTCACCGCCCGCCTGCAGCTTGTTGAGGCCACTCCGCTGGCCACATCCAGCCAGGAAGATGACTGTCCGAACGGTGCTGCCGAAGCCATACTGGCGAGTCGGTATCAACACTGTCGTCTTCTGCTGGTAGAAGACGAACCCATCAACCGCGAGGTCGCCCTGTCGCTGTTTGATGATGTAGCCATGCGAGTTGACGCGGCAGAAAACGGTTTGGAAGCCGTCGCCCGCGCCAAGGAACAGCGTTACGACCTGATCCTGATGGATATGCAGATGCCCAAACTCGATGGCCTGGAAGCAACCCGCCAGATTCGTGCGCTACCTGGCTGTGACAAATTACCGATTGTTGCCATGACGGCGAATGCTTTCGCCGAAGATCGCGCACGTTGCCTGGCGGCCGGCATG
>JAVEXE010000061.1:0-1287 GCA_034004105.1 Azonexus sp. | reverse complement strand
ACCACAACAATCGTCTTGGTGTACATGAACTGACGCAGGAAAGACCAGATGCCGAACATGATGCGCTTGGCGTGGCCGGGATAGGCTTTCTTGATGCTGACAATCGCCATCCGGTACGAACAGCCCTCGGGCGGCAGGTAAAAATCGACGATTTCCGGATACTGTTTCTGTAACAACGGCACGAATACTTCATTCAGGGCCACGCCCAGAATTGCCGGTTCGTCGGGCGGTTTGCCGGTGTAGGTGCTGTGATAAATCGGGTTTTTACGCATCGTGATGCGGTCGACCGTAAAAACCGGGAATTCTGCCTGCTCGTTGTAATAGCCGGTGTGGTCGCCGTAAGGGCCTTCGAGCGCCATTTCGCCCGGATGAATGTGGCCCTCCAGAACGATCTCTGCCCGTGCCGGCACCTGCAGGCTGGAACCCAGGCATTGCGTCAATTCGGTCTTGCCACCACGCAGCAAGCCGGCAAACTGGTATTCCGACAGCGAATCCGGGACCGGCGTAACCGCCCCCAGAATCGTCGCCGGATCGCAACCCAGCACGACCGCCAGGGGGAAAGGCTGGCCCGGATTGGCCAACTGGAAATCGCGAAAATCCAGCGCCCCGCCGCGATGCGCCAGCCAGCGCATGATCACCTTGTTCGGCCCCAGCACCTGCTGACGATAAATGCCCAGGTTCTGCCGGTTCTTGTGCGGCCCCTTGGTCACCACCAGCCCCCAGGTAATCAGCGGCGCAATGTCACCTGGCCAGCAGTGCTGGATGGGCAGGCGCGACAGATCGACGTCCTTGCCTTCCCAGACCACTTCCTGACACGGTGCATTGGAAATCTTCTTCGGTGCCATATTGAGCACCTGTTTCAGAATCGGCAGCTTGTCCCAAGCATCCTTCAAGCCTTTGGGTGGCTCCGGCTCCTTCAGGTAAGCCAGCAACTTGCCCACCTCGCGCAGCGCCTGCACGGACTCCTCACCCATCCCCAGGGCAACGCGCTTCGGAGTACCGAACAGATTGGCCAGCACCGGAATGTCGTGTTTGCGCTCGCCAGTTTTTGCCCGCTCGAACAACAAGGCAGGACCACCGGCACGCAATACGCGGTCGCCGATTTCGGTCATTTCCAGGCGGGTATCGACGTCGACCGGGATACGCTTCAATTCACCCGTTTTTTCCAGTTGCGACATGAAGTCGCGCAAATCCTGATATTTCAAATCAGTTTTCCCCCAACAGGGAGCCATAGACAAAGGCCGACAAAGCAAAATGGGTAGACTCATCAACCTCAAGGAAACGCAC
>JAVEXE010000060.1:0-10962 GCA_034004105.1 Azonexus sp. | reverse complement strand
CTAGCTCTGCGTTTTAGTTGGAAACTTCCTATTTTTTCCTATCAACAACGTTGGGACTAATTTTAGAGCAGCCTTTTTTTGAAATCTCTGGAGACTATTGAATGGCAAGTTTTACCCTTCAATAAAATTGCTATCGCTATGCGGCAATTACCGGCCACAACCGGACAGTCACCCGCTCGCAACAACGGTCATTCGAACGACGGCTCGAATCTGAAATCAGCCGCAAGAGCATTTCTACCTTCTCGGCCAGTGCCTACCTTGGCCCATCTATCTACCGATTCCCGGCCCCGTACGCCTGACCAGGCATCAACACGAATACCCGCTCAACTGTCCCAGTATGGCTGCTCTCCGATATGCGCAACCAGGAAGTCGATGAAGACACGAACCTTGCTGGGCAGATGACGTGTCGGCAAATACATCGCATACACGTGTCGTTCAACGGCGATGTAATCGGACAAGACCGCCTGCAAACGGCTTTCCTGCAAATCCTTGCCAATGATGAAGGTCGGTAACAGGCCAACCCCCAGGCCACCAAGGACAGCCTGCGACAAGGCTTCATCATCATCGACGTGCAGCGTACCGTTGACGGGTACGACGATTTCGCCGCCCGGGCCAGTAAACCGCCAGCGCCCCGGATCGCCTGAGCGGGTGTAGTCGAGGCAGTTATGGGCCACCAGGTCGGTCGGGGTGAGCGGGATGCCTTTACGGTGGAAGTAATCGGGTGTCGCACATAGTTTGCGGCGGACCGGCGCCAGTGGTCGCGCCACTACATTCGGTGGCGGCTCGCCCGTGACATGGATGGCGACATCGTAGCCTTCCTCGGCCAGGTTGACGCGGCGGTCCGTGATGCTTAGATCGATCTTGAGTTCCGGATGGAGCGGCAGGAATTTGGCGAGCACCGGTGCGACGTGCAGCGTTCCGAAAGCGACCGAGGCACTGACCCGCAGAATGCCGCGCGCTTCGCTGCTCAAACTGCCGACAATTTTTTCTGCCTCGTTTGCTTCCTCAAGCATGCGCGCGCAATGTTCGGCGACTGAGGCGCCGACTTCGGTGAGGCTGAGATGGCGGGTCGTCCGGTTCAGCAAGTGGGCGCCCAACGATTTCTCGAATTTCGCCACCGCTTTGCTGACCGCAGAGCGCGAGGTGCCCATCCGGCGGGCTGCAGCCGAAAAACTGCCCGCCTCGACCACGCGAGCAAAGGTCGCCATCAGATTCAAGTCAGCCATCATGGATGGACTCCAGTATTGGTGTTGTTCGATCAGATTGTTGCCCATGGAGATACAGATTGATGCCGCGCCACGGTCTAGTGCTTCGCCTTGGGAAACACTACGATTGTGCCATGATCAACTTTGCCACACACCGCGAACTCGCGGATTACTCCCAATCCATCGGCGCGCCTCTGGTCTGCGCCGACGATTATGTACGCTTGCGCCAATACCCCTGGAGCGAGGAACTAGCGGACGAACTGGACAGGGCAATTGTCGTCCCACTGGAACAACTGCCGAGCGATGTCGTCACCATGCACGCTCGCTTCACCTATGCCGACCAACTGACCGGAACCTTGCGCGAGATCGAACTCGTCTATCCGGACGAAGCCGATCCGGCGCAGGGAAAAATTTCCGTATTGACGCCTGTTGGCAGCGCCATGATCGGGCTCCGGGTGGGACAGGAGATTGCCTGGGAATTTCCCGGCGGCTCCACGCGTCGCCTGCGGGTCGTCAGCGTAACAAAGTGCCAGAGATAGTTACCGCTGGCCCGACAACTTGATATTGCCAGAACCTGTAATCAGCGTTGAGCCAATGGCTGATGACTTTACTCGACCAAGGAGATCCATATGAAGTCCATCATCGAAACCATCCTGGAAACGCAGAACGTCTCGATCGATGTTGCCAACAACTACGCCAATACTTATTTGCTCTTTGTCGAGCAAATCACGCAATGCAATATCGATGCGACCCGAAGCGCTTTTGAAAAATCCGCCGAGGTCTCCCGGCTTTGCCTGGAGGAGTCGATCGCCCAAAAAAACATCTCCGCCTGGAATACCGCAGTCCAAAGTGTATTGAGGGATGTGCTTGGCAACGTGAAAAAAAACGGGAAGTGACTCAAGGCCCCGGGGGGGGCACCCTCCGGTGCTCGCGATACAGAAGCGCTGCATCCGGGGCTTGTCGTCGCGTGAAAGAAGCTGTCAAAGACGCCCGGTGTGTCAATGTATGGGGGTCCCGCTTTCAGCGGTCCCAATACGGAGTCGGCCCGAAGCGCTTGAGCAGGAACTCGATAAAGGCACGAACTTTCAGTGGCAGATGCCGGTTAGGCAGATGAACGGCATAGATGAAACGCTCGGTCGGCACATAGCCGGGCAGCACTTCGACCAGTCGTCCCTCCTGCAACTCCTTGCCGACGATGAAGGTCGGCAGCAGGGCTAGGCCGAGACCGCCGAGCACCGCCTGGGAGAGGGCCTCGTCGTCGTTGATGCGTAGGGTGCCTGAAACCGGGATCGAGACATCGCCGCGATAGCCCTTGAGATGCCAGACGCCCTGCGTGTCCATGAAGGTGTAGTCTAGGCAGTTGTGCTGGGCGAGATCTTCCGGGATCAGCGGAATGCCGCGGCGCGCGAGATAGGAAGGGCTGGCGCAAATTTTGCGGCGGATCGGTGCCAGTTGGCGGGCGACGAGGTTCTGGCCCGGTTCGCGGGTGATGCGCAGGGCGATGTCGTAGCCTTCGTCGGCTAGGTCGACCATGCGGTCGCTGATCGTCAGGTCGACGGTGAGATCGGGGTAGAGCGCCATGAAATCTGGCAGCGCTGAAGCCACGTGCATCGTGCTGAAGGCGACCGGCGCGCTGATCTTGAGCTTGCCGCGCGGCTCTTGGTGCAGGCGGGAAATTGTCGTGTCGGCCAGGCTGAGCTCTTCGAGGATTCGGTCGCAGTGCTCGAAATAGGCTTCGCCGACATCGGTCAGGCTCAGGCTGCGCGTGCTCCGGTGCAGCAGGCGGACGCCGAGCTCGCTCTCCAGGCGGGCGACGGCCTTGCTGACCCGCGACTTCGACACGTCGAGACGGCGCGCCGCCTCGGAAAAGCTGCGGACCTTGACCACGTGGGCGAAGAAAAGCATGTCGTTGATGTCGTGCATTGGGCACCTCTATTGTTATAAAAATGGAAACAGTTTTATTCGAATTCGCTGGCTTATCAACCCCCGCTTCGAACTCTATGATCGGCACTTCCAAAAACGGCCGAGTTGCCTTCTCAAGAAAACCTTCAAAAATCACTGAAAATGCCCAGGATCAACTCAATCGCCATGGCCGTTGGCGCCCGCTTCGACACCCCTGACTGCGTCAAGCCGATCTTCTGCACCAAGCTGGGGCATGCATTGTTCCCATCCTGCTACCAATGTGGCGGCGGTTTGCCGGCGCTTGGCGGGGCGGCGTGCGCCCAATCCTGAACAATTCACTACACACGACGAGCCAGGGAGCAATGATGCGTTACCAGAGTTTTGAGGATTTCATCCAGCAGGTGGCTGTGCGCAATCCGGGACAGCCGGAGTTCCTGCAGGCCGTTACAGAAGTCATCGAAAGCCTGTGGCCGTATATCGCCCGCCACCCGAAATACGCCGAACACGGCCTGCTCGATCGCCTGGTTGAACCGGAGCGCGTGATCATGTTCCGCGTCTCGTGGGTGGACGACCACGGCGAGGTGCAGGTCAATCGCGGCTACCGCATCCAGCATTCCTCGGCCATCGGCCCCTACAAGGGCGGCATCCGCTTCCACCCGTCGGTGAACCTGTCGATCCTCAAGTTCCTGGCCTTCGAACAGACCTTCAAGAACGCGCTGACGACGTTGCCGATGGGCGGCGGCAAGGGCGGCTCCGACTTCGATCCCAAGGGGCGCAGCCCGGGTGAGGTGATGCGCTTCTGCCAGGCTTTCGTCAGCGAGCTGTTCCGTCATATTGGGTCCGCTACCGATGTCCCGGCTGGCGATATCGGGGTCGGCGGGCGCGAGGTCGGCTTCATGGCCGGCATGATGAAAAAGCTTTCGAACCGCGCCGATTGCGTGTTCACCGGCAAGGGCCTGAGCTTTGGCGGCTCGTTGATTCGCCCGGAGGCCACCGGTTACGGCACGGTCTATTTTGCTGAGCAGATGCTCCGGCAGCGGGGGCGCAGTTTCGAAGGCCTGCGTGTGAGTGTCTCGGGTGCCGGCAACGTCGCCCAGTACGCAGTCGAAAAGGCCATGGCGCTCGGCGCCAAGGTCGTCACCGTCTCCGACTCGAGCGGCACCGTGGTCGATGAGAGTGGCTTCACGCCGGAAAAACTGGGCGAACTCATGGAGGTGAAGAACCATCTTTACGGCCGGGTCAGCGATTACGCGCAGCGCGTCGGCGCCGACTTCCACCCGGGGCTCCGCCCTTGGCACGTGCCGGTCGATGTCGCCCTGCCGTGTGCGACGCAGAACGAACTCGATGGCGAGGATGCCGGGAGGTTGCTCAAGAACGGCGTCATCTGCGTGGCTGAAGGCGCCAACATGCCATCGACGGCGGAGGCAGTGAAGGTGTTCGAAAGCAACGGCGTGCTCTACGCGCCGGGCAAGGCCAGCAATGCCGGTGGGGTCGCCACCTCGGGCCTGGAGATGAGCCAGAACGCCATGCGCCTGTCGTGGCCGCGCGAGGAGGTCGATACGCGCCTGCACGAGATCATGTGCAACATCCATGAAGCCTGTCTGAACTACGGGCGCACCGCGGACGGCAGGGTCAGTTACGTCAATGGCGCCAACATTGCCGGCTTCGTCAAGGTTGCCGACGCTATGCTCGCCCAGGGCGTCGTGTAAATTCATCCGCTACCAGAGGAGAACACAATGTTTCATGAATTCCGCGACCTGATTTCCGAACTGAAGGCGAGCGACCGCTACTTTCAGGGGCTGTTCGAAAAACACAACACGCTCGACCAGAAGATCTGCAACATGGAGGCTAGGCTTGAGCCGGGCACGCATGAGGAGATCGAGGTCCTGAAAAAGAAGAAGTTGGCGATCAAGGACGAGCTTTACTCGCTGCTCCAGAAGATCAGCCTCAGTCGCGTCAACAACTGAATGCCTGATGGGGCGTTCGTACGACGATTCATGGCATTCCGTACGCAGCGGGCCTTGGTGCAGGCCGTCGACTTGCATTCAGCCGGCGCGCAGCCCCGGCAAATGTGGCGCCCGGGGGCGTCTTGCTGATCCACCAGAAGTTTTCCGGAGTGGGTGGTGAGTCGGCGAGTGGGGTACGCTTGCGCGACATGCGGCCGGTCGACGTCGAAACCTACCTGAAAAACTCGTTCATCTTCGGCGAGGTCGGGGATGACGAGATTGCCATGCTTTCCCGGGAAGCCCGCGAGGTCCGCTACCGCAAGGGGGGCACCATCCTGCACCGTGGTGATCCGTGCACCGGCTTGCATCTCGTCGTCGCCGGGCAGGTAAAGCTTTCAATCACTTCGAGTCAGGGTATCGAGAAAATTGTCAACGGCGATTTAAAACTGATACAGTTTTTCCCCAATCAGCGATTTAAAACTGATACACCACTGATACTGACTTGCGCGGCATAGGTGTCTTGGAGGGTGGGCCGTAGGCCCGACCGGAAAGATGCCTATGCCGCGCGGCGCTCAATTGGTGGCCACCACCTTTCTGGTCTGAACCATGCCGGCCTGACGTTGGTGCTTGAGCCGGTAGCTCTCCCCTGCGATCGGCAAGATGCGGGCGTGGTGCAACAGACGATCCAGCAGCGCCGCCGTCAGCGTGGCGTCCTGGGCAAAGGTCGCATCCCACTGACCAAACGGCAGATTGCTGGTGACGATCAGCGAACCGCGCTCGTAGCGGGCGGCGATGACCTGGAAGAACAGATTGGCCTGTTCGCGGCTCATCGGCAGATAGCCGATTTCGTCAATGATCAACAATCGATAAGCATTGATCGCCCGATGCATCACCGTCTTCAGTTGGTTTTGCGCATGCGCGGCCGACAAGGTCAGCAGCAGATCAGCGGCAGTCGTGAAGCGTGTCTTGATGCCGGCCTGGGCCGCTCGATAGCCCAGGGCAATGGCCAGATGCGTCTTGCCCACACCGGAAGGCCCGATGAGAACGACGTTCTCCTGACGCTCAATAAGGGGTCGTCTCAGAATTCGGAAAAAATCGTACGCTAAGTGAGCGGCTGGCTACCAGAGATGCGATTGTGAAACACTTCGTCATTTATGGTATTTTGCTAAAACTGGCTTGAGCGTGCAGGCTCCAAGCTCACAAAAGGGGGTAGCCATGATCGGCTCGATTGGTTCGTATTCCACAACCCAGGCAGGCGGCGCGGCGGCTTTCAAAGCGGCTTCGGCGACCGAGCGGGTTTCTGACGCTTCAGAAAATCAGGGCGCGTCAGGTACGCAAGGCGGCACACAGACGATTTCCACGCTGGCCCGACAGCTGGCCGCAAGCGCCAGCCGTGCCGAAGAACGAGACAAGACCCTCACACGCTCGGAATTAGCTGACAAGGCGAAAAGCATTATGAATCACGTAGTTGGTGATTCATACTATGCAAATAAAACACTGCACGACAGCGAGATTCCCAATACCAGTGACCCGGAATTACTGTCTAGAGCCAAACAGGCAACGGCATTCGTTAATGATGCATCTAGAGGCGGCCACTCGATAAAAAACCCATTTTCCGGCCTATCGCGAGAACAGTTGTCAAACATTATTTACGACGAGAGCGGTACGTATACGGTGAATGAGCGTCATGCTGCTTGGCGAGAGTCTTACGATCAGGAAGAAGCGTGGCGAGAGAAAGTGGCAGCCCAAGCCATGGCCGAATACAACAGCACGGGGAAACTGACGAATTTCTTCAGTTCCGTGCTGGACCATTTCAAGGAACTGCCTGCAATCGAGCAAGCGCAATATCCAAAAGATTATGCCAGCGATCTACAGTCCAAGATTGATCTGGATTTTAACTACCGTACACACAAGGCAGAGGGTAAAGACAAAGACCCCATGAGCTTGATCGAGATGCTATTCGAGCAAAGCCCACAACAAACCAATGAATTGCCCCAAGAGCCGAAAAACACCACTGACTCACCAACTGTAAGGAGTAATCCATGAAACATAACCGGGCTCGATATGCAGGTTCCAAGTACGAGGAAGGATTATCATGATCGGCTCGATTGGCTCGTATTCCACAACCCAGGCAGGCGGCGCGGCGGCTTTCAAAGCGGCTTCGGCGACCGAGCGGGTTTCTGACGCCTTGGAAAATCAGGGGGCGTCAGGTATGCAAGGCGGCACACAGACGATTTCCACACTGGCCCGACAATTGGCCGCGAGTGCCAGCCGTGCCGAAGAACGGGACAATACCCTCTCTCGTTCGGAATTGGCTGACAAGGCAAAGACCGCCTTGAGTCAAATATCGGGAGATTCTTACCAAGTTAACAAGAAAAAGCACGACGACGAAGTTCCCAATACTAGCGACCCTGTTTTGTTAGCTAGAGCCAAGCAAGCCACAGAGTTTGTGAATAGAAGCAGCAATATCGGCAATGAAAAAAATCCCTTCGCCGGATTGTCTAGGGAACAACTGGCTAACGTCATTTATGACGAAAGTGGAACCTATACCGTCAACGAGCGCCGCGCAGCCTGGATGGAAGCGTCCAAGCAGGAAGAAGTGTGGCGTGAGAAAGTTATAGCTCAGGCAATAGATGAATATAACCAGTCCGGTAAACTGACGAATTTCTTCAGTTCCGTGCTGGACCACTTCAAGGAACTGCCAGCTATCGAGCAAGCACAATATCCGAAGGATTATGCCGCTGATCTGCAGTCCAAGATTGATCTGGATTTTAACTACCGCACACACCGAGCAGAGGGCAAAGACAAAGGCCCCATGAGCTTGATCGAGATGCTATTCGAGCAAAGTCCGCAACAAGCCGATGAACTTCCCCAAGAGCCGAAAATACTACCCAACTGTAAGGAGTAATCCATGAAATTGTTGGGGTCGTCTCAGAAAACGGAAAATAAAGCACGCTAAGCCGGTGGCAGCGGTCGCAATGGCCTGAACTTCCCCGCACCGACCTTGGCACTGCTGCGCCATAGGTAATCGCCGGTCAGGTTGATATGCTCCCACCCCAGCGGGGACAGATATTGCAGCAACGTGTCGTCCAGCGCCTTGCCGTGGGCACGCAAAGCACTGGTGGCACGCTCCAGATAGACCGTGTTCCACAACACGATGGCCGCCGTCACCAGATTGAGGCCGCTGGCCCGGTAGCGCTGCTGCTCAAAACTGCGGTCGCGGATTTCACCCAATCGGTAGAAGAAGACCGCCCTGGAACAGATAATTTTCGATCTGCAACAGGCCGCCGACTTGTAAAGAATTTCCCTTCGCACCGAGGTCGCGTGCGACGCGTGCCCCGACCACGACAAAGGTTTCACGATGATCAAAGTCGGAAAGAAAGCGGCCCTCTTGGATTTTCAGACCCAAGGCAGGGGCCAAGTCAGCGGAGGTGCCAATTAGAGTAGCTTCTGCTACTTGCCCATTTAGGCTTACACGCGCCGAATGTATTGTGATCGGTGCGACATGGGCGATGGCGGGCACGGCTTCTTTCAGTGCGTCGGCGTCCAGGGACGACGGAAGTAGGCGCTTGTTCTGTGGCGAATCTGGAAAACTGACAATCAAGGTGTCGGCGCCCAAGTCCTTGAAGGCACGAATCGATTCATCGGCCGCATTGCGGCCGATATTGAGCAGTGCGATGATCGACGCGCTGCCTACGACAATACCCAGTAGCGCCAGTAAGGATCGCCGTCCCAGCAGGCGTAGACTATGAATGGACTCGGTAAGCAATTGAAATGGCGAAGGGCCGTGATGTTGAACAAAGCGCCTATGCATATTTCCCCGCTTCCAGGATGAATGCCTCGTGTAAGCCCCCATCGAAGACTTCAATCTGTCGATCTAGCTGCTTCGCCACTGAGGCGTCGTGCGTCACCACCATCAGCGTAACGCCCCGCTCACGGTTAAGTTCCAGCAGCAAATCCATGACGCCGGCGGCGGTCGTGCTGTCGAGGTTACCGGTAGGTTCATCAGCCAAGATGATGGCTGGATTGCCGACCAGGGCGCGCGCTATTGCTACACGCTGACACTGTCCGCCGGACAATTCTGCAGGCCGGTGCTCAGCATGGCCTGCCAGACCTACTCGCCGCATTTGGTCTAGTGCATACGCATGCGCTTCGTGATGCGACATTCCACGATATGTTAATGGCAAGGCTACATTGGCCAATGCGGTAAGGTGCGGCAACAAATTGAATGACTGAAAAACAAACCCGATCTCGCGATTGCGAATCGCCGCCAGTTCATCCACGCTTGCTGTCAGCATGTCCTGGTCGGCGAAGCGGAATTGACCTGATGCCGGGCGATCAAGCAGCCCAAGAATATTAAGCAGTGTGCTCTTTCCCGACCCGGACGCTCCGAGAAGGGCGCACGTCGCCCCGCCAGAGAGTTAGGGAGATATTTTTCAATATGGGAATTACTCGCTCCCCAATACGGTAAGACTGGCTGATGCCTTCCAGCGTCATCAGGGCTTGCGCTTTACATTCTGGTGAACTGTTCATTGGGGAACCCAGGTCATCTCGGAAAACGGAGTAGAACGTGCATCACGCGCGCATCGAGGCTGGAATCCAGCGGTACAGGGTCGGCACCGACACACCAAGGTTTTTCGCCACATCCCGAGGCGGGATGCCGCTGGCCAGGAGTTTCTTGGCAGATTCGATTTTGCTGTCGGTCATTTGGCGTTTGCGGCCGCCCTTGCGACCAAGCTGGCGAGCGACCTCCAGCCCGGCGCGGGTGCGTTCCACCGTCAGCTCCCGTTCCATTTCGGCCAAGCTAGCCATGACGTGGAAGAAGAACCGACCTGATGGGGTGCCGGTGTCGATGGCGTCGGTGAGGCTCTTGAACTGGACGCCTTGCCGATGCAATTCGCTAACCAGATCGACCAGGTTCTTGACGCTGCGCCCCAAGCGATCCAGCTTCCAGACAACAAGGGTGTCGCCCTCGCGCAGCAGTTCCAGCGCTTTGGTGAGTCCGGGCCGCTCGGCTCGGCTACCGCTGATCTTGTCGTCGAAGACCTTCTTGCAGCCCGCTTTGGTCAAGGCTTCGAGTTGAAGATCAAGGTTCTGATCCTGAGTCGAGACCCGTGCATAGCCGATCAGCATGGCTTGGCGCGCACAGGGTCGTTTCGATTGTCGGCATCGGCATCCCGGCGCACAGCGGGCAGTTGCTTCAGCAGCTCCGGCAATGCCGTTTGCACCGTCTCCCACACCACATCGAGGTTGATGTCGAAATATCCGTGGGCGATGCGGTTGCGCATACCGCGCATGCTGCGCCACGGCACTTCGGGGTGAGCCTGAGCGAACTCGGCGTAGCTGTCCATTACCTTTGTGGCGGCCTCACCGATGATGATTAGACTCATGATGACGGCCTGCTGAGTGCGCTTGTCAGTCAAAAAGTCGTCTTTGGCCAGACCCTCCACGAAGGCGCAGGCATCGGTCGCGGCCTGCTGCATGTGGTCGAGGTAGTCAGGAAGGCGGTTCTCGTTCATAGCGGTTGCGCCTCCGCGAGTACCTTGGCCCGGAATTTCGGCGGCAAATCGGCAGGGGTCAGCAGATCGACGTGAATACCAAGCAGCGATTCCAGTTCGTCTTGCAGTCCGCCCAGGTCGAACAACGTCGTGCCAGGCAACGCATCGACCAAAAGATCGAGATCGCTACCGTCACGATCGGTGCCGCGTAGCACCGATCCGAAGACGCGCGGGTTCGCTGTTCGGAAGCGGCTCACCGCTTCGCGCACCGCGCTTCGCTTCATGTCGAGCACAACGGACGGTCGCATGGGCATCCTTTCTTATCGAAACTCGTTGAAATGATATGCGGATAAGAATAGAGTTTCAAGAACTATTTTTGAGAATTGCAATACCTTGATTTCCCGTGCCACG
>JAVEXE010000059.1:0-11021 GCA_034004105.1 Azonexus sp. | reverse complement strand
GACGGCACATTGGCACGGATCGAAGAGCGCTATTTTGGCCATGTTCGCCGCCTGAAACAGGCCGATGTTGAAAAATTCCTTGGCAATATTGAAACGAATCTTCCCAAACTGCGCAAATATTTCCAGGATGCAGAAAGAATTTCCGGCATCGACTGGCGCTTGATTGCGGCGGTTGCCTGGCAGGAATCCCACTGGAACCCACTGGCGACCAGCCCAACCGGCGTTCGGGGGATCATGATGCTGACCGAGGATACGGCAGATCGCCTGGGCGTTGATAACCGCCTGGACGCCAAGGAGAGCATCCTGGGTGGGGCGCGTTACATCAATCTCCTCAAAAATACGCTACCCGCCGAAATCACCGAACCAGACCGGACCTGGCTTGCCCTGGCCGCGTACAACATCGGCCCCGGACACATGAACGCCGCAAGAACGATTGCTCGGCAACAGAAGGCCGATCCGAACACCTGGTACTCAATGAAACGCATTCTGCCCTTGCTGGCCAGACCGCAGTACTACAGCCGACTGAAATCGGGTCGGGCACGCGGCGGCGAGGCGGTCATCATGACAGAGAACATTCGTAGCTACTACGACATTCTCGTGCGCAACGAACCGCCCTTGAATGAACCGCCACCGACAGCAAAAGGCAAAAAACTCAAGCGCTGAGTTTTTCCTGCCCACCCATGTAGGGCCGCAATACTGCTGGAATGGTCACGCTGCCATCGGCATTCTGGTAGTTCTCCAGGATGGCCACCAGCGTGCGTCCCACCGCCAGACCGGAACCATTCAGTGTGTGGCACAACTCGGTCTTGTTTTTCTCGTTGCGGAAACGGGCCTGCATGCGGCGAGCCTGGAAAGCCCCGAAATTGGAGCAGGAAGAAATTTCGCGGTAGGTATTCTGGGCTGGCAACCAGACTTCCAAGTCGTAGGTTTTGGCGGCTGAGAAACCCATGTCGCCGGAGCACAGCAGCATGCGACGGTAAGGAAGTTCAAGCTTCTCCAGGATAACTTCGGCCTGTCGGGTCAATTCCTCATGCGCCTCAACAGACTTTTCCGGGTGAACGATCTGGACCAATTCCACCTTGTCGAATTGATGCTGGCGGATCATGCCACGCACATCACGGCCACCCGAACCGGCTTCGGAACGGAAACACGGTGTATGGCAAACGAACTTTAGCGGCAACGTTTCTGCTGCCAGAATTTCATCACGCACGATATTAGTGACGGGCACTTCGGCGGTCGGAATCAGATAAAGCGGGTCCTGATCACCACGCAGTACCTTGAACAGGTCTTCCTCAAACTTGGGCAACTGGCCGGTGCCATGCAGGCTCGCGGCATTGACCAGATATGGTGCGTACAACTCGGTGTAGCCGTGCTGCTCGGTGTGCGTATCGAGCATGAACTGGGCAAGCGCACGGTGCAAACGGGCCAAGCCGCCTTTCAGCAAGGAAAAGCGCGAACCCGAAATCTTGGCTGCGGTGGCGAAATCGAGCTGACCGATGGCTTCACCGACGTCGGTGTGATCCTTGACCGGAAAGTCGAAAACGCGTGGCGTGCCCCAGCGCTTGATCTCCAAATTACCGCTCTCATCGCCACCGACCGGCACGCTCTCGTCAGGAATATTCGGCAAGGCGGCCAGAATGGCATTGAACTGACCCAGCAATTCCGCCAGCCGCTGTTCGGAGGCCTTCAACTCGTCCCCCAACGCGCCAACCTGCGCCATCACTTCGCTGGCATCCTTGCCCTGCCCCTTGAGCATCCCGATCTGCTTGGACAGGCTGTTGCGCTGCGCCTGCAACTCCTGGGTGCGCGTTTGCAGTGTCTTGCGTTCGGTTTCCAGCGCAGAGAATTCAGAGAAATCGATGGGTTTGCCACGTTTGGCCAATGCTTCGGCCACGGCGTCGAGGTTGGAGCGGAGTTGTTGGATGTCGAGCATGGTTTTTCCTGTCTTTTTGCGGTCGACCGCAGTTTTTGGCAAAAACGCGGCGTCTGAAAGCGCGAAATTATACGTGAGGCCGGGCAATGGCCGCGATTCGTCGAATCCGACTTTCCGGTTATCATTCCGCACTCGATACAAACGATGATTTTTGCATGACCCGCAACCTTGCCCGCCAATGCTTTGCCGCCGTAATGGCGAGTTGTCTGAGCTTGCTTTATCCATCTCTGTCCGTCGCAGACAACCGGACTTCAAACGCATCGGACAAGGCGACGGTACTTGCCTGGTGCGATGATCTCGGCCGCCGCCTGCGCAGTGTTTCGGCAGAAAAGTGCCGAAGCCAGCCATTCCAGGTCGCCACCGAACGAACCAGCGGCGGGCGCGCTTTGGTCTGGCGCGACATCCCGGCCAACCGGGATAAGACAAATGCGGCAAATGCCCCAAGGGTTCTGGTCATTGGCGGCATCCATGGCGATGAGCTGAGTTCGATTTCCATCGTTTTCCGTTGGCTGGAATGGATTGATGAAGCGGAAGCGGGGCGTTACCACTGGCGAGTCATTCCGGCCAGCAATCCGGACGGGCTGCTCAAACGCCCTTCGACCCGTGCCAATGGCCGCGGTGTTGATCTGAACCGCAATTTCGCCACCCCCGACTGGGCCAGTGATGCCCAGAATTACTGGATCAAACGGACCAAACGCGACCCGCGCCGCTATCCCGGTGAAAGCCCAGCCTCGGAAATTGAAACCCGGTGGTTACAGGACCAGCTGGATGACTTCCAGCCTGACGTCATCATCAGCCTGCACGCCCCGTACAATCTGCTCGATTACGACGGCCCGGCGCCGCAGCCCCTGCGTTTCGGCCGCCTTGCCCTGAATCGGTTGGGTGTCTATCCGGGTTCGCTGGGAAATTACGGGGGGCACTTCAAGCAAATTCCGGTCGTCACCATCGAACTGCCAAGCGCTGGCATCATGCCAACCCTGCGCGAACAACGCCTCATGTGGGATGACATGCTGACCTGGATGGGCAAGCATATTCAAAGCACGCGCAAGCCCTGACCGAAAAACCGGCCGTCCTGCGGTCGACCGCAAAATCCTGAAAAAATCGGTCACGAAAAATGGATTCGTCAGGACTTCTTGCCCGCCCGGCGATCCAACTCGCGCAGATGCGCAAGCTTTTCGCCAATCCGACCTTCCAGACCGCGCGGCGTCGGTTGATACCAGCCGGGTTCGCTCATGCCGTCAGGCAAATAGGTCTCGCCAGCCGCATAAGCTTCGGGCTCGTCGTGGGCGTAACGATACGCTTTGCCGTAGCCAAGTTCCTTCATCAACTTGGTTGGGGCATTACGCAGATGGACCGGCACCGGCTGCGAGCCGGATTTGGCAACGAAGGCACGCGCGGCATTCCAGGCGTTGTAACCCGCGTTGCTCTTGGCGGCAACTGCCAGATAGGTCACCGCCTGCGCCAGCGCCAGTTCCCCTTCCGGGCTGCCTAAGCGCTCGTAAGTTGCCGCCGCATCATTGGCAATTTGCATCGCCCTTGGATCAGCCAGACCGATATCTTCCCAGGCCATGCGGATGATCCGCCGTGCCAGATAACGCGGATCGGCACCGCCATCAATCATGCGGGCGAACCAGTACAAGGCGGCATCGGGATTGGAACCGCGCACGGATTTATGCAAGGCAGAAATCTGGTCATAAAACGCATCGCCCCCTTTATCGAAACGGCGCAGACTCTGGGCCAGCGTTTTTTCGACAAAATCACCGTCGACCGCAAGCAGACCGGCAGTCTGCGCTGCCGTACGCAACTGCTCCAGGAGATTCAACAGCCGTCTGGCATCACCATCCGCCAGGCCAATCAAACGACTTCTCGCCTCGGCGGTGAAATCCAAACCGCCCAAGGCCCGAGTCGCTGCCCGGTCAAACAACTGGCCCATCTCGCCTTCATCGAATGACTTGAGCACATAGACAGAAGCGCGTGACAGCAAGGCGGCGTTGACTTCAAACGAGGGATTTTCTGTCGTGGCCCCAATGAAGGTGAACAAGCCACTTTCGACATAGGGCAAGAATCCATCTTGCTGGGCTTTGTTGAAGCGGTGAATTTCGTCGACAAACAGCAGCGTCCGCCGCCCCTGCGCCCGCCACATTTCCGCCTGCACCACCGCTTCGCGGACCTCCTTGATGCCGGAAAATACGGCTGACAAGGCAATGAATTCGCATTGGAACTGCTTCGCCATCATGCGCGCCAGCGTGGTCTTGCCCACCCCAGGCGGTCCCCAGAGGATCATGGAATGCGGCGTGCCTGAAGCGAAGGCCAGTTGCAAAGGCTTGCCTGGCCCCAGCAAATGCTGCTGGCCAATCACCTCATCCGGCGTCTGAGGGCGTAGCTGCTCGGCCAGCGGCGTCTGACGCGTATCCACACCTGCGGAAAATAAGTCACTCAAGGAAAGTTGTCCTCGTCAAAACGGATAAAGGCGCGCCAAATCTGCGCTTTCCTGCCTTGGAGGAGCGCTAAAGTAACAGAAAATCGGCTTTTGGCTGTTATCATTTCCGCCTAAAGTTCAAACGGGCTGGCCTGGCAGCCCCAAGCTTCAGGGAGTCAAAGTGGATATTGCAACCCTCATCGGCATGCTCGGTGGATTAGGCATTGTCGTCAGTGCCGTCGTACTTGGCGGTTCTGCCCTTGTCTTTCTTGACCCTGCCTCGGCACTGATCGTTCTTGGTGGCAGTACCTTCGTTGTCCTCTCCAAATTCAGCCTGCATCAATTTCTTGGTGCATTCAAGGTCGCGGCAAAAGCCTTCAGCTTCAAACTACCGACGACTGAAGCCTTGATTGAAGAAATTCTCGAAGTCGCCAACATCGCCCGCAAAGAAGGCATTCTGGCCTTGGAAAACCGGGAAATTTCCGTCCCTTTTTTCAAGATGGGCATCCAGTTGATGATTGACGGTCAGCCACCGGAAGTCGTCCGCGAGATTCTCGAAAAGGAACGCGTCCTGACGCTGGACCGTCACCGTTGGGGAGCCAAGGTTTTCTCTGCCATGGGTGACGTCGGCCCCGCCATGGGGATGATTGGCACCCTGGTTGGCTTGGTTCAGATGCTATCCAACATGGAAGATCCGAAATCGATTGGCCCGGCAATGGCGGTAGCACTGCTAACCACGTTGTATGGTGCCATGCTGGCAACGATGATCTGCCTGCCCATGGCAGACAAACTGAATTTGCGCATGAACGAGGAAGCCCGGATGAATGCCCTGCTGATTGATGCCGTCAGTTCGATCCAGAATGGCACCAACCCACGGGTGATTGAACAATTGCTCAGCAGTTACCTGCCACCCGTCAAGCGCAAAGCCGCTGACTAAGTCAGGAGACGCAGTCCATGGATCTACCGGAAGAAGAGAAAGCGAGCATCCCTGCCTGGGTCATGACTTTTGCCGACTTGATGTCGCTGCTGATGTGCTTCTTCGTCTTGCTGCTGTCCTTTGCCGAAATG
This sequence comes from Azonexus sp., assembly GCA_034004105.1. Taxonomy (GTDB): domain Bacteria; phylum Pseudomonadota; class Gammaproteobacteria; order Burkholderiales; family Rhodocyclaceae; genus Azonexus. The sequence goes on along the minus strand of JAVEXE010000059.1, from coordinate 5,601 downwards.
GACGCCACAAAATTCAAACAAATTGCCAAAGAAATGGAAAAGGCCTTTGGTGTCCAACGCAAGGTTCAAGCAGCAGAAGTACCGATGGGTACGACACCGATCTTTTCGCACTTCTCGCCCGGCGTTCCCAAACCCACCCCGATCGACAGCGTCAAACAGGAAACCTCGCAGGATGATCCAAAGCTGCGCACCTACACCTCACATGCACAATCACAAGCAGAAGAGGCTGCCAAGGACCAAATCAGCAAGACGGTCGAATCTCTGCAGCAAACCCTGAAAGAAGAACTGGCGTCGGGCAAATTACAGCTTGAACAGGATCGCAAGCGCATCATTATCCGCATTGAAGAAAAAAGCTCCTTCCCCTCCGGTTCGTCAGATCTGAACGCTGCCTTTGTCGACATCATCGAAAAAATTGGAAGATCCCTCGGCGCAACACCGGGTGAAGTTGCGATTGAAGGTCACACGGACAACATTCCCATCAACACCGCACGCTTTCGCTCCAACTGGGATCTTTCGGCCTCACGCGCTGCATCGGTTGCCAATGCGTTGCTTGCCAGCGGTTTGGTTGAGGCAGAGCGAATTCGTGTCCAAGGTTATGCTGAAACACGCCCCAGAGTCAGCAATGACTCGGCAGAAAATCGTGCCTTGAATCGCAGAGTGGAAATCATCATTGATCTGGCAGAACCTTTGGCCACCTTTGAAGCACGCGCTCAAGAATTGATTGATCTCGGTCTTGAAGACGTGGTGACGCAGATGGGCTGGCAGGCCAAGTAAAACGCAGTAAGAGGTTTCCCTGCAGCCTACTCCGCAGCGCCGCTGGAAACCGCGAGTTTTTCCAGCCGGTGAAACGCTTCAGCGACGTGCTGAACCATATGACGGAATAGCTGATACTGCTGGTCTGTTGCTTCCTCACCAGCGTCGTCGGCGTCCACCCACATTGCCCCATGTGACTCGCCCTGAACAGGCAAGCTGGCCAGCAACATACCGCCTGACGGTGCCAATGGCTTGAGAATATCAGGCAATTGCCCGCGGGCAGCGGCCAGCTTGGCCGGCGTTACCCTAAGCGCACCATTCTGTGCGACGAGCCGCGCAAGAAGGTTTTGCTGACCAAGCAGCACAGCCAGTTGCCGCGCCTCGATTCGATTATGGAAACCGTAGGCAAATACGCAACGCAACTGCGTCCCTTCCGGATTCTTGATGAAAACCAAACAGCGCTTGAGGCACAGACCCCGTTCAAGGGTTCTTGCGGTCGACGTAAAAAAGAGTCGCAAATCCCGGAAGCGGCCCTGCAAACAACTCTGAAAATATGTTTCGACCAGCTGAGGGTTAGGTTCTGCAGGCCCTGCCTGCGTATCATCCAGCAACATTTCCCGCGTTTCCGATGCTGTTGAGCGCAACAAACGTCGCTTGGGCAAAGGAGGCCAGAACAGGCGTTCGGCCGGTGTTTCGTTAAGTCCACGAAAAGCTGGATGACGACTGGCTTCAACTGCAGTTTCATGCACCTCGGCAATGACTTCGTCGAGTGGTTGATTACGGTACGCAGACACCATCCGCAGCAAATTCATGGTTCGCCGGCCGTACCAGTCGTCACAGGCTGACCAAGCCAGCAAATGCGCGAGGACGCAAATCGTTGTTCGCTGCCTGAGCCAGCGCGCCACCGGCAAAGGCAACTCCGGTGCCATGACATCAACCCAAGCCTGAGTCCCCGCCTTCGCCAGCATTCGGCTATCCGGCGGGACCGCATGGGTCAGCACAGCATCTTCAGGAACACCAGCATCCTGAAGGAGTGCGGCATTCAAGGTGTCGATCGGACAGCCAAGCAATGCCGCTTCTACCACCGCGCGACGTTCGCCCTCCCGCACCCGGCGTTCGATGTCTTCGTACTGAGCGGGTGCTGCGAGGGGTAGTTTCCAGCGTGCCAGCCCTTGCAGCAAGGTAACCCAGACCAGAAACTCGGTCTGGGTGCTATCTCCATGGGCTTGCCAGACACGAACCAGCTCCGCCGCAAAATGACTGGTGGCCATGGCCTTGAGGCAAGCCTGGTGGCGCGATTGCGCCGGATCAAACAACATCGATTCGCGTTCTGCGAAAATTCGCTGCAGCCTCGCGACGCCGAGCACATTGACCGCATGCTGCAAGCCCTGTACCTCACCGGCGATACGAGGAATCTGCTCAGCAACCTGAATGACATCAACGGCCAAGGAAAGGTCGTTCAGCAATGCCTGATGGATTTCCTGCAGACTGACATCCGGCGAGCGCATCATTTCGCGAGTCTCGCCATCACTCAACAGCGGTAACTGCACTTTGGCAAATGCTTGCCGCCACACTGCCAGACCTTGCTTGCTGTTATCCATGTGCTTCCCCTCAACACGAGCAGCAAAAGCATACCACCGACCGGTAGCATTTACCTAAATCAATATTTACAACAGAAAAATAACAAATAAATCAACAGCAAGCGCTGCTACTTCAATCACCAATGACATCGACACCTGCAGGCGGTACGAAACGGAACAACCCGGCAGGTAGAACCGGATTGGGCTCAGCAGCAAGCAGGTTGATATGGGTCGTCTGGGCAAAATTATCGAACAAAATCATCGCCTTCATCTGTTTTCCGGACATGCCGATACGGACTTTTTCAAATCCGCTGTCTGCCGTCTTGGGTATCGCCTCGATCCAGGTCAAACCATCGTTCTCGCCAATTTCTGACAACTTGAAATTCTTCTCCAGCTGTTTACTGCCCGCCAACAAGGCCGCAGGCGAGCTGCCAATGGCCTGAGCGGCAGCACGAACCGTAACCTGCTGCAAGTCAGGATCGTAAATCCAGACTTTCTCCCCGTCACTGACAACCAACTGAGGATAGGGTTTGACAATTTCCCAACGCAATTTACCCGGACGTTGAATGACCAGCGTTCCTGAAGATTGCTGAGGCTTTCGCCCGTTGCGGCCCATGACCGACTGTTCAAAATCTGCCTTGTAGCTACGCGTATCGTCGAGAAAGGCACGCAATTGATCAATGGCGCCAGCCTGAACCCACAGCGGCAAGACGGCAAGGATTGCGGTCGACAGGACTTTGATGCGATTTTTCATAAACCTAGCTTAGTGCAAATGTCGTGTTGTGGCTGTGTCAATGTGTATCACCGGCCGGCTTTTTCATGAGGACTTCACGCCCACCCCGACCGTCCATCGCTGAGACCAGACCAGCGTTTTCCATGGCCTCGATCAGTCTTGCCGAACGGTTGTACCCGATACGCAAATGGCGTTGTACCAAAGAAATCGAGGCACGCTGATTTTTCAGGACAATTTCCACCGCCTGATCATAGAGCGGATCACTTTCAGCATCGCCTGCCCCGCCCTCACCGGCTTCGCCAGCCTCATCGTCGCCACCAGCACCATTAAGAATATCCTCAACATATTCTGGCGCACCTGTCGTCTTCAGGTGCTCAACAATCCGGTGCACTTCGTCATCAGACACAAAAGCGCCATGCACCCGTGTCGGATAACCGGTACCCGGTGCGAGGTAAAGCATGTCCCCTTGTCCCAGCAAGGCCTCAGCCCCCATTTGATCGAGAATCGTCCGTGAATCAATCTTGCTGGATACCTGAAAGGCAATTCGTGTCGGAATATTGGCCTTGATCAAGCCAGTAATGACATCGACGGAAGGACGCTGCGTCGCCAGCACCAGATGGATTCCGGCTGCCCGCGCTTTCTGCGCCAGCCGGGCAATCTGTTCCTCGACCTTCTTGCCGACCACCATCATCAGGTCGGCCAGTTCGTCAATAATGACGACAATATAGGGCATGTGTTTCAGTGGCTCCGGTGCTTCCGGGGTCAGCGTCAGCGGATTTGGAATGTGCTGGCCCTTTTTGTCGGCGTCCTTGATCTTGCTGTTCAACCCGGCGATGTTCCGCACCCCCATCGCAGACATCAATTTGTAACGCCGTTCCATCTCGGTGACACACCAATGCAGGGCATTCGCCGCCTGTTTCATGTCAGTCACAACCGGTGCCAGCAAATGCGGAATACCCTCGTAAATCGAGAGTTCAAGCATTTTGGGGTCAACCATGATCAGACGCACATTTTCGGGCTCGGATTTGTACAGCATCGAAAGAATCATGGCATTGACCCCCACCGATTTGCCCGAACCCGTTGTACCTGCAACCAGCAAATGCGGGGTTTTGGCCAGATCCGCGACGACTGGCAGACCGCTGATATCCTTGCCCAGACACACCGTCAATGGACTATTCATGGCATGGTAGGGCTGACTGGAGATGATCTCGGACAATTTGACCATCTGCCGTTTCGGATTTGGCAACTCCAGAGCCATGCACGACTTGCCAGGCACGGTTTCCACAACACGGATTGAGACCAACGCCAGCGCCCGCGCGAGATCGCGGGCCAGGTTGACAATCTGAGCCCCCTTGACGCCAACCGCCGGCTCGATTTCATAGCGGGTAATGACGGGGCCTGGCATGGCCGCTACAACTTTCACCTGCACGCCGAAATCAGCCAGCTTGCGTTCAATCAATCGCGAAGTGAACTCCAGTGTCTCCTGACTCACGGTTTCTGTGGCAGCGGGTGCAGGATCCAGCAAATGCATAGGGGGCAAGGTACCACCAACGATCGCCTCCGGGAAAAGCATGGGTTGTTTTTCCCGCTCCATTCGCACCTCGGCTTTTTTCGCTACCGGGATTTCCGGTGGCGCGGTTGGCGCAATCATTACCGGCTCATGGAATTCGATTCGGCGCTTTTCCTCCTTCACCACCACCTCACGATGCTGCGCAACTTCACGACCGATTCGCCGGTCACGCCAGGCGTCAATCTGGCGATAGATGAAATACCAGAGTCCCTCCAAGGCGAAGCCCAGCATTTCAAAAGCCCATAGCCAGGACATACCGGAAAAAGCCCGCCACCCGCCTGCCAGCAAGGTCAATAAAAAAAGTGTTGCACCGGTAAAACCCAGCCCTTCGGCCAACCACAAGCCAAGTTCGTGGCCGATCAAACCACCGGGAGCCAGTGGGAGCTCCGCTCCCAGCCGATGGAAACGCAAAGACTCAAGCGCACAACTGGCCAACAGCAACAACGCGAAGCCCGGCAACGCGACAAACATCGGCGGCGGGCTGTAATCCGGCCCTGCATGCAATTTGCGAAACCCCCACCAGACAAACATGCCCAGCAACGCCACCCACCACCAGGCAGACAGGCCAAAAACATAAAGCATCAGATCAGCCACCCAGGCCCCCGCCCGGCCCGCAGGATTCTGCAAGGGCGCGGTACCAACTGCGTGCGACCAACCAGGATCGCTACGCTGAAACCCCCACAAGGCCATGATCAAAAAGACAGCCACAGCACCAACGCCCAGCCACCGGGATTCCTGCAGCAGGTTACCGATTTTGTCGGGCATGGTACTGGGTTCGTTGCGTCTGGCCATCGTCCGGTTTCCTCTGTTGTCGCGGCTTGCTGGAAAAACAGAAAGCACACTGACAAATCATTTCACTTCATAGAGTTAGGCGTGGATTATAAACCGCTTTCGCAAACTGTTACGTTCGCTGACAAACCAGCAATTCATTAGCAGGCTATAATTTTCGGGTTCAAATCTCAGGA
>JAVEXE010000058.1:0-11228 GCA_034004105.1 Azonexus sp. | reverse complement strand
GCCATTTGTGCCGACTCCTCCCCCGGCCCCCTCCTGCTACTCGTCTCATAGAGACGAGAAAATCAACCCCAATAACCCCCCCCTCCGGGATCACATCACGGCACTAACAACTTTGACCCTTCAGACCATTGTTGGACAACACAACAACAGGCTTCCCGGCCAGTTTGGGGTCAAACAGCTTCTCGCAACTGGCGTAAAAATTATTGCAGTCGACCAGGGCAAACACTGGCATGGCTACGCGAAGCGCTTGAACTTGCCAACCACCACACCCCAGATCACCAATTCCATCTCACCGCGAATCTCAAGGGGCGGGTAAGCAGGGTTTTCTGCCACGAGGGCGACACGGCCACCCCGATGATGCAGGCGCTTGACCAGGCGTTCGCCATCGATGAAGGCGATCACGATCTGACCATGGACCGCCTTGATGCTGCGGTCGACCACCAAAATGTCACCCTCGAAAATCTCCGCCCCTTCCATCGAGTCTCCCTGTACCGGGAAGAAGAAGGTGCTGACCGGGTGACGCACCAGGTAAGCGTTGATGTCGAGCCGCCGCTCTTCGTAATCCGAGGCCGGACTGGGAAATCCTGCTGAGACTTTGGCCGCCCCAAGCGGAATCCAGACCTTGGGCGGGTCGATCACCGCCCGCCATAGCGCCGCGGGAGAAAGCGCCCGATCAAGCATCGGCCGGGGCTGCCACGGGTGCGGTCGGTTGCGGTTCATCCATCAACAGGATGTGCTGGCACTCGGGGCAGACCAGACATACCCGTTCCCCCAAGGTGGCGGTTTCAAGTTCGGTTGCGCTCAGCGGTGCGTGACAAAATGGGCAGACGAGGCGGATCATGGTTTTTAGTCCTGGGATGATGTACTGTATTTTTGTACAGTCAATCAGAATCTGCAATACTGTATGCCGAACAACCCCCCTACCCCACCCATGCTGAAACTCTATCTTGCCGGCCCGGATGTCTTTCGACCCGACGCCCTGTCCTGGGCAGAAAACGCCCGTCAATCTGTTGCTGCGCTGGGCCATCGGGCCCTGATTCCGCTCGATAACGAAGCCACCACGGCGGCGGGGATCTTTGAGGCCAATCTCGCGTTGATCAGTGAGGCGGATGTGGTGGTGGCAAACCTCAATCCGTTTCGTGGGGCCGAGCCGGATTCGGGAACCGCGTTCGAGATCGGTTGTGCCATTGCCTTGGGCAAGCGGGTGATTGCTTACCTGGATGACACGCGCCCTCAGGTCGACAAACTGGCCGACAGATATGGTCAGGCGCTCTCCCAGGTCGATGGTCGGTACATCGACCCGACGGGGCTGACGGTGGAGAATTTTGGTTTGCCGGTCAATTTGATGCTGGCGGTGCCATGTACGTGCGTTCGTGGCACGCTGGAAGACGCGTTGCGGGTACTGTGACCATGCGCAAGTTCTCTGTTCAGATTTTTGCCGGATCGGTTCAGCCCTTACCGGATTCTGGCCGTTTGACGGGCATGTACAAGACGCCTTGCCTTGGCAGCGTGGCTTTTAGTGTGCATGGCATTGAAGGCGATCAGCAAGCCGATTTGCGTGTCCATGGCGGCCCGGAAAAAGCTGTCCATCTCTATCCCAGCCAGCACTATGCCGCCCTCGCCCAACAGTTTCCAGACATTGCAGGACGCTTGATCCCAGGGGCCTTGGGAGAAAACCTGGCCGTTGCGGATCTGGATGAAACCCAAGTGCGGATTGGGGACCTCTGGCAATTGGGCGACGTGGTGTTGCAGGTATGTCAGCCCCGCAATCCCTGCTGGAAAATCGATGAACGCCTGCGCCAGGACGGCGTTGCTGAGTGGATTGCCCGGCAACAGCGGACCGGGTGGTACTGGCGGGTAGTTCAGCCTGGACGGGCATCGGATCGGGATACGCTCGGGTGTTTGCGTACCAATTCGTCTCACATGACGCTGCGAGACGCGATGGTGCTCTGGTCGGCGCATCGCCCGGATCTTGATGCGCTGATGCGCTTGAGCCACACCGACGGCATCGCCCTGCAATGGCGGGCTAAAATCGAGCAACGCCTGACCTATCTTCAATGCCATGAAACCCGCTGAACACCCTACCGCACGCCGCACACAAGCCCTGCTCCTGGAAGCCGGCATACCCAGCCAGGTCGTCGAATTCGAGCAACCCACCCGGACCAGTGCGGAAGCGGCCGCGGCGATTGGTTGTTCGGTGGCGGAAATTGCCAAGTCGGTCGTCTTTCGCGCCAAGGCCAGTGGCCAAGCGGTGATCGTGGTGGCCTGCGGTGACAACCGGGTATGTGAATCCAAGGTCGCCCACCTCGTCGGCGAAAAGCTTGGCCGGGCCAATGCCGACTTTGTGCGGGAAAGTACCGGCTACGCCATTGGTGGGGTGTCGCCATTGGGGCATGCCAATCCGGTCAGGTTGGTGCTCGATCAGGATTTGCAGCGTTTTACGCAAATCTGGGCGGCCGCAGGCACGCCGTTTTCGGTATTTCCGCTGAGTCCGGCGCAACTCATCAGGCTCACGGGTGCTGACTGGGCGGATATCCGTCAGGAGCCTGTCGCCTGAACCGTCGTATTGCCCATCTCGACATGGACGCATTTTTTGCGTCGGTCGAGTTGCTGCACTATCCGGGTTTACGTGGTCAGGCCGTGGTGGTGGGTGGCCGGCGCACCCCGGCACCGGAGACGCTGGCCGATGGTCGTCAGCGCTTTGCCCGGCTCAAAGACTATGTGGGTCGGGGCGTTATCACGACTTCCACGTACGAAGCCCGTGCGCTCGGGGTGTTTTCTGGGATGGGCTTGATGAAGTCGGCGCAAAAAGCACCTGAGGCCATTTTGTTGCCGGCCAACTTTGAAGCTTATCGGCACTACTCGCGCCTCTTCAAATCTGCGGTTGCCACCATTGCCCCGAACATTGAGGACCGGGGGATTGACGAGATTTACCTCGACCTGAGCGACATCGATGAACCGACGGTACCGCTTGCGCAACGCATCAAGCAGGCGGTTCTGGATGCGACCGGGTTGACGTGCTCGATTGGTGTGACCCCCAACAAGCTTCTTGCCAAGATTGCTTCCGATCTCGATAAACCCGATGGCCTGACGGTACTGACGGCTGCCGATATCCCAACACGAATCTGGCCGCTGGCGGCCAAGAAGATTAACGGGATTGGCCCGAAGGCGGCCAGTCGGCTGGAGCGCCTAGGCATCGTTTCGATTGGTGACCTCGCGCAAACGCCCGTGGAGACGCTGGTGCGACATTTCGGGCTGACAACCGGACAATGGCTGCACCGTGCGGCGCATGGCATCGATGACCGGGCGGTGGTAACAACATCGGAGCCCAAATCGATCAGTCGGGAAAGTACTTTTGAGCGGGATTTGCATCCCAAAACTGACCGTGCGGCCTTATCCGGCATCCTCGTCGACTTGTGTGCGCGGGTAGCAGACGATCTGAAGCGCAAAGGCTATGTCTGTCGTACCGTCGGTATCAAAATCCGGTTCTCGGATTTCCAGGTCGTGACGCGTGACACCACCCTGCCCGCTTGTCTATCAAGCGCCGATGACCTGTTACACGCCGCCCGGTCATGTTTGAAGCGGGTGACCATCGACCAGCGCATCCGGCTGCTTGGTGTTCGGACCAGTGGCTTGGTTGCGATGAGTGATACGGCGGCGACACAAGGCTCGGCACAAGGGGAGCTGGAGTTTTAGCAAGGCGGGCTAAGCCTCTGAATCGGTCAGCCGCCAAAGCTTGTTACCGCCAGGCACAGCTCGCATAATCCCGCCATCGACTTATTTCCGGGATTTCAAATGCTGCCCTTCGTGATTGCGCTCATCGTCATGCTCATCGGTGTCTGGGTGATCTACCTGCTGCTCAAGAATATGGGCGAATCCGGTATTGAGGCTGCAGCGCCGGGCAGTTGCAGAAGCGGCCAATGTGGCGTTCGCTGTGCCACCCACCAACGGGCGGATGGTCATGAACCCGCCATCGAGGGACCCGACCTGCCCGGGGATACGCGCCGCTGAGTCGGAAAATAACCAGACCACCGGTCCAGCCAATACTTCGGCGCACCGGTGGCAAAACGCAAACTCAAATGGCGAGTTGCTCGATGGTTCCACCGGCGGACAGAAACTCGGCCACCCATTTTGGCTGACGCCCTCTGCCGGTCCACACCAGTAGGTGACTCAGAGTTTCCATGTGGTCCTCGAAGTAAAGCTCCAGCGCTTCTTTCAAAGCTGCTACAGCTTCGGCCTCGATAGCGCCATCGCTTGCAACTTCAACATCCAAGCAACGAGCCACAAAAGCGTCTTCTTCTTGAACCACTACGTAACTTAGTTTGCGTTCCATGAACACTTGCCCGCGCATTCCCCCTGCTAGTCCGACTGGTTCGCGTGCGAACCTTTAGGCGAAGCCGACCGGACAGGAGGGGGTCAAGCGGGCGGTTTGGTTTTTGCTTTGGCTTTGGCGACCGCTTTGCGGGCGTGCTCTTCGGTTCCTTGGGCGTCGACGTAACCCCGGACGGTTTCCAGCGTAGCACCGCCGACACTTCCGACAAAGTATGCACGGTGCCAAAACTGTGGTTTCTTGTAGAACGCAGCAAGGTGTTCGGCAAAGCGGCTTCGGGTGCGACGGGCGCTGGCTGTCTTGAGATTGTTGATCAGCACCGAAATATCGAGCGCCGGATGGATATCGATCAGCAGGTGAACATGGTCGGATTCGCCGCTAAATTCCACGAGACTGCAACGCCAGGCGGCGAGGCAGTCGGCAAAAGCACCCCGGAGGTAATCCAGCACATCCGGAGTCAGCGTTTTGCGGCGATATTTCGTCACGAATACGATGTGTAGCTTAATGTTAAAAACCGCGTTAGATAGCGACCGATTATTGTTTTCCATATTTGTGCCTTAACTTGTTTATGGTAGTATAACAGCATGGAACGTCGCAAAGTCACCTACAAGATATATCCGAACGCCGCGCAAACAGCACGGCTGGAGACGTGGGTGCGACTGCATTGCGAGCTGTACAACGCGGCCTTGCAGGAACGCATCGAGGCTTACCGCAAGGCGGGCAAGTCGATCAGCTACTACGACCAGCAAAACGTCCTGCCGGAAATTAAGGCGGCTCGCCCGGAGTTCGTCGAACTCGGCAGCCATGCCTTGCAGCAAACCTTGCGTCGGCTGGATCTGGCATTTCAATCCTTCTTCCGTCGCGTCAAAGCCGGACAGAGGCCGGGCTTCCCCCGGTTCAAGGCCAGCAAGCGTTTCTCCGGCTTCTGCTATCCCGATCCGGCCGGCTGGAAGTTGCTTGGGCAAGGTGGGCGTGCTGCCACGCTGCGCATTGGCAGCGGCAAGGATGCGCTCATGCTTCGCGCTCGCGGCCAACATCGCTTTGGCGCTGAGGCCAAGCCCAACGACCTCACGATTACGCGCAAGAACGGCGAATGGTTCGCTTCCGTCACCCTGTGGGTGCCCGAAGCCGCCTGCGCCCGTGTGCGCTTGGACAATCAGCATCGCGGTATTGATTTCGGCATCACCGATTGGGCGACCTTCGACAACGGGGAGAAGCTAGACAATCCGCGCTGGACACGGGAAGAGTTGCCGAAGCTGGCGGCGCTGCAACGAGCGCGGGCAAGGAAGCGGAAAGGCTCGGTGCGCTACAAGCGTCTCTCGCAGCAGGCGGCACGCCTGCATGAGCGGGTCGCTAACTTGCGCCGGGAGTTCGTGCATCAAAAAACATCAGAACTGGTGCAGGCGTGCGCGGTGATCGCCACGGAAGAACTGACCCCAAAGAATATGAGCCGCAGCGCCAAAGGAACGGTGGAAACACCGGGCCGGCGGGTGCGGCAGAAGGCCGGGCTTAACCGGGAAATCCTCTCGGCAGCCTTCGGTATGGCGCATCAGATGCTCTCGTACAAAGCGGCGGAAGCTGGCACGAGATTGCACCTGGCGAATACGCGCCAACTCAAACCGTCGCAACGTTGTTCTGGCTGTTGGGAGATCGTGCCCAAGACGCTGGCCCAACGGGTGCATGTGTGTCCGCATTGTGGCCTCACGATGCAGCGCGATCAAAACAGTGCGTCGGTGGTCCTCATCGATGCGCACACGCCCGGGACGGGCGTGGCGGCGAGACCCAAACCGCTGGCCCGGCAACGGGCCAAGTCAAAGTCGGTGACCCGCGAAACCCCCGCTACAACGCAAGGCGTTTAGCGGCGGGAGAGTTCATTCCCATGGTAGTACCTACCTTTCTTGATTTCCACCGCAGAAGCGGCACCTCTTGACTACTTAGCTATCCGTTACGCTGCTTTGCAGTGCTGGCGGATGACTTTCTTGACGACATTGGGAAGTCCCGTGCCAGCGTCTCTGACGGTACGTCAAATACAGCCCCGAGTGATCTCGGGGTTTTTCATTTCTGGCGATCAAACAAGACTGACCGGGGCATAGATTCGTCGTTACACCATTGCGTGCGGTGACACCACTGAACAGATTCTTGGAACTAATCAATATGTACTTACGCAACTTCTATCCGATGCTTCCTATAGGCATCCTTGGCTTGCTTCTCGGTTCGCCGTTTATCCTATGGCCTACGGCCCACCTTGATTCAGGCAATAAAATGCTCGTGGCTTTTGGGTTGTGTCTTTTTTTGGGTGCAATTCTTTTTACTGTTGCCGTTTTCGCAAGGACGAATTCACCTGCTGGCACTGCCGCTCTATGTGATTTCAATGACGGAACTGCATCACCCTAGTCTTTTTCGAGACTCGCATTGACAGCGGGTTCATCCTCACGATTTTATCGAACATGACCAAGGCATCTGAATTATTGACGGCCTATGGTTTCGACTTGCTCAAGATACTGGTTCTATTCTGGCTGCTTTACGTTGTTGCATGGAAGATGTTGCCGAACAATTTCCGTCCGGTTGGCAAAAAACGATTTTCGCTTATGACGCTAGGGGTACTTCTTGCATTGTATGGGTTTGCCGAAAATCAGGAGCCTGATACAGACCCCTATCGTCTGATGATATTCGCCCTTGGCAAAGATATCAGTTCGCCAATGGCGGTATTCTCTCAGGGCTATGTGGCGCACCACTTGGCCTCGACATCCAAAGAGGCGCGGGAGCACCGTCAATCTGACCGGTTACAGGCAAAAAAACGTGCGCTGAATGTGAAATCAATGCCAACGCAACGCAAGTTGCTCGAGGCTTGGCGTGGGTGTATCGAGCTTATGCGCCAAAATCCTCGCCGTTGTTTGCGATAGAGCGAGATGCAAAAAACGGCCGAATTGGATTGTGGACAGCGCAGGAACCGACGCCGCCATGGGAATGGCGCCGAGAGAAACACTGACGTAACGCCAACCCCCAGTGGAGTTTTAACTACCTGGGGTTTTTTCATCCTAAAAACGGCAGTTGCCCAGTGGGCAGAATGGTAATGCACCAGCATTCATGCGGGTTTCAAGACGATTTTGGCGACTGCGGAGCAGTTCCAAATGGGTGAGTTTCAATTTTCTCGTAACCTACTGAAGAACAACGAATCTCCAGCGGTTCATCGATTTCAACTGCCGTTTTTAGGTTCATGGAGAAAATACCGAACGTACAAAAAGAAGCGCCAAGGGTTGAGTCCTTGGCGCTTTTGTTTGTTGGTTTGTTGCGTGCGGTGTTTTAGCTTTAGCCGATATCCGGAATGGTGAGCTCGTCCATGGATCCGCCTTCGCTTAACCATTTTTCGACCCAAAGCGGCTTTCTGCCTCGCCCAGACCACATTAGGCTGAAGTCATTTGGGTTTCGGTACTTCGGTTTGATCGGAGCCACCGGGGCACGCGGCTTTTTGCTTGCTGGAGGCAATACAAAGAAGTCCTCAAGCGTAAAACCGTGGCTCTGTGCCAGTTCGCGAAGTTGTTTTTCTACCGCAGCACGATTTTCTGCGCGTCGGCGTTGAATCTGCTGCGGTAGCTTTTGGCTAAGTGCTTCAAGCTCAGCCAAACTCATTTTATCAATGTCCATATTTTATCTCCTTGAAACACCCCAATGTAAAATAGTACATGATTTTTTTATGAAACCTGTAATAAACAAGAAATTTCACTGGCTTTTTTTGGCACTGAACGCTTGCGCGAAGCCTAAGGGGATCATATACCGCACAACCCTCTTTAATTAGCACTACATCATAATTTGAATTTGGTGCGGCTCTGATCGAGAACGTGATACAATATGGCATATCGCTTATTGATATTATTAGGTTTTATATGAAGTCATAAATATGCCTATATAGTATCCAAGCTCACTGCCTACATTCATAGCGCCGCTTTCCTCGAAATCGCCCGCCGTGAGCGCCAGCATTTCACTCGGCAGCGCGATCTAACCTTTCCAAATTTGATTGCCTTTCTGCTCTCTGGCATTCGGGATGCCGTGCAGACAGAGCTCGATAGCTGTAGCGGATCCGGAGCAAGTCAAGATAGTTGTCGCCTAATTCATGCAGCCAACTGTGTTTAATTTTCGGTTTGCAGGTGGGCTGAGTGAACCAACAGCCATCGCAGGGTGGCCAAAATCATAGTGATAGTGAGATGTTCGCGAACGTCTCAGCCTTGGAAAGCGTTCCAAGATATGCGTAAGAGCGACGGATTGGTTGCGTTGGGACTCGGTGCAAGCGTTCCACGATATGCGCAAAGACTTCGCCCTGTGGAGGGGCGTTCCGAGTTATGCGTAAGCCAGACGCAAGCCGTCCTGCTTTTAAGCCTCTCCATTCCGACTTATGCGTTAACCACACGGCAAAATGCCGTCCTACAGCTTTTCCACGCATATCTCGGAACGGTCGCTATTTGTAGCGGCTCGCATTTGAAATCGGCCGGGCTCAAATTAACGTAAGCGTCCGGCGCAACCACGCCGGAGGGGGTTACGCCGCAGCCTGGTTGCTATCGGTTGTCATTGAGTTTGCTGGTGCATGGAACGGGAGCAAGGAATCGATGTTACTATTGATGCAGGCTGGCAGTTTTTCGAGCGTTTCGCGCAGCCAAGCATGGGGATCGAGCCCATTGAGTTTGGCTGTTGCCAGGAGGCTTTGAATCGCAGCCGCCCGCTCGCCAGCGCGCTCCGAACCCACGAGGTGCGATATGGCCAACCGTTTGAATCAGGATGGAAGCCTCTCATTGCAGGCGATGGAAAAGACCCAAAGTGGAGTCATTATGCTACGAATTGGGGTAGCAGGGAGCTGAAAAAATTTGTCGCCGCTGAAGCGATTGAGGCACATGGCGGGAAGCTGACTTACTTTCACAGCATACGCCATACGGTTTCGCAATGTCTTGGACGCGCAAAGGTTACTGCGGAAGTAGCAGAGGCATTGTTGGGACACTCATACGCCGATAGTGAGCGCGAGAGATACCATAAACTCAAGTCCGACCCCGACCAACTATCATGCGATGGCATCGAGCCAGGCATGGCCCAACTTGTTGGATTACTTGATGCGGCTTGATGAAGTTACAATCCAAGCTAGAGGATTATGCAAGGTTTGCGCTTCCGTGACTCCGAAGCCTAGAGCCGATGTGGTTTGAAAGCTCATTGATATTTCAAGACCTGACATAAAAAGTGTTTCCCGTGAGTCCGATTTCACTCCACAGGAGCACACAATGCCGACCGATAGATACCTTACGAACCTTGCTCGCCGCGACTGGCTGAATGATGGCCCGCTCAGCAGTATCGTTACGACGTACATTGAAGCGCTGCGCAATCAGCGCTACTCCAATAGAACCATCCGCATCTATCTGGGCTGCCTCGCCCATTTCAATTTCTGGATCAAGTTCAATTTCTGGATCAAGTCCGAACCGCTTGAGTCGCCTCATCACCTTCACCCCGCCGGCAGAATTCCGTGGGCTGGTGGCCGCCCATTCGCGCATCGCCTACGATCTGTTGATGAAGAGCGCGTGGGAGACGGTGCGCAGCTTCAGTCAGAACGACAAACAACGCGCCGTCTCGACTATCACCCGCATGTGCATCTGGTCGTTCCGGCGGCGGCAGTCGATGCCGAGAAGGCACGCTGGCGCACCAAGCGGCGCCGGGGCAAGGGCTATCTGTTCAACCATAAGGCCCTGGCGAAGATGTTTCGGGCCAAGATGCTGGCTGGCATCACGGCTGCAGGACTGGCGCTGCCGGCGGCCTATCCGACGGACTGGGTGGGCGACTGCAAATCCGTCGGCAGCGGCGCTTCGGCGCTGATCTACCTTGGCCGCTATTTGTATCGGGGCGTCATCCGTGAACAGGATATCGTCGCCTGCGGCGACGGGCAGGTGACGTTCCGCTATCGAAACGCGAAGACGGGAAGGCTGGAGCGGCGGACGGTGTCCGGTCCGGACTTCCTCTGGCTGGTGTTGCAGCATGTACTGCCGAAGGGATTTCGGCGGGCGCGTAACTTCGGATTTCTGCATCCCAACTGCAAGCGCCTGATCGCGCTGCTACATTTGTTGCTTAAGTTTGTTCCACGTCTAGCCTCAGCGTGGGTCAAGGAACGGGCACCTATAGTCTACATGTTGCGGGGCAGTGATGAAGATCGTGCGCAGGAGAACCGAAGACTCCGCTTGCGGGTCGGGGTGCTTGCTGATCGTGTAAGCGAAACACGTCGGGCGAACGGCGGGGCAGCAGCACCCATAAGCTGAGGAACGGGTTCGCCTAAAATCAGCGGGCAGCGCTGGCGTTTCCCGCACATTTGTCCGCTTTCGGCCGAGCCTTGCCGCAATGGCAGGCTCGATGTGGCCGATTTGGCACCCGCCAGAACCAATCTGGTTTGCGGCCGGAGTCATTCCAAAAAGATATTTACTAAAGCGCTCCGAACCCGGCAATCATGGACCGGGCTCGTCCAACAAAGGGCTCAGATCGTGGCAAGCACGATCTAACTCTCATGATCGTGGCGTTCACCCCCAAACATGAAAGCCGTGTGATGGGCGATGATGTCGATGTGGAAGAAGGCAGACGAGAGGTCGAATAAATTTTGACGGTTTTACCCCGAGATCTAACCGGACCCGGCTCGCGCAGTTCGTACCCCCAATTGTTCCCTGTGTTATTGGCAGAGGACGCACGGTAAACAGGCCTGTGGCGATTTCCGCCACAAGGTGTATCTGAGCGGGCTGTCTGCCCTCTCCCACCCCTTGCAGCACTACTTTGGGAGATGAATCATGGACATCCTTTTCAAAAGAGTTGCGGGCATCGACGTTCATCGGATGAAGCACGTCGTGACGGTGTTGATTGAGGACGAAAATGGTCAAACCATCAA
>JAVEXE010000329.1:0-2511 GCA_034004105.1 Azonexus sp. | reverse complement strand
GTATTGGTCGCCAGAATTGCGTGGGCTTTCATCCGGGGTTCCAGGGCCTTGAACAAGGCGTGCTTGGCCTCGACGTTCTCGAAAATCGCCTCAATGACCACATCGGCATGCCGCACACCCTCACCCGCGGGGTCGGGAATCAGGCGATCAAAGGCAGCACGCGCCTGCAGCGGGTCACGCAGCTTTTTCTTGAACAAAGCCTGCGCCCGACCAATGGCCGGCGCAATGCGTTCCACCGACTGATCCTGCAAGGTCACCGTCAGACCGCGCAACGCGCACCAGGCCGCAATATCGCCGCCCATCACCCCGGCACCGATGACGTGCACGCGCCGGGCGACGAAATCGTTGGTTTTCCCGTCATCCAGCTTGCCAAATCCTTTCAGTCGCTCCTGCAAGCGAAACACGCGCAACAGGTTTTTTGCTGTGGGCGACTGGATGATCCGGTCAAGCACTTCCGGGGCTGCGAGGGCGTTGCCGCCATGTTTTTGCCAGAGATCAATGATCGCGTAGGGCGCGGGGTAATGCTCGGGCCGCGCCTTTTTCGCCACCTGTTTGCGCGCACCATTCGCCACGATGGCTTTCAAGGGCCCAGCCAGCAGATTCTGGACAAAGGGCAGCGAGCGCCGGGGATGATTCGCCAGCACCAGCTTGCGGGCGGCCATTTCCATCACACGCGGCGGTACACAGTCGTCGGCCAGCCCCATTTTTCGGGCTTTTTGCGCGTCGACCGCACGACCCGTGAGCATCATGTCGAGCGCCGCCGCCGGACCAACCCGCTGCGGCAAACGCAGCATGCCGCCCCAGCCGGGGAAAATGCCGAGCATCACTTCCGGCAGCGCCATTTTGGTTCCCGGCTCGTCCACCGCCAGGATATAGCGGCAGGCAAGCGCCAGTTCCAGCCCACCGCCCAGACAATGACCGCGCACCAGGGCTAACGTCGGATAGCTGACCGCTGCCAGTCGATTGAACAGGTCCCAACCGCGAGCGACCAGTGCCCGGCCATTTTCCGCAGTATTCAATTGAGAAAATTCGTCAATATCCGCGCCAGCGATGAACCCCGCCGACTTGCCCGAACGGATGATCAAGCCCTTGGGGGACTGCTGTTCCAACTGGTCAAGAATTTGCCCGAATTCGGCCATCACTTCTGCCGACAGCGCGTTGGCGCTTTCTCCGGCTCGGTCCAGAACGGCAACGACAATGCCGTTTTCTTCACGATTCAATTGCCAATGTTTCATGTTCAGCAGGCCTCCAGCAGCATCGCACCACCCAAGCCGCCGCCAATGCAAATGGTCGCGATGCCTCGTTTGGCCTGATTCCGGCGCAACACATGCAAGAGATGCAGGACGATCCTTGCGCCCGAAGCACCCACTGGATGCCCGATCGAAACCGCCCCGCCATCGACATTCAGCCGAGCCGGATCAAGCGTCCCCATAACCCCCGGCAAACCCAGTTGCTCCCGGCAATACGCTTCATCCTGCCAAGCCGCCTGACAAGCGAGCACTTGCGCGGCGAAGGCTTCGTTCAGTTCCCAATAGTCAATATCGGCCAGATTCAGCCCATGACGTTGCAGGATGGGCGTGGACGCATGCACGGGTCCAAGGCCCATTTCCTCCGGTGCCAGGCCAGACCACTGGCTGTCAACGATCTTGCCCAGCGGCTGCAGACCCCATTTCTCTACCGCCGCTTCCGAGGCCAGCAGCACCCAGGCCGCGCCATCGGTAATTTGCGAGCTGTTCGCGGCAGTGATGTTGCCGTATTTTTTATCGAAGAACGGCCTGGGTTTGGCCATGCCATGCAGATCCACATCGGGCCGCACGCCGTCATCCGTCGCGTAGACCTTGCCGTTACCATCGACCAGCGGCACGATTTCCGCCAGATGTCCGGCCTCGTGCGCCGCCAGCGCCCGCTGATGACTGCGCACAGCAAATTCATCCATCTGCTGGCGGTTGATGCCAAAACGCCAGGCAATGTTTTCGGCGGTCTGGCCCATCAGCAAACCCACCACCGGATCGGTCAAACCTTTCATCAAGCCGATGACCGGGGTCAACAAGGCTGCCGGGCGCAATTTCAGAAAATGCCGGATTTTCTGGTTGACCGTGCGAAGACTCATCATGCCGGCGAACCAGCGCACCATCGCGTCCGAATAGAGCAGCGGCGCGCGGGACAGCGCATCGACGCCGCCCGCCAGTACCAGCTCCGAGCGCCCAAGCTGGATATTGGCGATGGCCGAATCAATCGCCTGCATACCGGATGCGCAATTGCGCATCACCGTCCAGCCCGGCACCTTCTTGCCGCAGCCCAGACGCAGCGCGACCATGCGGCCAATATTGGTTTCATCCGGCGAAGGTGCTGCGCAGCCGAGAATCACCTCGTCAAGATCGGCAGGGGCAAAGGGCTGGCGCAGCAACAGCGCCCGTCCCGCCTGCGTCGCCAGATCGGACGCCGCAAACGGCCCCGGACCTTTCTGGGCTTTCAAAAATGGCGTCCGGGCACCGTCGACCACATAAATGG
>JAVEXE010000328.1:0-2513 GCA_034004105.1 Azonexus sp. | reverse complement strand
GGCAAAAACCTGAAAAGCAAACTACTTGAATGAAAAAAGGCGGCTCGGGCACAAAAATGCGGAGCCGCCCTTCTGGATAGTGGAACGATCAGTCGAGGTGATAGTTCGGCGCTTCCTTGGTGATCTGTACGTCATGCACGTGCGACTCGCGGATGCCGGCAGACGTAATCTCGACGAAGCAGGCCTTCTCGTGCATCTCAGCGATGGTCGGCGTGCCCAGATAGCCCATCGACGAGCGCAGGCCGCCCATCAACTGGTGAATCACGGCAAGCACTGAACCCTTGTACGGAACGCGACCTTCGATACCTTCGGGGACGAACTTGTCGACGTTGCCGGTGTTCTCCTGGAAGTAGCGATCGGAGGAGCCGGCCTGCATCGCGCCGAGCGAACCCATGCCACGATAGGACTTGTACGAACGGCCCTGGAACAATTCGACCTCGCCCGGCGCTTCCTCGGTGCCAGCAAACAGGCCGCCGAGCATGACGGTGTCGGCACCAGCCGCAATAGCCTTGGCGATATCACCGGAGTAGCGGATGCCACCATCGGCGATCATTGGCACGCCCGTACCCCTCAGCGCTTCGGAAACGTTCTGGATGGCGGTGATCTGCGGCACGCCGACCCCGGCAACGATGCGGGTGGTGCAGATCGAACCGGGACCGATACCGACCTTGACGCCGTCGGCGCCGGCATCGACCAGCGCACGTGCGGCGTCAGCGGTGGCGATGTTGCCACCAATGACCTGGATCTGCGGGAAGTTCTGTTTAACCCACTTGACGCGATCGAGCACGCCCTGCGAATGACCGTGCGCAGTATCGACAACAACGACATCAACGCCGGCCTCGGCCAACAGCTCAACGCGCTCTTCGGTCCCGGCACCAACGCCGACTGCTGCGCCAGCACGCAGGCGACCCGTGGCATCTTTGTTGGCGAGAGGATGCTCGGTAGATTTGAGGATATCCTTGACGGTGATCAGACCGCGCAGTTCGAAAGCATCATTGACAACGAGAACACGCTCCAGTCGATGAAGCCGGATCAGTTCCTTGGCATCCTCGACACTGGCCTCTTCATTCACCGTAACGAGACGTTTGCGCGGCGTCATGATCGACTTTACCGGCTGGTCAAGGTTGGTTTCAAAACGAAGGTCCCGATTGGTCACAATGCCAACCACCTTTCCGGTTTTGTCGATCACCGGCAGACCGGAAATACGATGCTGCCGGGTAATCTCCAGCACGTCACGGACCGTCATGTTCGGGGTGACTGTAATCGGGTCACGCAGGATGCCGGACTCGAAGCGCTTGACCTTGGCCACTTCAGCGGCTTGGGCTCGAGCAGAAAGATTTTTATGGATGATACCGATTCCCCCTTCTTGCGCCAGCGCAATGGCCAAGCGGCCTTCCGTCACGGTATCCATGGCAGCCGACAGCAAGGGGAGATTCAGGGTGATATCGCGCGTCAGACGCGTAGCGAGACTGACATCACGAGGAAGAACTTGAGAATGGGCGGGGACGAGCAGGACGTCGTCGAAAGTCAGGGCTTTTTGCAGAAGTCGCATGGCCTTTAATCCAAGGTCACAAAATCGTATTATACAGAAATCCTTGTTAAAGCCTGACGTCAGCCCCATGCGCAAACACCTGATTTTTTCTCTGTTGATGCTGTCGACCGCAGGTGCCTCCCTGTCCCACGCCCAGATTTATCAATGGAAGGACAGCAGCGGCAAAACAGTGATCTCGGATTCGCCACCACCTGCCAGCATTCGTCAGAGCAGAACCATCGGCACAGCCAGCCCGGCAAGCAATACCGCCGACAAAGGCGGTGACCCCGAAAAAGCTTCGGAAGCGGCCAACGAAAAACCGACAGCAAACAAACCCGCCAAGCCGCTGACGCTCGCCGAGAAAGAGGCTGAATTCCGCAAACGACAGCAAGAAGCGAAAGAAAAAGCGGAGCGTGATGCCAGCGAGCGCGCAGCGCAACAGGCGCGACGGGAGAATTGCGAGGCGGCGACCAACAATTACCGCCTGTTGCAGTCAGACACCCCGGTCAGCCAGGTCAATGCAAAGGGAGAACTCGTCACATTGTCGACCAATCAGCGCCAGAAGGAACTGGAACGGACACGTAAAATCATGCAGGAAGCTTGCAAATAACGGTGGCGCAAAGCGGCCACCGTCAGGCGGCCTCGTTATCACCAGCCCCTTTTTTCATGACCTTTCCTTCAGCGGCGCGTTGCTTTCGCACTTCCTTGGGATCAGCAATCAGAGGCCGGTAAATTTCCACACGGTCAAAATCGCGTAGTACTGCGTCAAGCTTGGATAGCTTGTTCCAGATACCGAACTTGTTTTTCTTCAAGTCAATTTCTGGGTATTTTCCCAGTAGACCGGACGATTCCAAAGCCTGCTGCAAGGTGCTACCCGCCGAAAGGCGCAGTCGGACGACCTCCTGCTTTTGTGGCAGTGGATAACATACCTCAACATTGATCTGCGCTTCAGCCATGCCTGACTCCATAAACCTGACCTGCC
>JAVEXE010000327.1:0-2515 GCA_034004105.1 Azonexus sp. | reverse complement strand
GCCGCCATGACGCGTTGAACGTCCCGAATCGGGCCAACAACGGCATCCAGGGTGTCGTTGACGCCCTGAACAATCCGGCGGAAATCGCCAAGATGACGTGCTGCATCGGCGCGGGTGTCGAGTTTTCCGGCTACGGCAGCGACCGACAAGCTATTGGCGTCTTCAACCAGCGCCTTGATATTGCGGCGCACCTGTTCAATCGTGTCATTGATGAAGCGTTTTTTCCCGGGGAAGGTTTCGAGAGGGGCGTCCATGTCACCGTCGCCAAAAGCCTTGACGCAGGCCATGGCCTTTTTCTTGACGGCGATGTGACCAAAGACCATCTCATTGACCCCCTTGGCCATGGTCTGATAAGCGCCCTGGAAGTCGTTTTCATGAATCCTGACATCAATATCGCCCTTGTCGTGCTCTTTCGACATGGTGTTCATTTCGTTGATCAAGCCGTTGAGGGCATCGATACAGATGTTGAGGTTATTTTTGATGGTGTTGAAGTCGCCGTTGTAGGTGTCGGTGATCTTGGGGGGGATGTCGCCCCGGGAGATGCGCTCAACGTAATTGGCGGCAACGTTCAGCGGCGCAATCACGGCGTCCAGCGTCTGGTTGATGCCTTCGACGATTTGCCGGTATTCCCCATGATGCCGGGTGGTATCCGCCCTTTCGCTCAAGCGGCCAGCAATGGCTGCCCGCACCAGTTTCTGGGTATCTTCATCCAGATTGACCAGGACTTGTCGGATATCTGCCAGCGCACTTTGTACTGCACCGAGTTCGTCCTTGCGGTCGACCAGGATTTCGGTGGAAAAATTGCCCTGCGCCAACTGGTCTACGCTGCTTTGCGCAGAGCGCAGACCGCGTACCAGCCGGAACATGACCCACAGGAAAAGCCCATTGAACACCAGACCGAGCGCAATCGCCGCAATTGCCAAGGCCAGTGAGAAGCGCGCCTGCCTGACGAGGGTCGCCGATTTGTCACTTAAATCGGCAACCAGATGGTCTTCGATGCCCTTCATGGCATCGATTTTCTCCGTAATGGTTTTGAACCAGAAGGGCGCGTCGACCCCAAAATTGCCTTCAGTGGCACGCGCAAAAACCAGGCCGCGAAGTCGTTCGACTTCAAGATTGGTCTGGCCGCTCAACAGTTGTTCAAAGTCCTGTTTGCGCTGTGAGTCGGCAACCGCCAGAAAAAGCTTGCTGTACGCGGCTTGGGCGGCAACCACACTCGACAGGCTGCGGAACTGCGCTGAGGTGACAGGCTGGTTGGCCGAAAAAATACCGTTCACAACAGCACGCTCCCGGCCGGCGTTTTCCTTGCTGCGCAAAAACAGGTCGAGGGCTGACAGCGCCTTGCTGGTCAGATCCTGGGTGCTGATCTTGCCACTTTCGGTCACCATATCCAGCAGTTGATCGATGGTGCTGCTGTAATAGGCAAAGGATAAGGGCGGGTCCAGGTCCAGGCTGTCGATATCCTTGCGTTTGTCGTTGATCAGCGCCATGGCATCGGCGCCGGCGCTGAGTTTCTCTTGGGCTGTGGCGCTGAGTCCCTGACGATCAATCTGTGCAATTTGCTGGTTGTATGCCGAGAATACTTTGTCGGTGAGTTGACGCTGGCTGCTGAGTTCGCTGCGGAATTTTTGCCCCTTGGATGAAAGATAACCCGCCGAAAGGCCGCGTTCTTTTTGTAATTCGTGCGCCAGAGCACCGCTGGCAATGGCAATCTGCTGCGCATCGGCCACCTTGTCCAGGGACTGAAGGTTGCGATACTCGGTCATGATTGCCGACGCGGCGTAATAAATCAGTGCTGCGGTCAACGCCCAGAAAACGACAAAAAGCTGGGTTTTCAGCGAGTGTGTCTTGCTGATCTCGAAGGCCATGGCGTCTCTCCTTTTGGCTATTTTTATTGATGATCGCTAGCGGAATTGCTTCGTTTGCAGGTCTGTCGCCTACTGGGGCACGCGGAAAAATCCCGTCAGGTCCTGCAATTGCCCGGCTTGGCCGCCCAGTTGTTCGGCTGTGGCAGCGAGTTCTTCCGAGGCGGCGGCATTTTGTTGGGTGGCTTTGTTGAGTTGGCCGACGGCGTTGTTGATCTGTGAGACGCCGACCGACTGTTCCTGGGAAGCGGAGGCGATTTCCTGAACGAGATCGGAGGTCTTCTGGATGGAAGGGACCATTTCTTGCAGCAGATTGCCGGCTTTTTCGGCCATTTTGACGGAAGATCCGGCGAGCGTGCCGATTTCCTGGGCGGCAACTTGCGAGCGTTCGGCCAGCTTGCGCACTTCGGCGGCGACAACGGCAAAGCCCTTGCCATGTTCGCCGGCACGGGCGGCTTCGATGGCGGCGTTGAGGGCAAGCAGGTTGGTCTGGTAGGCGATGTCGTCGATGATGCCGATCTTGTCGGCGATGGACTGCATGGCATCGACGGTCTTGCCGACGGCTTTGCCGCCTTCAGCGGCTTCGCGAGCGGCTTTGGTGGCCATGTTGTCGGTGACTTTTGCGTTCTCGGTATTGTGATTGACCGATG
>JAVEXE010000326.1:0-2515 GCA_034004105.1 Azonexus sp. | reverse complement strand
TGGTGTGTGTTCTGGTGAAACTGGGTTCGGTAGAATTTATGGGCAGGATACGTTATTGAGGTTAAAATGACAAAACCGCGAATTAAATGATCGCCCCCCGCCAATTCGCCGCGTCCGTGCTATAAAACTGCTCAGAATTGGTTCTGCAAAAGTCTCAACTATGAAGCGGTTGCTGTTTTTAGTTTCGGGGCTTACTTCAACCCTGATTGGTCTCGTTGGTATTTTTGTCCCACTGTTGCCAACGACACCGTTCCTGATTTTGGCGGCTTTTTGCTTTGCTCGTTCCAGTCCGGCTTGGGAGGAGTGGATGTTGTCTCATCCAAAAATTGGGCCAGCAATTGTTGCTTGGCGGGATCATCGAGCTATTCCCCGCCAAGGCAAACTCGCTGCTACCGCAGTATTGGCTGCAAGTGCGGTTTTGGGGTGGCTGATGCTGCATCCTCCATTAGCATATTTGCCTGGAGTGCTTGGTGTTTTGGTGATGCTCTGGTTGCTTTCACGGCCATCGCTCTGAAATATAAACCTAACCCGGACGAGCCGGAGCCAAACAGGTAGCCAAAATCCTCGGTTGTGCGCAGAAAGATTGGACGTTCAGCCGATTTACGTCCCTGCAAATGTGCCCGACAAAGTCGGGATAATCATAGCTACTCATTGAATCAGAAGGCTTTACGCCTCGTGCGCCATTGACGCTGGATTTATTCTGGCACAAGGGTTTCAGCGATTTCACGTCAATCGCAGAGCAGTTGAACCAAGTGTTGAGTTTCTTCATAAATATCATACGGTTAAGCGTGCCCGCCGGGTTCAACTGAGTTTTTTAGGATAAATTGAGTCTACAACCCTGCCAATTCTGAGGTTCAGGAAAGATAGCTTACCTGTCTTGCCTTTGCCGCTCGCGATCAAGAGGTTTGTAGCGGAATGATTCGTTCCAGTTCGCTGGGTTGGCGCAGCAGATCGGCCAGTGTGTACCGGTCGAGGACTGAAAACATTGCTGCTAGCGCCTCATCGAGAATGGCTGGTAGGCGACAGGCGGGGAGTATTCGGCAGTTGCCGCCGCTGGCGAAACACTCGACCAACGCCCAATCGTTTTCCGTTTGCCGGATCAGTTCGCCAAGACTGATTTCGGCGGCCGCTCTGGCCAAACGGATACCGCCGCCCTTGCCGCGTACCGTCTCGATATAGGCCAGCCTGCCCAGATGATTCACAACCTTGGTCAGATGATGGGCGGAAATGTCGTAGGCCTGGGCAATTTCGCCGATTGTCGCCAGCCGCCCGGCATGTATGCCGAGGTACATCAGGACGCGCAGACTGTAGTCGGAGAAGCTGCTTAGTCGCATCTGTCCCCTCCTGATGATAAGATGTAAAAATTATACATGTTATAAAAAGCCCTTTGATCACCATGGTAAAGCAATCCCCCGACAAGCGGATCATCGAGATCAAACCGGTGTCCGACCCCAACATCACAGTTCATCCGCGTTCGGTCAGTGGCCTGTTCAATAATTGGCGCCTAGCTTTCGTCTGGCTCACCCAGATCGTCTTCTACGGACTGTGCTGGCTACCGTGGAACGGCCGGCAAGCCGTGCTTTTCGACTTGGAGCAGCGACGTTTCTACCTGTTCGACCTGGTCTTGTGGCCGCAGGACACCATCTATCTGACCATTCTGTTGCTGCTGTCGGCATTGGCGCTATTTCTGTTCACCGCTGTTGCCGGCCGGTTGTGGTGTGGTTACAGTTGCCCGCAGACGGTCTATACCGAGATTTTCCTGTGGGTGGAGAAGTGGATTGAGGGTGAC
Source organism: Azonexus sp. (assembly GCA_034004105.1). Lineage (GTDB taxonomy): Bacteria > Pseudomonadota > Gammaproteobacteria > Burkholderiales > Rhodocyclaceae > Azonexus. The sequence goes on along the minus strand of JAVEXE010000326.1, from coordinate 726 downwards.
CGACCGCAGCGCATCAAGCTCGATGCCGCGCCGAACAACCGTGACAAGCTGCTGAAGAAATCGCTCAAGCACGCCACCTGGCTGGTGATTGCACTGTGGACCGGGATCACTTTCGTCGGTTACTTTACCCCAATCCGCGACCTGCTTGACGGTTTTGCCAGCGGTTCAACTGGCCCCTGGGAAATCTTCTGGATTCTGTTCTACGGCGGTGCCACTTACGGCATGGCCGGGTTTTTGCGCGAACATATGTGCAAGTACATTTGTCCTTACGCACAATTCCAGTTTGTCATGTTCGACCGCGATACGCTGATCGTGGCTTACGACGCGCAACGCGGCGAGGCACGCGGCAGCCGGCCGAAAAATGCCGATCCCCGCGCCATTGGCCTGGGTGACTGCATCGACTGCAGCATCTGCGTCCAGGTCTGTCCGACCGGCATCGACATCCGCGACGGCCTGCAACTCGAATGCATCGGCTGTGCCGCCTGCATCGATGCCTGCGACCAGGTCATGGACAAGATGAACTATCCACGCGGGCTGATCCGCTACTCGACCGAAAACGCCGTCGAGCAGGGTTTTGGACGCCAAGAAATCCTTCGTCGTATCTTTCGCCTGCGGCCAATCCTCTACCTTGGTGCGCTCCTAGTCATTGGAGGGGGCAGCGCTTGGTCGCTGGCAACCCGTGAGCCCATCAAGGTCGGCATCGAGAAGGAACGCGCTGCGCTTTAT
>JAVEXE010000325.1:0-2529 GCA_034004105.1 Azonexus sp. | reverse complement strand
GACGTAGTCGATCTCGTTGGCGTTTTGCAGTGTCAGTTTGAGCCGGTTGAGGGTGTTGAGCGAGCTGGCAAATAGTAGCTGGTCGCCCGCTGCGAGCTCGAAATCGGCGCGTGGTAAGAGATGAATTCTGTCGCTGCGCTCGACAAGGAGCGGGATCGCAGGTAACTGACGGCTGCGGTCGCTGTCGTCACGGAGAATTTCTTCAAGGCTGAAGGCTCGGCCATGCATCAGCGATAGGCGGGCTGCTGGTGCTTCCGATGCATTCAGACGGATACTCCAGACAGTGGGCGTCAGACCATCGCAAAGTGTTTGTAGACGTTCGACCAGGGCGTGGCACCAGCTTTCGTCCCGGTTGCTGAGTTCATTCAAGAAGCGGGCCAAAAGCGGTGTTGTCAGGATGGCGATGGATTCGTGGGCAACAATGTGGCTGGGCACCATCGCAAACTCGGGTCCGTAAGCCTTGAACAGGGCGCTGTTAGCCGCATGGTTCTGGCGTGTAACAACGAACAGATCGGGCTTGAGTTCGGTTGCGGTGACGGCAATCGACAGATTGTTGACGTCATTATCGCTGCCGGCAATGATTCCCGTCGCATTGGCAATGCCGGCGGCAAGCAGGGTTCTGGCTTCTGTGCCGTCGCCGACGATCCGCGCATCGCCGCCTGAGGCGGTCGGGTCAATGATGCTTAGATGAATGCCGGCGCGTTGCAAGCGGTCGGCCAATGCTTGACCGAAGCGGCCGTAACCGCAAAGGATCCAATGGCCTTTTGGCGGTCGATGTGGTGCTGGAATGGGCGAGTCGGGCAGGCTGGTGAGTAACTCAATCAGGCGGAATCGTTCCGGGGCGGCGACCGCCAATGCGAGATGGTCGGCAAAGCGCTCGAAAGGATTGATGATGTGGTCGGTGTTGAACGATGCCATGTTGGCGGTCACTGATGGGCTACGGGCCCGCGCAATGATCGGTAACTTCGGCGCAAGCAGTCGTACCGCAATGGCAATGGCGAGGTTGGCCTGCTCATCGTTGGTGACCGCAAGGACGCCCCGACATTTCGGGTGCTGTAACCCCGCCAGTAGAAGATTGTCGGGCAGGCTGGCATCGGCGGCCAAGGCAGGGGTGTCGGTCTTGAAGTCCAGCAAATCAAGCTCTTCGACGCGTAATTCATCCTTCTCGATCACAACAAAGGCTTGGCCGATCCGGTCGAAGTTGCGACAAATCAGGTTGCCTGTTTCCCCGCAGCCGCAAACAAGATAGAAATTTTCCTTGAGATTCAGGACGCGACGGCGAAAGCGATTCGCCGTCAGGGTGTTCTGAAACCCCTTGTCTTGTAGCAAAGCGATCAAGGTCACCACGCTGTAGGACCAGCCGACGACGGAGAGATAGATGCAAACAATGACCCATAGGCGCTGAGCGTTGGAAAAGGCGTTGGGGATCTCGCCAAAGCCGATGGTCGTGGCGGTATAGCTGATGAAATAGAAGGCGTGGAAAAATGATAAGGGGGGCGCGGGGTTGCCGTTCTCGTCGATGCCTGGCACCAGCGTCAGGCCGAATACGGCAATCGCGTAAATGACGACCAACGCAACAATCGGCGCCCGCATGCGCCGCAAGACCAGGAAGAAGGTGCTATTGACCACCGTTTGGCTCCGCGTCAGCGGCGCAGCATGACGGTTTCGACGATGAGCAAGATCACTGACACGATATTGGCAAACAGGGCGCCGCCGGACAGTGAAACGACGCTGGATGTGACCGAGGCTGTCATGCCCTCGCCGGTTACATGAACAGCTACCCCCCAGGTAACCGCGGCAGCAATCAACTGCAGGTCGGCGACCAGGCTGGTTGCCAGATGAATGGCTCCGATGTGGGTGCGGTCCCCGAATTTAAGCGCCGTGGCGATCAGGCTGACCACCAAGGCCGCCGCCAGTTCGTAGACATGGTGCAGTTCCGGACGGTCGATATCGCCCAGAAAGAAGCCAAAATTGAGCGTCGCCGCGAGGACGATGAAAAAACCGAAAACGACCTTTTCAAGATTCATTTTTTCCCCTTGCCTGCGGTCGACCGCAGAATTCAGCGAATTTCAACTGGCGACGGTGCTGGCGCGGCCTGCTGCGGTCTGTTCAGTGCTTGAGTGTCGAGACGGCGAACTTCTGCATCCGGCAGAATTTCGAGCAGGTTGACGACCTTGCGTACCCCCGCTGTTGTACGGGCGACAGAAATGGCGACTTTGGCCTCTCGTTCGGTCACGATACCCATCAAATGTGTGATGCCGCGCTCGGTAACCACCTTGATGTGATTCGCGGACACCTGGTTGCTATCCACCAGTCGAGCTTTGACCTTGGAGTCGATGAAGGAGTCGTTGCTGCGACTGGGCAGTGGTGAAACCGGGCCAATCCCGAGTTCATTGTAAATTTCGCGAACCCCGATGATTTTGCGGGCTTCCTGCTCAACCGTTGCTTTGGTCGCTTCGTCCGGCACTTCCCCGGTAATCAGGAGGCGTCGGTTATAGGAGGTGAAATTGACCCGGCTGCTTGCCTTAA
>JAVEXE010000057.1:0-11389 GCA_034004105.1 Azonexus sp. | reverse complement strand
CCAGGCACGGGGGGCGTTTCAACCGCCACATCGGAGAAGAAACCGAGGCGATCCACCCGCTCTTTCGATGTCTGAACCTTGCTGGCATCATACCAACCGCTCTCCATCTGACGTACTTCGCGGCGAACCACTTCGTCGCGAGTCTTGGTATTACCGGTTACATTGACTCGGCGAACGTAAGCCCGCTTGCCGGGATCCACAAAAATCGTGAAATCAACCAGCTGCTTATCACGATTTAGTTCCGGAGCAGCATTAACATTGGCAAAGGCATAACCTTCATTACCCAGACGATCCGAAATGGCTTTGGTCGAGGCATTCAATTTCTCACGGGAAAAAATATCTCCCGGCCTTACTGTGACAAGTTTGCGTATTTCGTCTTCGGGAACGGTGAAATCGCCGGCCAACTTGACAGAGGCAATACGGTAGCGTTCGCCTTCAGTCACATTGACCGTAATAAAAATATCCTGTTTATCCGGACTGATGGAAACCTGCGTTGACTCAACATTGAATTCCAGAAAACCTTGATCCAGATAATGCGATTTCAGTTTCTCCAGATCTGCAGAAAGCTTTTGTCTCGAATATTGATCGTTTTTGGAATACCAAGTGAACCAGCCGGGCGTCGTCAATTGAAAAAGGTCCAGCAATTCTTTTTCGCTGTATGCCTTGGCACCGACAATATTGATCTGTCGAATCTTGGCGGCGTCCCCTTCAACAATGTTGAAATTGATACCAACCCGATTACGTTCAAGCGGCGTCACTGTCGTGGTAATTTGAACTGCATATTTACCACGCGAAAGATATTGACGCTTGAGCTCCTGTTCAGCTTTTTCCAGTAAAGAGCGATCAAAAATCCGCCCCGTAGCAATACCGGTCTCTTTCAAGGCTTTGACGATGACATCTTTGTCGAACTCCTTCAGGCCGACAAAGTTCAAGGCTGAAATGGCCGGGCGCTCATGGACCACAACGACCATGACATCGCCCTCGACATCAATCCGCACATCACGGAAAAACCCGGTCGCAAACAAGGTGCTGATTGCTTCAGCAGCTTTGGCCTCATCAAAAGTGTCACCAACTTTAACCGGCAAATAGCTGAAAACAGTTCCTGCTTCGGTTCTCTGAATACCCTCAACGCGGATATCTTTTACAGTAAATGGCTGGAAAGCCATTGCAGGCAGAGAAAACAATCCAGCAACAAGGGCAGACAAAAGGGTTTTTTTCATCGTCAGCCGCCAAAAAGGCGATTCAAGTCGTTAAAAAATGCGAAAGCCATCAAGCTGAACAATATAGCCAGACCCAACTGCTGTCCGATGGCCATTGCCCGCTCCGAGAGCGGTTTTCGCCTGACGACTTCAATCATATGATACATCAAATGCCCACCGTCCAGCACCGGGATGGGGAGTAGGTTGAGCACCCCCAGACTAATGCTGACCAGGGCCATGAATTTGACGTAGTAATCGAGGCCCAGCTTTGCAGTTTGTCCTGCATAGTCAGCAATGGTGACCGGCCCGGAGAGATTTTTCCAGGAAACTTCGCCCGTCAGCATCTTGCCAAGCATGACCAAGCTGAATACCGATTTGTCCCAAGTTTCGACCAAGGCCTTGCCACCGGCCTCGAAAAAACCGTAACTCACAAAGGTCCGTAAATCACGCATGGGCTCGCTTGGGTCAGCAACGGCAACGCCAATTCGGGCAATCTGCTGCCCACGCTCGGAAAATCGCTCCGGAACGACGTCGACCGTAATAAAACCACCCTGGCGCGAGACATCAATCCGCAAACTGGGACTTTCCGAGTTACGAATGCTCATCACCAGTTCATGCCAATGCGTCACCGGATGCCCATCAATGGCCAGCACCTTATCACCGATTCGCAATCCGGCCCTCTCTGCCGGCCCGCCACTGACAAGTTTGCCAATCACCGCAGGCATTTCCGGTCGATAAACAACCAAACCCAGACGCACCAGAGCATCCCCTTCCCAGCCATCATCGGTTGCCGCAGCCAGATACAAACGACGAACGGAAATATCACCACGCTCGTTGATGACTTCAAGCGAAACACTTTCCTGAGCCGCGGCTTTCTGCAGAATCTTCCAACGCAAATCATTCCATGTGGCGACAGCCTCACCGTCGACACGCTGAATCTGCTCGCCGGATTGCAGCGCAGCCATGGCGGCTGGCGTCTCTGCGGGCGGCTTGCCGACAATGGGCAACAGTTCCTGACTACCGTGCATGAAAATCGCCCAATAAAGCAGAATAGCCAACAAAAAATTGGCCAACGGACCAGCGGCAACGATGATGCTGCGTTTGCCGACGGACTGGCGATTGAAAGCACGGTGCTGTTCTTCAGCAGGAACAGGCGCTTCCCGTTCGTCAAGCATCTTGACGTACCCCCCCAGCGGAAAAGCACTGAGCGCCCATTCTGTCTGGTCTTTTCCTAGCGCACGCTGCCAGATAACCGGACCAAAACCTACCGAAAAACGCAGCACCTTGACGCCGCACCAACGCGCTGCCTGATAGTGCCCAAATTCATGAACAACAACCAGAACCCCGATAACCAGCGCGAATGCTGCCAAGTAGAACGGGAGGTCGATCATGCCATAGACCCGCTGACAATGAGCTCCGTCGCCATGCGACGTGCCACAGCATCCGCAGCAAGGACATCTTCCAGACTACCTTCCGGGCCAGCGGGCAGAATCGACAAAACGGCCTCGTTAAGCCGTGGAATTCCAAGAAACGGCAACCGCCCCTCAAGAAAAGCCGCAACAGCGACTTCGTTCGCCGCATTCAGGATCGCGGGGGCAGTACCACCAACCTGCAAGACATCGTAGGCCAGTTGCAAACACCGGAAGCGAACAAAATCTGGCGGATAAAAATCCAAGCGACCAATTTTGAACAAATCCAGAGCCTCGACCCCCGCAGAAATTCGCTCAGGCCAGGCCATGGCGTAGGCGATTGGCGTTCGCATATCCGGGCGACCCAGTTGTGCCAGCACCGAACCATCGACGTATTGCACTGCGGAGTGAATCACGCTCTGGGGATGAACGACCACTTGAATCATCTCCGGAGCCGCATCAAAAAGCCAACGCGCCTCAATGACTTCAAGCCCTTTATTCATCATGGTTGCGGAATCAACCGAGATTTTACGCCCCATCACCCAGTTAGGATGCGCACAAGCCTGTTCCGGCGTGACCCATCCGAGTTCGCTGAGCGGCGTTTCACGAAACGGTCCCCCAGAAGCCGTCAGCAGAATTTTCTCTACGCCGCATGCCACCAAACCGGAAGAAAAATCGGCGGGTAGCGCCTGAAAAATAGCATTGTGCTCACTATCGACAGGAAGCAAAGCAGCACCATGCTCACGCACAGCGTGCATGAACAATTCCCCCGCCATGACCAATACTTCCTTGTTCGCCAGCAAAACCCGCTTACCCGATCGGGCAGCCGCCAACGTAGGTTCCAGACCTGCAGCACCCACGATCGCAGCCATGACCATATCCACTTCCGGATCTGTCGACATCGCGATTAGCGCATCAACACCATAGGCAACTTCAGTCGCCAAGCCAGCGTCGCGACATCGCACGGCCAAACTCCGTGCCAATTCAGCGTCGCGAAGCACCGCAAATCGCGGCTTGAATTCAAGACACTGCTCGAATAATTTATCAGCCTGGCTATGGGCACACAGGGCAAAGACGCGATAGCACTCCGGATGACGCCGAATGACATCCAAAGTGCTGACACCGATCGAACCCGTCGCACCCAGTAGCGTTATGTTCTGCACTCTCATGCCTGATAAAAATAAAGCAATGTTACAAAGGTAACGAGAGGCAGGGTCGAAGTCAGGCTATCAATGCGATCCAGTACGCCGCCATGTCCCGGGAGAATGTTACTGCTGTCCTTGATGCCAGCTTTGCGCTTAAGTAGTGACTCAAACAAATCACCCACAATACTGATCGCAGTCACGATCAGGAGAATCAAGACCCAAAGCGACAGGACAATTCGTTCCGCCAAGAAGTAATGCCCAAGGAGAAGGCCGTAGCAAAGCACGCCAAGCATCGCACCATAAGCCCCTTCCCAAGTTTTTCCTGGGCTGATTTCAGGTGCGAGTTTCTTTTTTCCAAACCGCCTGCCCGCAAAATATGCCGCAATATCCGCAATCCAGACGACGGCAAACACGGCCAGAAGGACCTCCGGTCCAATGGCACGCAACTGCACCATCGCCAACCAGGTCGGCAAGAGCACCACAGCCCCAACAAGCAAACCCGATGCCCCCCCCAATGCCCAGCGTTTTTTTAACCAGAATGGAATTACCAAACACCAGAATGCGGTCGACAGCCCATAAAGCACTAAAACCCAAGGCTGAACGGGCAGAAAATCCTCAATACCTAGCGCAGACGGTGCAAGCGAGGTTACAGTCGCACAAATTGCGCTGACAACAACCCCTAGAAATATGCGTGCCGGTGAGTTCCAAGCCAGTAAGGCACCCCATTCCCAAGCAGCGATACCAATGAACGCACCAAGCAATAGCGCCCAATATAACTGGGGCAACCAGAAAAGACTTGGCAAAAGAATGCCAATGAGAACGAGGGCGGTGATAACCCGTGCTTTAAGCATTGGGAGGCGAACCCAGTTGTTCGCTGGTGCGTCCGAAACGACGCTCGCGCCGCTGAAAGGAATCAATGGCCTGTGTCAGCGCATGGCCGTCAAAATCAGGCCATAAAATATCGGTGAAATAAAGCTCGGTATAAGCCAGTTGCCAGAGCAAGAAATTGCTGATCCGCTCCTCTCCCCCTGTCCTGATGAACAAATCAGGCTCCGGCGCAAAACTCATGGACAAATACGGAGAGAGATCAGACTCAGCCCAGACCCCGAGTTTTTCCGGTTGTTCGACGGCTAGCCGATTGGCAGCCTGAGTAATATCCCATCGCCCACCATAATTTGCGGCGATGGTCAGTACCAGAGCCGAGTTTTTTTCCGTTTTGAGTTCAGCATCCTGGATCAATTGCTGTAAGCGGAGGTCAAATTTCGTCAAATCACCGACGACGCGCAAGCGCACGTTGTTTCTGTTCATGCGCTCTACCTCTTGCTCCAGCGCATTCACGAACAGCTTCATCAAAAGCGAGACTTCCTCCTGCGGTCGACGCCAGTTTTCAGATGAAAAGGCAAAGACCGTCAAGTAGCGGATTCCTTTATTCAGACAATCACGGACAACGTCGCGTAACGCGTCGACGCCTTTAACATGTCCAGCAACCCGTGGCATGAATCGTTTTTTGGCCCAACGCCCGTTACCATCCATGATTATGGCAACATGCTGAGGCATGGATTCTGACATTTGAGGCTTCCGACTCGCTCGGGAAAAAATCGCCATGTAGTGAACAGACTTAAATCTGCATGAGCTCGGCCTCTTTCACAGCGAGCATCTTGTCAACTTCAGCGATATATTTGTCAGTGAGTTTTTGAACATCATCCTGAGCGCGGCGCTCATCATCTTCAGGAATTTCACCCTTTTTCAGGGCATCCTTCAAATGCGTATTGGCGTCACGACGCAAATTGCGAATAGCCACTTTGGCCCCTTCGCCCTCGTGCTTGACAACCTTGATCATTTCTTTGCGACGCTCTTCGGTCAACGCAGGCATCGGCACACGGATCAGATCGCCTTGCGAAGCAGGATTCAAACCCAGATCGGAATCCCGAATCGCCTTTTCAACTTTCTGGACCATGTTTTTCTCCCAAGGCTGAACCCCCAGGGTACGTGCGTCAACCAAGGTAATATTTGCCACCTGGTTCACCGGTACGGGCGAACCGTAGTAGTCAACCTGCACATGATCAAGAAGACCGGTATGAGCACGGCCTGTGCGAATCTTGAGGAGGTCGTTTTTCAGAGCCTCCAGGGTTTTCTGCATCTTGCTTTCAGCGGTTTTCTTCAGTTCTACAATCATCTCTCTCTCCGTCAGCAATAAACCAGCGTACCCTCATCTTCACCACAAACCACGCGCTTGAGCGCACCAGCCTTGAAGATGGAAAACACATTGATCGGCAACTTCTGGTCACGGCACAAGGCAAATGCGGTGGCATCCATCACTGCAAGATTTTGTGAAATCGCATCGTTAAAGCTGATCTTGTCGTAGCGTGTCGCAGAAGGATCCTTTTTAGGATCTGCGGTGTAAATCCCGTCGACTTTAGTGGCTTTCAGCACAATCTCAGCACCAATCTCCGAGCCACGCAATGCAGCGGCGGTGTCCGTTGTGAAAAACGGATTACCAGTACCTGCACCAAAAATAACCACTTTACCTTCTTCAAGATAGCGAATGGCCTTGCCACGAATATAAGGCTCAATCACTTGTTCAATATTCAAGGCTGACTGGACACGGGCATTGAGGCCTGCCTGTCGCATCGCATCGGACAATGCCATGGCATTCATGACTGTCGCCAGCATGCCCATGTAGTCGGCGGTAGCACGATCCATCCCGGTCGCTGTACCAGCCATACCACGAAAGATATTGCCACCACCGATAACCACACCGATTTCCACGCCCAAATCTGCCACCACCTTGATTTCAGCACAGATTTCTGAAATCACCTTCGGATTGATGCCGTATGCATCAGAGCCCATCAAGGCCTCACCAGAAAGTTTAAGCAAGATACGTTTGTATTTGGGCGTGGTCATCGGTGTTCCTTTCAATTACTTCTTGGCTGCAGCAGCAGCCGCTTGAGCAGCAACCTCAGCGGCAAAGTCATCGACCTTCTTCTCAATGCCTTCACCCACCATGAACAAGGTGAAAGAGGCAACAGACGCTGCCTTCTGCTTCAGCAACTGTTCAATGGTTTGCTTGCCATCTTCGGCCTTGACAAAAACCTGACCGAGCAAGGTAACGTCCTTGAGGTACTTCTGAACCGTACCTTCAGCAATCTTTTCCAGCATGGCTTCTGGCTTGCCGGCTTCGCGCGCCTTCTCGATGGCGACACGACGCTCGGTATCGAGCAACTCAGCGGAAACACCGGAAGCATCCAGCGATTTCGGCTTGGAAGCCGCAATGTGCATGGCCAGATCCTTGCCCAGTTGCTCATCACCACCAACCAGATCAACCAGAACACCAACCTTGGCACCGCCATGGATGTAAGAAACCAGCTTGCCCTGAGCTTCGCAACGAACGAAGCGACGGATACTCATGTTTTCACCGATCTTGCCAACCAAGGCAGTACGGGTCGACTCAACAGTACCCTCACCCATCGGCAATGCCGACAGCGCAGCAACGTCAGCCGGATTCTTTTCGGTCACCAGTGCTGCACAGCCATTTGCCAAAGCGATGAAGTCATCATTCTTGGCAACAAAGTCGGTTTCCGAATTGACTTCAATGATTGCCCCAGTCTTGCCATCAGCAGCAATACTGACCGCAACAATCCCTTCAGCAGCGATCCGGGAAGCAGCCTTGGTAGCCTTGTTACCGAGCTTGACACGCAGAATTTCTTCCGCCTTGGCCATATCGCCACCCGCTTCGGTCAGCGCTTTTTTGCATTCCATCATCGGCGCGTCAGTTTTGCCGCGCAACTCTGCCACCATACCTGCGGTAATAGCCGCCATACTTGTTCTCCTAAGCTTCAAAAAGCAGCGGGGTCATGCAACCCCGCCCTGATTTGGTCAATTACTCAGCCGCTTCTTCAACTTCAACGAATTCGTCATCAGAACCAGCAGCGACGATGCCTTCCAGTGCCAAGGTACGACCTTCAAGAATGGCATCCGCAACACCGCGAGCGTACAACTGGATCGCACGCGAGGAGTCATCGTTACCAGGAATGACGTAATCCACACCTTCCGGCGAATGATTGGTATCGACCACACCGATCACTGGAATGCCAAGCTTTTCAGCTTCAGTGATGGCAATCTTGTGATAACCAACGTCAACAACAAAAATCGCATCCGGCAAACCACCCATGTCCTTGATGCCACCAATGGATTTCTGCAGCTTTTCGAGCTCACGACGGAAGGTCAGCGCTTCCTTCTTCGACATTTTTTCCAGATCACCGGCTTCGACGGCGAGCTCCATGTCCTTCAAACGCTTGATCGAAGTCTTGACCGTCTTGAAATTGGTCAGCATGCCACCCAACCAACGCTGATCAACACAAGGCGCACCAGCACGAGCCGCTTCTTCGGCAACAATTTCGCGAGCCTGGCGCTTGGTACCAACAAAGAGAACGGTGCCGTTGTTTGCTGCCAGCTTCTTCACGAATGCCATGGCCTCGTTGTACTTGGCCAGGGTCTTTTCCAGATTAACAATGTGAATCTTGTTACGGGCACCAAAGATGTAAGGTGCCATTTTTGGACACCAGAAACGGGTCTGGTGACCGAAGTGAACACCAGCTTCAAGCATTTCACGCATTGTTACAGACATTACAAAACTCCTTTAAGGGTTAAACCGCCACCCGCCGCCAACGTCTGCCATTATTGATTTTTGACAGACACCCTTAATCGGCGGATGTGAGGATTTTCCGCTGCGCACCATGCGCAACGGTTTTTTCAACTGGAAATCTCAGACGAAAAACCGCAGGATTGTATCAGCTTTATCGATGATCAAAAAGCCATAAAATCAATCCAGCAAACCATACCACGGCGCTGATGACAGCCCCACGTAGGCCGGATTTTGCGAAACGAGGGGCATCATTTATCCTTTCGCCTCCCTAACGTCAAAATATCATCATGAGCATCACCATCAAGACGCCAGAAGAAATCGAGAAAATGCGCGTCGCCGGACGCCTTGCCGCAGAAGTTCTCGACTATATCGCGCCTTTCGTCAAGGCCGGCGTCACCACCGAAGCCCTGGATCGCCTGTGCCACGATCATATGGTCAAGGTTCAAGGCTGCATTCCCGCCCCGCTGAATTACGCGCCAACCGGTTACAACCCGTATCCGAAGTCGATTTGCACTTCCGTCAATCAGCAGGTCTGCCATGGCGTTCCGAGTGACCGAGCCCTGAAGAATGGGGATATCGTGAATCTGGACATCACCACGATCAAAGATGATTATCATGGCGACACAAGCCGGATGTTCATTGTCGGCGAGGGATCGATTCAGGCCCGAAGGCTCTGCGAAATCACGTTCGAATGTTTGTGGCTGGGAATCTCGGTCGTCCGACCTGGCGCTCGACTGGGTGACATCGGCGCAATCATCCAAAAACACGCGGAAAAAAACGGCTACTCGGTTGTGCGCGAATTCTGTGGCCACGGCATCGGTCGTAATTTCCATGAAGAGCCGCAGGTGGTGCACTATGGCAAAGCCGGAACCGGTGTCAAACTCGAACCCGGCATGACCTTCACCATTGAGCCCATGATCAATGCGGGTAAGGCCGCGATCCGGGAAATGCCCGATGGCTGGACCATCGTCACCAAGGATCGCAGCCTCTCCGCCCAATGGGAACACACCATTCTGGTAACCGAAACCGGTTACGAAGTCTTGACCCTCTCGGCCGGTAGCCGCCCAAAACCTGACTGGATTTCATGATGAAACTCGACATTGGCGAACTGCGAAATGAAGTCCGGCAAAGGCAACAGGCACTGGCCGAACGCTATCTGCAAGACAACAACGCGGAACATATCCTGCTGCAACGCTCGCTCGATGTCGACAACACACTGCGGCGCCTTTGGGAAAGTTTTGATTTTCCAGCCTCAATCGCCCTGGCCGCTGTAGGGGGATATGGTCGTGGCGAACTGTATCCCGCTTCCGATATCGACTTGCTGATCCTTCTTGCCCAGCCACCCAGTGCGGCAACCCAGAGCAAACTCGAACGCCTGGTCAGTCACTTCTGGGATATCGGCCTCGAAATCGGGCACAGTGTCCGGACCATCCCGGAATGCCTGAACGAGGCAGCCAAAGACATCACCGTTCAGACCGCCCTCCTTGAGGCCCGTCTGCTGACTGGCAACGAAAAACTGTTCACCACCTTTCGCAAACGCCTCTTCGGCAATCTTGACCCGCAGCAATTCTGTGAGGCCAAACGCCTCGAACAGCAGGATCGATATTTGCGATACCACGAAACGCCGTACAGCCTGGAGCCCAACATCAAGGAAGCCCCCGGGGGCCTTCGCGATCTGCAAGTCATATTCTGGATCGCCAAGGCATCGGGTTTTGGCAGTACCTGGGACGAACTGGGTGAAGACGGCATCATTTCGCAGGAGGGCGTAGGCTTTGGTAAACAGTTTGAAGACTTCCTCCGGCACTTACGTATCCGCCTTCATTTATTGACGGGACGACGCGAAGACCGCCTGCTCTTTGACTACCAGGCGAGACTGGCAGAACGCTACGGCCTCCAGGACAACGAATCAAAGCGCGCCTCGGAACAGTTGATGCAGGCTTACTATCGAAATGCCAAAGGCCTGACGCTGCTCAATACGATTGTTCTGCAAAACATGAGTGCCGCACTCGCGCCCGAGAACATGCAGCGACCACTCGACTTTGATTGCCATTTCCAGATCATTGGCAATCTGCTGCACATACGCGAAGAGCGGCTTTTCGAGCAACACCCCGGACTGATTTTCGATGCTTTCCTGATCATGCAGGAAAATCCGGAATTACAAGGGATGACTGCGCCAACCCTGCGCGCCATCTGGCTTGCACGCGAGCGCATCGACGATACATTCCGTGCCGACCCTGACAATCGTGCGATGTTCCTCAAACTGATTCAGAGCGAGCGCGGGATTGTTCACGAATTCCGGCGAATGAACCAACTGGACATCCTCGGGGCTTACCTGCCAAATTTTGGTCGCATTGTTGGTCAGATGCAGCACGACCTTTTTCACGTTTATACGGTCGACCAGCATATTCTTCAGGTTTTGCGCAACATCCGGCGTTTCACGATGAGTGAGTTCGCCCATGAATATCCGTTATGCTCGCGCATCATCAATGAATTCGAACGCCCGTGGCTGCTTTACATTGCTGCGCTGTTCCACGATATCGCCAAAGGGCGCGGTGGGGATCATTCGATCAAAGGCATGACCGATGCTCGTGAATTTTGCGAAAACCATGGGTTGACCGCAGAAGACACCGAACTGGTGGTATGGCTGGTTCGTCAGCATCTGGTCATGTCACAAATTGCCCAGAAAGAAGACCTGAGCGACCCGGACGTCATTGGCAACTTTGCAGCGCTGGTCGGTGACCTGCGACACTTGCAAGCACTCTATCTCCTGACCCACGCTGACATCCGGGGTACCAGCCCCAAAGTCTGGAACCAATGGAAAGGCAAACTTCTGGCGGATCTTTATCACCAGACCCTGCACTTTCTTGCCCAGGAAGAAGCGCCTGTTGCGCACGGCATCATTGCCGAGCGTCAGACTGAAGCCATGCGTCTGCTCCGTTTCTTCGCCCTCTCGGACACGGTGCACGAACGACTTTGGAAACAACTGGATAC
>JAVEXE010000324.1:0-2535 GCA_034004105.1 Azonexus sp. | reverse complement strand
TTCAATGATTAATTCCTTCGTTCGTTTGAATTCTTGGTGACCACGAGGCCTTCGTGGTGGTCATCAGAAAACTTAAAAAACCTTGCTCAGTAAATCCGCTTTGGCGGCTTGATACTCGGTACGCATACGGGCGATCAATTCCGCCGCCGGCAAAACGGCTTCTATCGTTCCGACCCCCTGCCCTGCCCCCCAGATATCCTTCCAGGCCTTGGCATCGCGCGAACCGCCGAAACTCATCGCGGTCTTGTCCTTGACCGGCAGATTGTCCGGATCGAGGCCAGCGGCGACGATGCTTTTCTTCAGATAATTGCCGTGGACCCCAGTGAAATACGGCGTATACACCACGTCCTTGGCGGCGGATTCGATAATTGCCTGTTTGTAGCCGTCGACCGCATTCGCCTCATCCGTTGCAATGAAGCGGGTGCCGATATAGGCAAAATCCGCCCCCATCGCCTGGGCCGCCAGAATGTTCTGCCCATTGGTGATGGAACCCGAAAGCGCAATCGGGCCGTTGTAAAAGCGGCGGATTTCGCTCACCAGGGCAAACGGGCTGAGCGTTCCGGCATGCCCACCCGCCCCGGCACAAACCAGGATCAGGCCATCAACCCCCGCCTCCAGCGCCTTTTCGGCGTGGCGCACGCTGATGACATCGTGAAACACCTGGCCACCGTAGGCATGCACCTGCGGGACGATCCGGGTCGGCGCCGACAGGCTGGTAATGATCAGCGGCACTTCATGCTTCACGCACAACGCCATGTCGTGTTCCAGACGCTCGTTCGACGGATGAATGATTTGATTAACCGCAAACGGTGCCGCCTGCGGATCGGCAGCCAGCTCGCGCTTGATGCGCAACAGCCAGTCATCCAGTAGTTCCTGCGGTCGGGCATTGAGCGCCGGAAAGGAACCGATCACACCACTTTTGCATTGAGCAATGACCAGATCGGGGTTGGAGACGATGAACATTGGCGCGCAGATCACCGGCAGCATCAGGTTGTGGTTCAGGGATGCGGGAATAGCCAACTCAAGCTCCTTCTTTCAGGGCGCGACGCAAAATCTTGCCGACATTGGTACGCGGCAGGTCGTCGCGGAATTCGACATATTTGGGAATCTTGTAACCGGTCAGCACCTTGCGACAGTGCTCCATCAGGTCGCGCTCGGTGATTTTCGGGTCTTTGCGCACGACAAAAACCTTGACCGCCTCGCCGGAATGCTCGTCCGTCACCCCGATTGCCGCCACGTCGATGATGCCCGGATACATCGCCACGGCTTCTTCAACCTCGTTGGGATAGACGTTGAAACCAGAGACCAGAATCATGTCTTTCTTGCGGTCGACCAGAAAAACGAAGCCTTTTGGATCGACGTATCCCACGTCACCCGTGCGCATGAAACCATCGGGATAGAAGACATGGGCTGTTTCGTCTGCCCGGTTCCAGTAGCCTTTCATGACTTGCGGGCCGCGAATGCAGATTTCGCCAATCTGGGTGGTTGGCACTTCGCAACCATAATCGTCACGAATCGAGATTTCGGTCGACGAAATCGGCAAGCCGATGGAACCAGTGAACTCCTGCATGTCGAGGGGATTGATCGTCGCCGCCGGGCTGGTTTCAGTCAGGCCGTAAGCCTGCATCAATGGCACCCCGACCGTCTTCAGCCAGCGCTCGGCCACTGGTGCCTGGACCGCCATACCACCACCCAGCGTGACATTCATCGACGAGAAATCGAGCTTGGCAAACTCAGGATTGTTGAGCAAGGCATTGAACAGCGTGTTGACGCCGGTAACCACGCTGACCGGGTACTTCGACCACTCCTTGACGAAGCCGGGAATATCGCGCGGATTGGCAATCAGCAGGTTTTTCGCGCCGATCATCAGGAAGGTCAGGCAATTCGCCGTCAAGGCGAAGATGTGATAAAGCGGCAGCGCGGTAATGATGAATTCCTTGCCTTCATGCACGACCGGGCGTATCCAGTTGTAGGCTTGGGTGACGTTTGACGCGATGTTGCCGTGGGTCAGCATCGCCCCTTTGGAAACACCGGTGGTGCCGCCGGTGTATTGCAGGAAAGCGATGTCATCCTGATCCAGCGACACCGGTTTCCAGCCGTGACGCTGGCCCGCGGCAAGTGTCGCCTTGAAGTTGATGGAACCGGGCAGCTTCCATGCCGGCACCAGCTTCTTCACATGGCGCACGACAAAATTGACCAGCAGCCCCTTGAGGCCGAGCAGTTCGCCCATCGGCGTGACCACGACATGGCGGATCGGCGTCCGGGCAATCACCTGTTCCAGCGTGTGCGCGAAGTTCTCGACAATGACAATGGCCGTCGCCCCGGAATCCTTCAACTGGTGTTCCAGTTCGCGCGGCGTGTACAGGGGATTGCAGTTAACCACAACACAACCAGCACGCAGCGTCCCAAATAGCGCCACCGGATACTGCAACAGATTGGGCATCATCAATGCCACCCGCTCGCCTTTCTTCAGGCCCAGCGACTGCAGCCAGCCAGCAAAGTGCTTCGATTCCTCATCCAGCTGGCGGTAGGTCA
>JAVEXE010000056.1:0-11444 GCA_034004105.1 Azonexus sp. | reverse complement strand
GCGGATGCCCTGCGGCGGCACCAGGTCGGAATACGGGTCGTGCGGCTTGGGCAGGTGCTGGTGCACATGGCCCATCACCTCTTCCATCGCGTGCGGGCCGGTGACGGCAAGCACCGACGGGTGCGTCGTCTGCACGATGTCGCCCTTGGCGCCGAGGCAGCCAGTAACGATGACCTTGCCGTTCTCGTTCAGCGCTTCGCCGATGGCGTCGAGCGATTCCTCGACGGCGGCATCGATGAAGCCGCAGGTATTGACGATGACCAGGTCGGAATCGTCGTAACTGGGCGAAATCTCGTAACCCTCGGCGCGCAGGCGGGTGAGGATGAGTTCGGCGTCAGAACCGGCCTTCGGACAGCCGAGCGAAACAAAGCCGACGGTCGGCACTTTCTGTTGAGTGGTCATGCGTTTCTCGAAAGCAAAGCGCGTATTTTACGCGGATGCTGCGGTCGACCGCAGAATTTGGAAAAAACCCCTAAAATCCTGTCCCATGCCTAATACTGATTTCCCGAAAATCGCTGCCATCGTGCCTCAGCCCGGCCAACGGGCCGATGCGATGCTGCGCGAATTCATTACCCGGTTACAAACACAAGGCTTTCGCGTCAAGGGCCTGATCCAGGAAGCCTGTCCGGATTCCTGGGGCTGCAAGTTCAGTCTGATAGACCTTGAAACCGGCAAACGCTACCCGATTTCGCAAAACCTGGGCAGCCAGTCCACGGCCTGCTCACTTGACGTCGCAGGCATTGCTGATGCGACCGTCGTCATGCGCCGTGTCGCAACGAATGGCGCAGATCTTGCGGTGTTCAACCGTTTTTCCGGACTAGAAGCCGACGGAGAAGGTTTTGCGGCTGAAATGCTGGAGGTCATGAGCCAAGGAATCCCGGTCATCACCATCGTCCAGGCTGCCAACCTGCCCGCCTGGCAAGAGTTTACGGGAGGCATGGCTTGCGAACTGGACGCAAATCCCAACGAACTGGCGCGCTGGGCTGCTGCGGTGTTATTCGAAGAAATTGACGGATTTAGACCAACACAACACCTCCCGGCACAAGGAAACCCCCAATGAAACGCCTGTCTCTTTTTTTGACTACCCTACTTGCCACCACTGTCCTGCACGCTGCTGAAGTCCAGGTTGCCGTCGCCGCCAATTTCACCGAACCTGCCAAACAGATTGCGCTTGAATTCGAACGCAGCACAGGGCACAAAGCCGTCCTCTCGTTCGGAGCTACCGGCAAGTTCTACGCCCAGATCACCCACGGCGCTCCATTCGAAATTTTCCTGGCCGCCGACGACACCACCCCGGCCAAATTGGAAAGGGAAAGCCAGGCCGTCAGCGGCACCCGCTTTACCTATGCTGTCGGCACGCTCGTCCTATGGTCTTCGAAGCCTGACCTGGTTGATGCCAATGGCGACATTCTCAAGTCCGGCAATTTCAACAAGCTGGCCATTGCCAATCCGAAAACCGCACCCTATGGCGCAGCCGCCATCGAAACCCTGAAAAAATTGCATCTGCTGGATGCTGTCCAGCCGAAATTCGTCCAAGGTGAAAATATCGGCCAGACCTATTCCTTCGTTGGCACCGGCAACGCCGATCTCGGCTTTGTTGCGCTGTCACAAGTCTTCCGGGACGGCAAACTGACCAGCGGTTCCGCCTGGATCGTGCCGGGCAAGCTGCACGAACCCATTCTGCAAGACGCCGTTGTGCTGAACAAAGGCAAAGACAATGCAGCCGCTACCGCTTTTATGGAATTCCTGAAGTCGCCTTACGCCCACGCCGTGATTAAATCCTTCGGGTACGATCTACGCTGAGGTAGCACATACGATGTTTCTGACTGAATCCGACATTCAGGCGCTGCTGCTCACCGTCAGACTGGCGGCGACCACGACGCTGATCCTGTTCATCGTCGGCACGCCGCTGGCCTGGTGGCTAGCACGCAGCCGCGTCTGGTGGAAACAGCCGATCGGTGCCGTGGTGGCGCTACCCTTGGTGCTGCCGCCCTCGGTGATGGGCTTTTATCTGCTGGTGCTCATGGGACCGCACGGCCCGGTCGGCCAGTTCACCCAGGCCATGGGTATCGGCACGCTGCCGTTCACCTTCTGGGGCTTGGTCGTTGGCTCAGTTTTCTACTCGCTACCTTTCATGGTGCAACCCCTGCAAAGCGCCTTCGAGGCGATTGGCGACCGCCCCCTGGAAGTTGCTGCAACCCTGCGTGCCTCGCCACTCGATACCTTCTTCACGGTTGCTGTGCCACTCGCCCTGCCCGGTTTCATGACCGCCGGCATACTCAGTTTCGCCCATACCGTCGGCGAGTTCGGCGTCGTCCTGATGCTCGGTGGCAACATTCCTGGTATCAGTCGAGTCGCTTCGGTGCAAATTTACGATCACGTCGAAGCCATGGAATACGCTGATGCGCACCGGCTGGCGGCAATCATGCTGGTTTTTTCCTTCATCGTCCTGCTCGCCATGTACAGCTGGCGTCCCGGCATTCGCAAGAAGGCGGTCTGAAGTGAAACAGATTGATGCTCGCTTCAAGCTGACCTGGCCCGGCTTCACCCTTGATGTCGACCTTGCCCTGCCTGCCAGCGGCGTTACCGCCCTGTTCGGCCACTCGGGCTCAGGAAAAACAACTTTGCTGCGCTGCATTGCCGGGCTGGAAAAGCCCTCCTGCGGTCGACTCGTTTTCAAGGGCAAAATCTGGCAAAACGAAACCACCTGGCTACCCACCCACAAACGTCCGATTGGCTACGTTTTTCAGGAAGCCAGCCTCTTTCCCCATCTGTCTGTCCAGGGCAATCTGGAATTTGGGCGAAAAAGGGCGTTGACCGCAGCAAGCATCGCCATGGACCAAGCCATTGAATTGCTTGGCATCGGCCACCTACTCGACCGCAAGCCAGACAGCCTTTCCGGCGGCGAGCGCCAGCGCGTCGGCATTGCCCGGGCGCTGGCCGTCAGCCCGGAAATTCTCTTAATGGACGAACCGCTGGCCGCGCTCGACCTCAAGCGTAAACAGGAAATCCTGCCCTACCTGGAACGCCTGCACGACGAGTTGGCGATCCCGATCATTTACGTCAGCCACTCTCCCGAAGAAGTCGCACGACTGGCCGACCACATCGTTGCCATGGACAGCGGGCGCGTGGTAGCACACGGACCACTGGGCGAGACACTCGCCCGCCTCGATCTGCCCATCCGCCTCGGTGAAGACGCCGGCGTGGTGCTTGATGCGACAGTGGGCGAAATTGATGCCACATGGCACTTGGCCCGCCTCGATTTCGCTGGCGGCAACTTGTGGACGCGCGACCATCAGCTACCACCGGGCCACAAAGTTCGTGTCCGCGTGCTCGCCCGCGACGTCAGCCTGACCCTCGACGACCCCGGTCGCAGCAGCATCCAGAACGTACACCCGGCGATCGTCGAAGCCCTTGCCGACGACGACCACCCAGCCAATCAACTGGTGCGCGTCACCTTGGGCGAAACCCGCCTGCTGTCACGCCTGACCCGGCGCGCAGTCGAACAACTCGGCATCAAGCCCGGCCTGCCAGTGCGGGTACAAGTCAAATCCGTTGCCCTCATGGAATGAGTGGCAAGTACCGCGGTCAATCAACCAGTTCGATCTGACCGCTCACCGTCGTCGTCAACTGGCTTTCACCAGCCTCCATGGGCGCCGGCATGGCATCCGCCATCATTGCTTTGGCAGCCCGGAAGACAGGCATGGGCATGGCACCACCTTGCTGCGAGACCGACAACTGCTTGATCGTCCATTTTTTGCCCAGCGCATCGGCGATGACGCTGGCGCGCTCCTGGAAGGCCTTGATGGCATCGCGTGTCGCTTCGTCCTCGACTTTGCGCCGTGTTTCAGCAGAGGGCATCTGGCTCACTTGGCCGACCGCCAGGCGACGCTGTTGCAACTCACCGAGCAGTTCGGAAACCGCCCCCAGATCCCGCGACTCCAGTACCAATTCGCTGCGCATGCGCCAGTTTTCGATTTTCTGGTCACGACCATAGACGGGGTAAGTCGATTGATGCCCCGTCTTGACGGAAACGCCATTTTTGCCGCGAATCAACTGCAAGGCAGTGGCGACATCCTGATTGACCCGACGCGCCAACTCAGCGGGATTCGCCCCATGGGCTTCGGCAAAAACAACCGCACGTACCTGGTCATTCGCGGCAGGCCTTGACGCTTCAGCAGCAAGATCCACGGTCGTTGCCTGCACTGGCAAAGCGAGAACGGCAAGTGAAACTGCAATCATAAGGTCACGCAGCATCTGGGCTCTCCTGATAGGTTGGGATAGCCATCTTAAGGGCGGCGCTTGAAATATCGCAACAAATCTTCAGCACCGGATAGCAGCCGATAGAATCGAGATGTACAGTTTACGCTTGTCGTCAGCTCTGCCTTTTGTAATACTCTGCCCGTTATGATCAACGCGCTAAAGATTCGACACGTGCCAGTCATCGAAGAACTTCCCCAAGAAGGCGTACGCCGTACCATCAATGGCGAAGAGCGCGTTTTCTACGATGGTTACTGGATCAAGGTTTACAAGGTTCCTGCAGACACGCTGGAAGCAAAAAAACGCCTGATCGATGCACTGACCCGACGCTTGTTCAATCACACTGAGCACGGCTTGAATATTCCCGGAACACGACTGCAGGAAGCCAGAATCGCTTTCGAGTCCGAGACCGACCCATCAAGACGGCGCATCAAGGGGGCCATGCTGGCGGGTGCCCTATTCAACCGCGCCGCCGACATCTTCCGAAAACTGGTTGAATTACAAGCCTGCGGCATCGAGATCCTGAGTGATAACCCGCTGATGCGCGAATGTGGCCGCTGCCTGCTTGAAGCCATGGAACTGGGACGCAATGTTCTGCACCGCAGCGGCGAAGAAGGCATTGACGAACTCTGGGGAGAGCCATTCCGGGCATTCTCGATACCGCTGGAAGACTTTTACGAAAGCCGGTACATCAAGATTGGTCAGACAATGCGTGACATCGACAAGATTGCCACCTGCATGATCAACAACCTGTCGCATCTACCTGCTTTTCAGGGCGTTGAATCAGCCATCGTCGACCTCGCCAACGCCGCCAAGATCAAGACCGAAACCTTGCGTACCGACCCGGATATCTTTGATGTCTGGGCCGTGATGGTCACCGCCGGAGAACGCTTGGCAACGCTGAAACCCAATTTGGTGACGGTTGGCGACGAAACACCCAGACATGATGTCGCTGAAGGCCTGTTACTGATCCGACAGGGACGTGACCTGATCTTTTACATCACCCGTGCCCGAACCCCGATGCCCAAGAGCACTCGTGAGTTCATCTCGCGCTGCGAAACCTACCTCAGCACAGGACACGCCCCACTGGCACTATTCCGCCAAGACTGAGCCCAAGAAAGGCCCATCAGTTGGCCATGAAACGATTACGCCCGGATTCCTTTGCACGGTAAAGCAGTTCGTCCGCCTGGCGAAAAACCTGTTTGACCTCACCGCGTGCTACACCCATGCATGCCGTTCCCACCGATACCGTAATTTTTCCCCACGGCTCGTTCCACGCATGTATCAAGCCAATGCCTGAGACGGCCTCGACAACGGCACGCGCAATGGCAGCATGCGTTCCGGGTTGAGCCTCGGGCACGACCAGGGAAAACTCCTCACCACCGTAGCGTGCAGCAAATGTGCCCGGCGCACTCTGGTCATCATTGACCGCTTGCGCGACGCGCCCCAGTGCGGCAGCAACCGCCCGCAGGCAATCATCCCCTGACTGATGCCCATAATGATCGTTATACAACTTGAAATGATCGACATCGATCATCAGCAACCCGAAAGGCTTGCCCTCCCGAACCGCCGTATCCCAGATCAGGTCGACTTTCATATCCATCGCCCGACGATTCAGTAGGCCGGTCAGACCGTCGCGGTTAGCCTGCTCCTGCAACTTCTGATTTGCCTGTGCCAGACGCGAACGCAAGGCTGCAATCCTCGCCATGGCCTTCATTTTTGCCTGCAGCACGGATTCCGTGACGCTTTTGGAAATGAAATCATCCCCACCGGCTTCGATCGCGGTCACCAGATTGGCATCCGTATCGGTTGCTGTGACAAAAATGATCGGCGTCCAGGCCCAAGGCTCCCCGCCCTCGACAGCGCGAATCCGGGTTGTCGCCTCAAAACCGTTCATGCCGGGCATTTCCACATCCATCAGGATGAGATCAAAACGCTCGCTTTGAAAACGCTCAATTGCCAGTGCCCCACTGAGGACATGAGTAACCTCATGGCCAAAGGACTCAAGACGTGCAGTCATGACCATGGCGATGGCTCGGGAATCATCGACCAGAAGAATTTTCATGTTTATGGAAAACTGTGGCTTGAAATGAGATGCAAGGATACCCGCTCCAACGCCTTGGGTGTAGTACGAAGGTCATAAGACAAGCGTAATCTGGCCGAATTTTGTGAAACCCGCATCGCACAAGTCATCAAAACGCAACATTCACGTAACACAATATCGCACCGAACCGGCAAGCGGAACACTATACTTAGTCTACTAATCCACGGATGATGAATGCTCTCATGGACCACGCCACGAATTCCCGTTTCCCCGCGCAAAACTATCTGAACCGAGAACTCGGCTTACTCGCCTTCAATCGCCGGGTACTCGCCCAAGCTCAGGACGAGCGGGTTCCCTTGCTGGAAAGACTGCGTTTCCTGTGCATTGTTTCAAGCAATCTGGATGAATTTTTCGAGATTCGTGTCTCGGGCTTGAAGGAGCAAGTTCGCGCCCATACCCCGGTGGTCACCATCGACGGCAAGACAGCGCTGGAAACCTTCCGAATGGTATCTGCTGAAGCACACGCCATTGTTCAGGAGCAATATCAGCACTTGAATGACGTCATTTTGCCCGCCTTGGCGGAGAAAGGGATTCGTTTCCTGCGTCGTTCAACCTGGAACGAAGCACAGCGCGAATGGATACGCGACTATTTCCAGCGCGAAATGGTGCCCGTTTTGACACCGATCGGGCTCGACCCGTCCCATCCCTTCCCACGCGTTCTCAACAAGAGCCTGAACTTTGCCGTTGAACTCGAAGGCAAGGATGCCTTTGGGCGCAGTTCGAACATCGCGATTGTTCAGGCCCCGCGCGTATTGCCACGTGTTATCCGGTTACCGGAAGAACTGGCCGGCATCGAGTACGGCTTTGTATTCCTATCGTCCATCCTGCACGAGTTTGTCGAGGAACTTTTCACCGGCATGACCGTGCTGGGGTGCTACCAGTTCCGGGCCACGCGCAACTCGGATCTCTTCGTTGACGAAGAAGAAGTCACCAATCTGCGGACAAAACTGCAAGGCGAACTCCCGCAGCGGCATTTCGGCGACGCGGTCCGCCTTGAAGTTGCGGACAACTGTTCTCCCGCCATTACCGAATTCCTGCTTTCGCAATTTGGCCTGCAGGCCGCAGACCTGTACCGGGTGCATGGCCCCGTCAATCTGGTTCGCCTGATGCAAGTGCCGGACTGGGTGGATCGCCCGGAAATGAAATTCAAACCCTTCATGCCAGGCTCTCCAAAAGGTTTGCCCAAGGGTGGAAATATTTTTGACAGTATCCGCAAGGGTGACATCCTGCTGCACCACCCATACCAGGCCTTCAACCCGGTGATCGACCTGCTCAATCAAGCCGCCAAGGACCCGCAGGTTGTTGCCATCAAGATGACGGTCTATCGCACCGGCACGGATTCCGTGTTGATGCAATCGCTGTTGCGGGCGGCTCAGAGCGGCAAGGAAGTGACGGTGGTTGTTGAACTGATGGCCCGCTTTGACGAAGAGGCGAATATTGCCTGGGCCACCAAGCTGGAAGAAGTGGGCGCTCATGTCGTGTATGGCGTTGTCGGCTACAAGACACATGCCAAGGCGCTGTTGATCGTGCGACGTGAAGAAGGCGGGCTGAAGCGTTACGCCCATCTTGGCACCGGCAACTACCACCCGCGCACGGCCCGTCTGTATTCCGATTTCGGCTTGATGACCGCAAACGAGGAAATCACCCACGACGTTGCCGAGGTGTTCAAGCAGTTGACCGGCCTGGGCAAGGCGCGGACGCTGAAACATCTCTGGCAGGCCCCATTTACGCTGCAACCCAACGTGGTGCTGGCCATCCAGGCTGAAACCGAAGCCGCGCGTGCCGGACAAAAGGCGCGCATCGTAGCGAAAATGAACTCCCTTGTAGAACCGGAGGTCATCAACGCCCTGTACGAAGCCTCGCAAGCCGGCGTCGAAATCAACCTGATTGTTCGCGGTGTCTGCATGCTGCGGCCAGGCGTTCCCGGCCTGTCGGATAACATCCGCGTTCGCTCCATCATCGGTCGTTTCTTGGAGCACCACCGGATCATGTATTTCTACGCTGGCGGCCAGGAAAACGTCTATCTATCTTCTGCCGACTGGATGGACCGCAATTTCTTCAAACGCATCGAGCTTGCCTTCCCTGTGCTTGACCCAAAACTGAAACGTCGGGTCATTACCGAAGGGCTCAAGTTCTACCTCGCTGACAATCAGCAAGGCTGGGAAATGAACAGCCAGGGCGTGTATCAGCGCCGGCGCTCCAGTCGCAGCAAGCCCCATAACGCGCAGGGCGAGTTGATGCTGACACTGGGCGGTTGACGCTGGTCTGACGCCGTCCTGCTTCAGGTCGGCGTCAGCCATCTGCTCTCAACGCGATAGCAAGACAAATACAATAGGGAAAGCGATTGCGTTGACCACCACCAGCAGCAACAAGCGACGCCGGGTTTTTTCCACACGGGCGATCAACTCGGCATTCTGTTCCGCCAGACTGCGAATCAACTCGCTGGAAGCCAGCATCTGAGCCTGGAGTTCATCGACCCGCGCCTGTAGAGTGCCCAAAGGGTCCGCCGCTGAGGCCTGCGGCGTAAGCGCACCATCGCTTTCTCCGGTCGACGTCTTGCCACCAACCTTTTTCCATAATTTTTTCGCCCCATCTGCGACCGCGGGTGCATTCTTGATCACCTCGGTCCAGGGCACATTGGACAAGATTGTCATCCAGCCGATTGCCATACCTTCTCCTGTTCAGCAAAGCAGAGACTGAAGGATAGAGGGAAAAAGTATGGCCAGACAATCAGGCTTCAAACAATTCGCTGCCCAAGCCGGCAATTGCCGCATCGCCAGCCATGACGGTCGCGGCGTAAGCGCTGGCCTGGGGCAACATCTGGTCGGCGTAGAAACGTGCGCTGGCGATCTTGTTGCGGTAGAAGGGCGCATCAATTTTTTCGCCGCGCTCGCCTTTCTCAAGATAACCGGCGGCGGCCAGTGCGGCCTTGCCCATGAACCAACCGCCGCAGACGGTGACGGCCAGGTGGAGATAAGGCACTGCTGCGGTCAACACGCCGCTAAGGCCGGTTTTGGCGTTTGCTGCCAGCCATTCGGTGGCTTCGGTCCAGGCCTTGAGGGAAACACCCAAGCGCTGGCCGATGGCCTGCAGTTCCGGCTTGCCGGATGCGCCGAGCGCTTTGGCGGTAGCGTGAACTTCGCCGAAAACGATTTTTGCCGTCGCCCCCTGGTCACGCATCAGCTTGCGGAACAACAAGTCGTTGGCCTGGATGCCGGTGGTGCCTTCGTAGATGGTGGTGATGCGCGAATCGCGCCAGTGCTGCGCGGCGCCGGTTTCCTCGATGAAGCCCATGCCGCCGTAGATCTGGACGCCGAGCGAGGTCACTTCGATACCCATCTCAGTGCCGCCGCCCTTGACGATGGGAATCATGAATTCGGCCAGGTACAACGCCTTTTTACGCTCCTCGGCATCGCTCAGCGCATGCGCGCGGTCGAGCAGGCCGGAGGTGTAGTAAGCCAGCGCACGACAGGCTTCGACGCGGGACTTCATCAACATCAGCATGCGCCGGATGTCCGGGTGCTTGTCGATGGTGACCAGCGCTTCGCCGGTGACGGCATCGCGGCCTTGCTTGCGTTCGCGGGCGTAGCCAAGTGCCTGCTGGTAGGCGCGTTCACCCAGCGCAATGCCCTGGAGGCCGACGCCCAAGCGGGCTTCGTTCATCATGATGAACATGTATTCCAGGCCGCGGTTCGGTTGGCCAAGCAGGTAGCCGATGGCGCCGCCGCCAAAGTTGCCATTGTCGCCGTAGGCCATGACGCAGGTCGGACTGGCATGGATACCGAGCTTGTGTTCGATGGACACACAGTAGGCATCGTTACGTGCGCCAAGCGAGCCGTCGTCATTGACCAGGAATTTTGGCACCAGGAACATCGAAATGCCCTTCACCCCGGCCGGTGCGTCCGGCAGGCGGGCGAGCACGAGATGAACAATGTTCTCGGTCATGTCGTGGTCGCCGTAGGTGATGAAAATTTTCTGGCCGAAAACGCGGTAAGTACCGTCGGCCTGCGGTTCGGCACGCGAGCGGATCAGCGCGAGGTCGGAACCGGCCTGTGGTTCGGTCAGGTTCATTGTTCCGGTCCACTCGCCGGAAATCATCTTTTCCAGGTAGATGGCCTTGAGTTCGTCGCTGGCGCAGGTCAGCAGCGCTTCGACAGCCCCAGTCGTCAGCAAGGGGCCGAGGCTGAAGGCCATGTTGGCCGAACACAGCATTTCCTTGACGGCGATGCCGAGCGTGTCGGGCAGGCCCTGGCCGCCGAATTCTGCTGGCGAGGTCATGCCGTTCCAGCCAGCGTCGCGGTACTGGGCGTAGGCTTCCTTCCAGCCAGTCGGTGTGGTCACGCCGTCAGCAGTCAGCTTGCAGCCCTCCTTGTCGCCAACGCGGTTGAGCGGTGCCAGCACTTCACCGGAAAAACGCGCAGCTTCTTCCAGGATGGCGTCAGCCAGATCAGGGGTTGCTTCCTCGAACCCGGGAAATTTGCCCGATTCGCTGCTCAGCTCCTTGAAACCGGCCAGTTCGTCCATGACGAAGCGCATTTCTTTCACGGGGGCGCGATAGTCACTCATGATGTGTCTCCTTGTTCAATGATTAATTCATTCGTTCGTTTGAATTCTTGGTGACCACGAGGCCTTCGTGGTCGTCATCCGTAACTTAAAAAACCTTGCTCAGTAAATCCGCTTTGGCGGCTTGATACTCGGCACGCATCCGGGCGACCAATTCCGCCGCGGGCAAAACGGCTTCTATCGTCCCGACCCCCTGCCCGGCCCCCCAGATATCCTTCCAGGCCTTGGCGTCGCGCGAACCGCCGAAACTCATCGCGGTCTTGTCCTTGACCGGCAGATTGTCCGGGTCGAGGCCAGCGGCGACGATGCTTTTCTTCAGATAATTGCCGTGGACCCCAGTGAAATACGGCGTGTACACCACGTCCTTGGCGGCGGATTCGATAATTGCCTGTTTGTAGCCGTCGACCGCATTCGCCTCATTCGTTGCAATGAAGCGGGTGCCGATATAGGCAAAATCCGCCCCCATCGCCTGGGCAGCCAGAATATTCTGCCCATTGGTGATGGAACCCGAAAGCGC
>JAVEXE010000323.1:0-2543 GCA_034004105.1 Azonexus sp. | reverse complement strand
GGTCCACATCTGCCCAACTCTGTTCGGCCAATAAACCAAAATTGTTGGTGCCGGCATTGTTGATCAGGATATTGGCCCCAAAAGCGCGCGCTGCTTGAACGACGCTATCGATGCCGCCGCCATGGCTAAGGTCGGCTTGCAATAATTGATAGTCGCAATCGGCCGGCAAGGTGATGCGTGCCAGCGCATTCGGGTCGCGCCCGGTGAGGAGTAAGGCCGCGCCAGTTTGGGCCAGTTTGCGGGTCAATGCTCCCCCCAGGCCGCCGCTGGCACCAGTCAGCACAATCCGGGCCTGATTTAGTTGCATGGCAAGACCTCGACAGGCAAAGCGTGGAAGATGTCACCGTAGAGTTTGAAAAAAACTTTGGCCGCATGCAGGACATCAGCCTGGTCATCAGGGGTCATGCGATCCAGCAGGTCAGCCAGATGTTGGGTGTGTTCCTGGTCGAGCGTGCCGTGCGAGCGCAGGTAAGAGAACGCACTGTCAGGCAGGGCAAGGGCCTTCTGGATGCGGTCGGCGGCAGTGAGTGCGAGGTCGACGCTGGTGCCCTCGAGAACGAAAACCATGCCAAAGAACGCGGCTGGATTGCCACGGTTGATCAGGTCGTAGGCATAGGCAACCATCAGTTCTGCAGGTAAATCAGGGCGACTGTTACGTACGGCTTCGGCATCGCCACCAGCGGCGGCGATGTCGTTGAGGATCCATTCTTCGTGGCCGATTTCCTCTTCAATATATTCGGCAACCCCGGCGCGCATCCATGCCAGGCGCTCGGGCAGACGACCGCCGAGGGTCATCAGTAGTGGCGTGGTATGGCGGACATGATGGTAAGCCTGGCTGAGGAAGGCGAGATAGCTGTTGAGGCTGGCACGGCCTTGTAGACATTCGCTGATGATAGGGGCGCTGAGTAGGTGGTTGCGGTCTGCAGCGGTTTCAAATTTCAGATGATCGTAAAACGACATGGCGGGTTCCTCGGAAGCTTGGTATGGGTTGCGTGTCTCTGGATTGGGGGCCAGAAGTGCGTTACTGAAGTGTTCGATGATGTTCTGGCGGCGCGGGCGACCGTTGCCCGTCGCCAAGCCGTTAGCCGGGGTGAATGGGGGACTGATCAGGTAGCGGCCGACCTGGGCGTAATCGGGCAAGGTGCTATTGGCTCGGGAAACGGCCTGGGTAATCGTGCCTTCCGGCACGCCGGGCATGGGCACGATGATGGCGGTCAGACTTGGCTGGCCATCGCCTGTGACGATGGTTTGCAGAATCTGCGGCTGTGCCAACAGGGCAGCTTCCACCCATTCCGGCGAAATGTTGCGACCAAAGGAGGTAATCAACAGATGTTTGCGCCGGCCTTGCAGATGCAAATGGCCGTTGTTGTCAAATGTGGCAAGATCCCCGGTGGCAAATTCGCTTTCCTGTCTTGCGGCTTGTCCGATGTAACCAAGAAAGTTGCCGCTGCTGACCCGGAGCTCGCCGTCTGCCAAGGACAGTTTGGCATGTTTCAGGGGGCGGCCAACACCGTTGCTGTCGTCACCGGGGCGGTTGATCGATAGCACCGAGCCGCCTTCCGTGAGACCGTAGCCTTGATATGCCGGGATGCCGAGTGCGCGTGCGTTGGTGATTAGCTCGGGGGCGACGCGTGCGCCGCCGACCGCGGCAAATATCAGGCTTTCTTGCGGTCGACCGCAGTAAGTGGCTCGAAATGCAGTCCAGGCCTTGAGCAATTCCGGGACCAGGATGACACTGTTGGCTTTGCATTCTTGTACTTTTGCATCCAGTGCGGCAGGATCAAATCCCTGCATGCCTGCCCAGCCGATGGTGTGTAGTGGCGGAAGATGGATGGTCATGCCGCGCAATAATGGCGCATAGACGCCGGCGACATTTTCCAGTAGCAGCGCCAGGGGCAATACTGCGAGATGGTTTTGCAAGGGCAGATCAGACAGTCGGTCCTGTACTGCATGCGCCGTTTCACGCAGGCCCGTTGCGCTCAGGCAGGCACCTTTGGGGGCACCGGTGCTGCCCGAAGTAAAGGAAATCTTGCGCGTCCCGCTCGGCAGGGACACCGGATCAACCACGCGGCGCATCCAGGTCAAACCCCGCCAGCGGCTGGTAATGGAAAAATTCAGATCAAGTGCGCCAACGCGTTCAGGCTGATCGGTCACTAGCGTATCGGCTCCCGATTGTTCAAGGGCATGTCGCAGTTGTTCGGGGTGAAAGAAGGCGGGTAGGGGTAGATGCACAATCCCGGCATCCTGACAGGCAAGATCCAGCACAACCCAGTCTGCGCTGTTGTCGGCCAGAACAGCAACGACACGACTACTGGCGAGTCGCTCCCGCAATTTGGGCAGTTCCTGTCGGATGTCCTCTCCCGACCAGGTGCACACGTTGTCGACCAGCAGCTGGGCATTGCCGTGCGCGGCCAATGTGTCTTGCCAGAAGAATTCAGCCATGACGCTTCACCATGTCGAGGGCCAGGCGGATGCGGCCAGCAACCACGACGGGTTCGCTGTCGTAATAGCTGCCCCAATCCGCGGCATCCGGACCCAGGCGA
>JAVEXE010000322.1:0-2555 GCA_034004105.1 Azonexus sp. | reverse complement strand
CGATGCTCGACGAGATTCGTGCCCGTGATCAAAGCCTGCGCGAACATCGCGATTCTCTTGAGGCGCTGCTGAAGGATCGGACTGCGGCAATGGAACAAGCGCGTATTGCCAACACTGCCAAGACCAGCTTCCTGGCCAATATGAGTCATGAGATTCGGACGCCGCTCAATGCGGTGATCGGTTTGACCAGCGTCTTGCAACGGACGCCGCTTGACCAAGGGCAACTCGACCGGGTGCGCAAGATCGAGGCGGCGGGCCAGCACTTGCTGACGGTCATCAACGACATCCTTGATCTATCCAAGATTGAGGCAGGTCGGATACAGCTTGAGGAAACGGATTTTTCGCTCGACGATGTACTGACCGAGGTGCAGACGCTGATCGCCGAAGCCGCGGCCAGGAAAGGCCTGACGGTTACTGTCGACCGCGGTGATGTGCCGAGTTGCCTGCGTGGTGATCCTACCCGACTGCGCCAGGGCTTGCTCAACTTTGCCGGCAACGCAGTCAAATTTACGGAGCATGGCGGCATTCTTATTCGAACCTCGCTTGAGGGGGCTGAGGGGGATCTCCTGCGCGTTCATTTTTCGGTCGAGGATACCGGGATTGGCATTCCCGTAGAACGCCAGTCTTCGCTGTTTGAGGCTTTTGAACAAGGCGATGTCTCGACCACGCGAAAATATGGCGGTACAGGTCTGGGTCTGACGATCACCCGGCATCTTGCGCAATTGATGGGTGGTGATGTTGGCATAATCAGTGAGTCAGGCAAGGGCAGTGTGTTCTGGTTTTCGGCGGTATTACGCCGGGGTAATCCTGAGGCACTGTTGCGAGCCGGGAGCAAGGTGCTGGTCGACAGCGCTCAGCTGCTCCAGCGTTGTGCAGGCTGTCGGCTATTGCTTGCGGAGGATAATGAAATCAACCGGGAGGTTGCGCTCGACATGCTCCAGGCTGTTGGGCTCAAGACCGATTTTGCGGTCAACGGGCGTGAAGCGGTTGAAATGTCCCGTACAGGAGATTACCAACTGATCCTGATGGATATGCAGATGCCGGAAATGGATGGTATCGAGGCAAGCCGTGCGATTCGTCGCTTGCCCGGCGGTGGTGCGATCCCCATTGTTGCGATGACTGCCAATGCTTTCGACGAAGACCGAAAAAACTGCCTTGATGCCGGAATGAATGCCTTTATCGCCAAGCCGGTGGCACCGGAAACGCTTTATGCGGTTCTCGATCAATGGCTGCCAATCGGTAACGAGAAGCCGCTTGCCAGGGTCGAGACGCTCGCCGAGACTCCGGTAGCAGTTGTCAATAATGATCTGGAAAAACGTTTGCAGGCGATTTCTGATCTTGATTTTGCCAAGGGCTTGCACGTCGCGAGGGGTAAAGCAGATTTCCTGGCGCATCTTCTGATTTCCTTTTCCCGCTTGCATGGCGAAGACCCAGCAGCACTCCGTCACCAGCACTCAGATGGCAACTTGGTTGAACTGGAGCGTTTGGCACATGCGCTCAAGGGCTCGCTGGCGACGATTGGCGTAGTTTCCGTGAGTGCGCTGGCGGCGGAGTTGCAACTCGCTGCACGCACCGGCGACGCTGTTGCCTGTGCTGCGCTGGCTGAGCGTTGTGCCGACAAACTAACAAATTTCATTGCCGAGGTGCACGCGGCGCTTGATGCTTGAGGCAAGGCCAGAGGCCTCGTTTAAATGATTTCTGGCAGTACACCATTCAGGGAGACAGCACAATGAATCGGGAAAATCTGATCAAGCATTACCAACATGTCCGCAACCGCAGTGTGCAACTCGCCGCGCCGCTCAGCGATGAAGACTGCTGCGTCCAGTCGATGCCCGACGCCAGCCCGACCAAGTGGCACCTCGGGCACACCACCTGGTTTTTCGAGACTCTGGTCCTGGAGAGCCATGAAGCGGATTTCCGGCCGTTCGAGCCGGTCTTCCGGGTGCTCTTCAATTCCTATTACAACACGGTCGGCGACAAGCATCCGCGTCCTTTTCGCGGCATGCTGACCCGGCCGTCGCTGGCTACCGTGCGCGCCTACCGGGCGGCGGTTGATGAACGCATGCTGCGCCTGCTCGAAAATGCCTCACTTGATGTGCTCAAGCTGGTTGAACTGGGCTTGCACCACGAGCAGCAGCATCAGGAGTTGCTGCTCACCGACATCAAGCACCTGTTTTCCTGCAGCCCGCTGTTTCCCGGCTATCGCGCGTCTTTACCGCCGGCCTGTCCAGCACCAGCGTTGCAGTGGATCGATTTTTCCGGTGGTCTGGTCGAGCTTGGGCATGACGGACAAGGCTTTGCTTACGACAACGAAGGCCCGCGTCACCGTGTCTGGCTGGAGCCTTTCCAGCTGGCCTCCCGGCTGGTGACCAATGCCGAGTTTGCCGAATTCATCGCCGACGGTGGCTACGATAATCCCTTGCTGTGGTTGTCCGATGGTTGGAAGTGGCGCGAGGCCCAAGGATGTTCCTGCCCCGTGTACTGGCATGCTGACCCGGAGCGTCCGGGGCAGTGGCTGGAATTCACGCTGGGTGGTCTGGCTCCGCTTGATCCGG
>JAVEXE010000055.1:1943-11616 GCA_034004105.1 Azonexus sp. | reverse complement strand
GTCGATGATGCCGATTCGGTCGGGACTTTCGACGAACTGGTTGAAATGGCTCGCGCTGGCAAAGTCGACTACGTTTACATCACGCTGCCGATGAAGGCTGAATCACGAATCATCGAACTGGTTAATGCCTTGAGCGATACGACGGCGTCGGTGTACATGGTGCCGAATTTTTTTGTTTTCGACATCATGCACGGCAAGATGAGTAGCCTGGATGGTATTCCGGTTTTAAGTTTGCATGAAACCCCGTTTTATGGGGTGGATGGTTGGGTCAAGCGTGCGGAAGATATCGTTGTTGCGTCCTTGATCCTGATGTTGATTGCCTTGCCGATGCTGGCCATAGCGCTGGGGGTCAAGCTTTCTTCGCCGGGGCCGATATTGTTCAAACAGCGTCGTTATGGATTGAATGGTTCGGTCGTTGAGGTGTGGAAGTTTCGCAGCATGACGACCATGGATAATGGTGATACGGTGATTCAGGCTCGGCGTGGCGATGCGCGGATTACGCCGTTTGGCGCGTTTTTGCGTCGTACATCGCTGGATGAGTTGCCACAGTTTTTCAATGTGTTGCAGGGTGGAATGTCGGTTGTGGGCCCGAGGCCGCATGCAGTGGCCCATAATGAGCAATATCGCGGCTTGATTCGGGGTTACATGCTGCGGCACAAGGTCAAGCCGGGGATTACCGGTTGGGCGCAGGTGAATGGTTGGCGGGGTGAAACGGAAACCCTGGAGAAGATGTCGATGCGTGTCAAATACGATCTCGAATATGTGCAGCACTGGTCGCTCTGGATGGATCTCAAGATCATCTTTTTGACCATTTTCAAAGGCTTCATCAATAAAAATGCCTATTGAGCGTAGCGCAACTTTGCCGCGTGACCGCGTCTGGTTTTGGGGGCTCCTTGGCTTGTTGCTTTGGGCCCCTTTTCCATTGGCAAGTAACCGCAACTTTGCGATTGCCATTCTGATTGTCGCCTCGCAACTGATTTTGTGGGGCTCGCTTTGGGCGTGGCGTCATCATGGGTTGGCGCTGCTTGAGCGTGTTCGTCTGTTTCGTGCGCCAATCTTGCTGCTGAGTGCCTTTGTTGCCATTCCCTGGTTGCAGTTGTTGCCGTTACCAGCGAGTGTACTGGCCGCGCTGTCTCCCGAAACCTTGGCGGTGTCGGTCGGCGTCGCGGATACCTTGCGGATTTCGCTGGACCCGAGTCAGACGCAAATTTACGCGGCCTTGTCGTTTGCCTATTGGTCGTGCTTCATTGCGGTTTTGCTGCTGGTGCGTGATCAAAACCGGATGTTGCAGATGGCGCAGGTGGTCGTGATTGGCGGGGTGATCCAGGCGCTGCTGGGGGGCTTTTTGTTTTCGGTCGGGGCCGAGTATCGACTGTTTTTCACCGATGTGGTTCACGACCGGGTGAAGGGCGCATATGTGTATCACAACGCCATGGCGGGTTACATGGAGCTGTGTTTGTCGGTGGGGATTGGGCTGATGATCGCCCGTTTGGGGGATGAGACGGTCAGGCATCGTTCGTGGCGCAGCCGGATCGCAGCTTGGGCAGAATTCATGCTGAGCCCGGCGATGCGTTTGCGCTTAATGTTGGTGGTGATGGTGATTGCGCTGGTGCTGACGCGTTCGCGGATGGGTAACACAGCGTTTTTTGCCGCAATGCTGATCGTCGGCATGCTGACTATCGTGCTGGTGCGTAAATCGGCACCCAAAACCTTGGTATTGATCGCCAGTCTGGTGGTGGTGGATCTGTTGATTATTGGCTCTTGGGTCGGTGTCGAGAAAGTGGTGGATCGTTTGCAGGAAACAACGGTCGTGACAGAGGGGAATCGCGGCGAAGAGTCCATCGAGCTGCGCCAGGAGGCAGCAAGAAGGGCAATTGCGTTGGTGGAGGATTTTCCGGTCCTGGGTACGGGGGCGGGAACGTTTTATAACAGTTACTTGCGCTATCGCACCGACCGCCCGGGCTATTTTGACCACGCACACAACGATTACATCGAAATCGCCGCCGATTTTGGATTGCTGGGTTTGGCGTTGCTGGGCTTGTTTGTGGCGGCAACAATTTATTGTGGCGTTCGTACGCTCCTGCAGCGCCGCTCTAGTTTGCCCAGGGGTATGGCGTTTGGCGGCTTGATGGCGATGACGGCAATTTTGATTCACAGCTTTGTGGATTTCAATTTGCAAATCCCAGCCAACGCGCTAACGCTGGTTGTCATCATGGCGATGGTTTGGTGTGCATTCAGGCTACCCAGAGGCGGCCAAGTGCCGTAGCATTTTGCGGGAGTCGTGGTGTGATAACTTTCCGAAAAGGAGAAAGGAATCCATGGTGCAAATTGACCGTGATACAGATAACGCTGTTAGACGCTTTCTCGGGCTGCTAACGGGTCGTTACAACATGGCTGGCGCAATTCTCTTTGGTAGTAGGGCTAGAGGAACTCACCATGCCGATAGCGACGCGGACGTCGCGGTGCTTCTGAGTGGCGAGCATCAACGATTTCTACCGACCAAGCTGGCGATGTCTGATGTGGCGTTTGAGGTACTGCTTGAGACCGGCGTCAATATCTCTCCACTACCTGTGTGGCTTGATGAGTGGGAGCGCCCCGAAATGTATTCAAACCCAGAATTGCTCTACAACATTGCCCGAGAAGGGGTTCGTCTGTGACTGCGCAATTGACGCCGATATCTTTGATGAAAAAAGCCGAGCAGGCATCCTGTTCTTCTCGTGTTTTGCTGAATATTGGCGATGTCGACGGTGCGTGCAACCGTGCTTATTACGCCATGTTCGATGCCGCACGCGCTGTCCTTCTTGCCTCAGGTGCCCCGGTTAGGTCTGACATTGGCAAGACTCATAGCGGTCTAATTACCGCATTTAGCGAGCATCTTATTAAGAATGGTCCTGTTCCGAAAGAAATGGGAAGGCTCTTGAAGCGAGCAGAGGAAATTCGCTTGGTGGCGGACTATAACGGCGATTCTGTTGAGCTTGGCGATGCTCAGGAGATGGTTTTGCAATCCGAAAGTTTCGTGTCCGGCATGCGTTTGATCATGGAAAAAAATATTTGTTCTGGCTGCGGAAGCCCTGGGGGTCGTTAAGCTTTGCAAACCGCTGTTGGCAAATTGGCTGCTTAAAATTTTGCGGTGCACAAATTTGCTTTTTGAGTGGACCGCTTGATGCTGTTGCGTTAGACTTATGACCAACTTTGAGCTGCTAATCCTTGGCATTCGTAAATTTAGGAGATGACTGTGCACACCTGTGTAAAACCGATGGTTTTTGCCATTTTTGCTTTGCCGGTTGCGCTGGCGTCAGCGCAAGAAGCTGCCTCTCAAGCGGATGCTGTGCAAAAAGATAAAGCGGCTTCGACGAATTCTGCGCTTAATGTGCCGTCTTTGGCGGTGCCGGGGGCTTCGGTTCCGTTGTTTGGTGCTACGGATGCGACGGCCAATGTGGCTCAGCAAGCAGCGACGGCAAGTTACGAAAAAATTTCCGGCGGGGCGGTGCCGCGTGGCAACCCGCTTCGTTTCAGCAATGGCATTTTTGTCTACCCCTCCGCGACCGTCAGTCTGGGTCATAACGACAACTTGACCGGGGTTCCAACCGGTAAAGAGTCGTCCACCGTGTTGACTCTGTCGCCTCAGGTGGTCGCTGAGTTGAAAAGATCCGGTGATCGTTATGCCTTGTCTTACACAGGAAATTACGCTCGCCACTTCAGTTCAAGCAACGACGACTTTGCGCAGCACTTGCTGGAGTTGCTTGGTGAAAATGTCTTCACCGCTCGTTTTCGTACCAATTGGGGTTTGAGTTATCAGGTCGGTACCGATGCACGGGGTAGTACCGATACGGCAACTGGCGTGGATAAGCCAAACAAGTGGCATTCGACCACTTTGCGCGGCGGATTGGTCTATGGGGCACAAGGTGCTGCGGGGCGTTTGCAACTGGATGGCTCCTGGATGAGCAAGCGTTTCGATAACAACCGCCTCCAAACCGTTGCTTCGGATGTGGATGCCACGACCCTGAGTTCCAGCTTCTATTATCGGGTAGCCCCCAAAACCTCGGCTCTGTTTGAATTGCGTAACACTTGGTCGGATTATGTTTTATCGACTTCCGACCAAGATAACCAGGATCGTCGCTTGTACGTCGGCTTGACTTGGGATGCAACGGCCAAAACATCGGGTTCGGTTCGTTTGGGTCGTGCTTACAAGCGTTTCGACGGTTCGTCAGCGCGTGAAGATGGTACTACCGGAAGCTGGGAGGCCAGTGTGACTTGGGCGCCTTTGACGTATTCGACGCTGGGTTTATCGACCGCCAGGGGGTTTGCAGATTCCTCGGGTACGGGTGATTTTGTTGAAAATACCAGCATGGGTCTGACCTGGACGCACCAGTGGAGCAGTTTGACCAGTTCTTCGGTCTCGCTGGGGCGTGTTTCCTCCAAGTATTCCGCCAACACGCGTAAGGATGTGACCGATACCTTGGGTCTGGGTTTGAATCGTGCGCTTTCGAGCAACACCAGCGTAGGCTTGAACTGGACCCATACGGCACGTGATACATCCGGTACGCCAACCAACCTCGATTTCAAACGTAATGTCACCATGCTGCAATTGCAGACTTCTCTTTAATGGATGTTCTTTTGGGCCGGTACATGAATAACTTCCTGCGTTCTTGGCTGACCGTTCTGTTTTGTCTGGCTGCATCGGTGTTTGGAACGGCGTCTGCTCAGGTGAATGACCCGGCATCGTCGGTTTCCAATTACCGCTTGGCCCCGGGGGATGTGATTTCCATCCGGGTGCTGGGCGAAGAAGAACTCAGCCGGGAAAAAGTGCGTTTGACGGACGCAGGAACGGTACCGATGCCCGCGATTGGCGAACTGAGGATTCTTGGTTTGACTATTGGGGATGTCGAGCGAACCGTTGCTGACGCATTGCGTGGACGTTATCTGGTTAATCCCAAAGTGTCTGTGTTCATCGATGAGTATCGACCGTTTTACATGAACGGAATGGTAGGAAAGCCGGGCATGTATCCTTATCAGCCTGGTATGACCGTTCGCAAGGCCGCGTCTCTTGCTGGTGGATTTCACGAACGTGCTTCGATGAGCAAGATTTTCGTTATCCGGGAAAGCGACCCGAACAAGAAGCCGCAGCGGGTTGAAGTCGATGCTGAAATTCTCCCCGGCGACATTGTTACTGTAGAAGAAAGCTTCTTCTGATTTTTCGCTCTGGCGCAAGCTCCTCTGCCTGTTTCATTCCCTAGGTTTGATTGCCTGTTATGCAAAATAAATTTGACGACGCCGTTAAACCGGTCTTTCTGCATGATCCTGAAGATCAACAAGATAACGCAGAGTTGCTTGAATACTGGCGTAGCATTCTTAAAAGCAAATGGGCCATTATCGGTCTGGCGCTGAGCGGAACGCTACTGGCTGCGGCCATTTCTTTCTCTTTGACACCGGTTTATCAGTCGTCCACAACCATTCTGTTTGAGCCTAATCGGGCAAAGATGCTCTCTCTTGAAGACATCTATAACGGCGCGAATCAACATGGGCGGGAGGATTTTTTCACTCAGTTCCAGATCATCAAATCCCGTGAAGTGCTGCATAAGGCAATTATCAAGGCTCGTTTGTGGGAGGTGCCTGGCTATGATCCAAGAATCCCGCAGGAATCAATTTGGCAGAAGTTTGGTTTGGTGACTGAAACGACGACCACAGCGCCCAAAGAGTGGAACGACCAGACGCTGGCTGATGCGCTTTACCCTTGGGTTTCCCTGAATGTGACTGTTGACGCTGTTGCGGGAAGTCGTTTGGCAAAAATCGGTTTTATGTCGCCAGATGCGGCATTGTCGGCCCGGTTTGCCAATACGATTGCCGAGGTTTACATCGATAACGATCTGGAGGCCCGCTTTGCACTGACCCAAAAAGCCAGTGGCTGGCTGCAGGAGCAACTGGTTTCCATCAAGGCCAAGCTGAATGATTCGGAGCGTGCGCTTCAGCAGTTCCGGGAGCGCGAGGGTTTGGTTGATATCAAGGGAACTGCGCAGAGTGGTGCTGGTGTCCAGATTCAGGATGTTATGGGTAAGCTCATTGAGGCCCGTATTCGTCGTCTGGAAGCGGAGAATGCTTACAAGCAGATCCGTGAGGCACCGAAGGGCGCTGATTTGAGTGCGCTGCCGGCCATTTCGAAAAACCAGGCAGTCTCAGAGGCCAAGTCGGCGGAGTCGGTTGCTTCTCGCAAGTTGGCCGAAGTCAGTCAGCGTTATGGGCGTGAGCATCCCAGATATGTTCAGGCAGAAAGTGAGTTGGAGTCTGCTCGCAACAATTTGCGAAAGCAAGTTGATGTGGTTGCGTCGACCTTGAGCCGTGAGTATGAATTGGCAAGGGGTATCGAAAGTAATCTCGAAGGTATTCTTGCTGCAGCCAAGGGAAGCGTTAAAGCGATTAACCGCAAGGAAGGCGAGCTTTCCATCCTTGAGCGTGAAGTTGAGTCGAATCGTCAGATGTACGAGGTATTTTTCCAGCGCGCCAACAAGGCGAGCGGAGAATTGGAGCTGCAAACACCGGTTGCTCGGGTGATTGAGCCTTCTTCTGTACCGGGAGCGCCGATCAAGCCCAATAAAAACAAGAATATTGCATTGGGTTTCCTCTTGGGCGGTTTCCTGGGAGTGTTGTTTGCCTTGCTGCGTGACCGTCTGGATAACACCTTGAAAACTTCTGAGGATGTAGAGTCGCGACTGAAGCAGCCAATTTTGACCACGCTGCCGTTGCTGAGCAAAGCCGAGGTTGAGCGTACCAAGACAGCGCGAATCTTCATTGATCAGCCGAATTCGATCTATGCAGAGTCAATCCGTTCGGCGCGGACAGGGGTTTTGTTGTCCGGCATTGATTTGCCGCGTCGCACCTTGGTCGTGACTTCCAGTGTTCCCGGCGAAGGCAAAACAACGTTCTCCATTAATCTGGCCTTGGCTCATTCGCATACAAAAAAGACCTTGCTGATCGACGCCGATATGCGAAGGCCGGCGATTTCCAAAGGCTTGCAAGTCGCCCCGGGCGCCAAGGGTTTGTCGAACTTTGTGTCGGGTACTGCGGCGTTGCAGGAGTGTCTGGTTCCGATTGAAGACTCGGACCTGGTGTTGATGCCAGCTGGCGCAGTGCCTCCGAATCCCTTGGAGTTGTTATTGTCGCAGCGCTTTAAAGATACACTGCACGAACTTGAAAAGCACTTTGACGTTATTGTGATTGACTCGCCCCCGGTTGAGCTTGTTTCAGATGCGATGGTTCTGGCGACCATGAGTCAAGGGGTCATTTATGTCGCGCGTGCCGAGTCGACACCCCATCAAGTCGCTCGTAAGGGTATCCAGCGCATCAAACGGGCTGGTGGACAGATCATTGGTGTGGTGCTTAATCAGTTTGACGTTCAGAAGGCCGAGAAATATTACGGTGACTATTCAGGTTACGGTAAATATGGCTACGGCAAGCATGGTTACTCCGGGTATGCACCGGTGTATGGTTCAGAAGACAAGGTTTGATTGACAGGCGGGGAGCCATGATCGATCTGCATACGCATTTTTTGCCAGGTGTCGATGATGGAGCCCAAACGCTGGCGGATGCGTTGTCACTGGCAAAAGCAGCAGTGGCTGACGGCATTCATACAGCAGTGCTGACGCCCCATGTTCATCCCGGACGCTACGATAACGAACTGAAGTCTTTGTCCGTGAGATTCGCGGCGTTTCGAGATGCTTTGCGGGACGCCGCCATTCCCCTCGATATTCGCCTGGGGGCGGAAGTCAGGTTGAGCGTCGAGTCTCTGGAGTTGCTGCTGGACGAGCGTATTCCGTTCATTGGTCGCGTGGATGGCTACAAGGTGATGCTTCTGGAGTTTCCTCATCAGTCCATACCCGTAGGGAGCGAGCGTTTTGTCGATAAGCTTCTGGCTCTGGGGGTGCGCCCGCTGATTGCGCATCCTGAACGGAACAAGACAGTCATGCTTGATCCCATGCGCTTGACGCCTTTTCTGGATGCTGGCTGTTGGCTGCAGTTGACTGCGGGCTCAGTGGCGGGGCACTTCGGCAAGGCAGCGCAGGAGACAGCCTCCTTCATCCTTCAGCACAATTGGGCTCAGGTTATAGCGACTGATGCGCATAATCTTGAGCATCGCCCGCCAGTACTCAAGGCAGGGTATTTGGCAGCGGCAGCCATCGTTGGCGAAGCGCAGGCCAAGGCCATGGTTTTAGATTTTCCGGCACGTATTCTGGGGGTTTCGTGAGTCCTAGAGACCCATCGGCTTTGGCTTTGCTGGGCTGGAAGACGATGTTGGCGCTTGTTTTCGCGGCTTCTCTTGCTTCGGCATTTGTTGCGGTGAACGTCTTCATGGCCGACATTTTGACCCTCCAGGCACGATGGCAGGTTAATCAGTGGCAGAGAAATCCTTTACTTCAGCCTGCGCCGACAGAGATTGGTAAAGTACGGAATGCATTGACAGTAGGGCTTGATTGGCGTCCGGGTGATCCGCAACTGATTGAATTACGTGGGTATCTTTATGGTGTTCGCGCAATCCGAGCTCAACGTTTACCTCAGTTACGAAATTCCCTGCTTGATGAGGTTATTGCGCATTTTCAACAATCCTTGTCGCGTAGGCCTATGTCGCCCTACGCCTGGATAGCGTTGGCGCAGGCGTTAGAGATGCGCGACGGGCTTGGTCCGGCGTTCTGGTCTGCTTATGACCGGGCGTTGGCCTATGGTTTTCGTGAGGGCGGAGTTCAGGTGAGATTAGTCGCTCTCGCACTTCGGCACTGGGATGCGGCAGGTTCGGAACACCAAGCGAAGATTCAGCAAATTGTTAATCAAGCTCGCGGCGGTGCGAAGGGCGAAATCCTGCGCTTATTGAAGGTTTTTGGCAAAGAGTCGTTACGTACGGACCGTCTCGGCTGAGCGTGCGGCTTGAGGCGCTGGTTCAAGATGGTTGGCAGGATTTATCAATGGCGTTCAAGGCTTGCTGGATGGATTTGATTCTGCTTTGCGTCATGCCGTAATGGCTGGCAAACTCGGGCCATTTGATAATTGCACTTCGAACCTCATCCAGAATCTGCAGCCAGTTTTTGATTTTCCACTGACGCGCCACTTTTTCCAGGTCGGTGAATTCAGGATTGCCGGAGCCGTTGATGGAAGTGGTGTGTTGATTGGACATTCCCGTGCTGAAGGTCAGGTCAAATGCGGGCGCTAATTGCCACGCACCGCTGGTGCTGAGGTCGAGCAGGTAGGCAAAGTTCTTGGAATGATCGTCCTTGTTATGCGCCAGGACATTGAACAACATTAAACGGAAGGCTTTCTCAACTTCCTTGTCTGATTTGCTTATTTTCTTGGTGGCGGCCAGAACGCCACTGCCATAGTCCAGACATGGCACGCGATGATTGGCGTAGGCATATCCCGCCAGCGACAGGAAGTGAATCTTTCGATTGGTATCCCGATCAAATCGCTGCACGGCAAAGAATGCCTCATGCTTACGATTCACCTTCAACTCGATCAAGTGCGTTTTGGGGAGTTGTAAACCCGCCGAGCGAGCCATGTCAGCGTAGGCCATTTCCAGCCGACCGATATCTTCCGGGTCGCCTTCGTCGTAGCGGCTATCGTTCCTGAATTTGACAATCCAGTGTGAATGACCGGCGGGCAAATCAGCAAAATTGGATAAGCAAGTTCCCAT
>JAVEXE010000055.1:0-1843 GCA_034004105.1 Azonexus sp. | reverse complement strand
TTGACGAAATTTGTCCCCAAGCCGATGGTGCCGATTCTTGGCAAGCCGGTGATGGAGTATCTGATTGAACAGATGGCGCGTTACGGGATTCGCGACATCATGGTCAACGTGGCTTTCAACCATGAAAAGATC
The DNA here is from genome assembly GCA_034004105.1 of Azonexus sp. Taxonomy (GTDB): domain Bacteria; phylum Pseudomonadota; class Gammaproteobacteria; order Burkholderiales; family Rhodocyclaceae; genus Azonexus. The sequence goes on along the minus strand of JAVEXE010000055.1, from coordinate 1,711 downwards.
GAAAACTATTTCCGTGATGGTCGGCGTTGGGGGGTAAACCTCGGTTATTCCTTCGAAGGCATGCGTGAGCATGGTGAAATCGTGCCTAAACCCATGGGGTCGGCCGGGGGTATGCGCAAGATCCAGGATTTTGGTGGCTTTTTTGATGAAACGACGCTGGTCGTGTGCGGTGATGCGATTGTCGATCTGGATATTGGCGCGGCGCTGCATGAACACAGGAGTAAGGGCGCATTGGCCAGCGTGGTGACGCTGGAAGTTCCGCTTGATCAAGTCGAAAACTACGGCGTCGTGGTGGCGGATGATGAGGGGCGGGTGCTGTCTTTCCAGGAAAAACCCAAGCCAGCCGAAGCGAAATCCCGCCTGGCCAGTACCGGAATCTATATTTTTGAACCGGAAGTGCTGGCGCTGATTCCGAAGGATGTTCCTTTTGACATCGGGGCTGAATTGTTTCCGTTGCTGGTGGAAAAAGGCTTGCCGTTTTTTGCGCAGAAGCGCTTTTTCAACTGGATCGACATCGGACGTCTGAATGATTACTGGGAGGTCTCGCAGCGGGTTTTGCGTGGCGAGGTGGCGCAGATGGAGATGCCGGGCAAGGAGGTTCAGCCTGGTATCTGGGTGGGGTTGAATACGTCGATTGCCTGGGAAAGTTCCAAGTTGGTCGGCCCGGTTCATGTGGGCTCGAATGTGCGCATTGAGCCCGGGGTATCCATCATTGGTCCGGCCTGGATTGGCAATGGTTGCCATATCCGCTCGGGCACCCGTATCGAGCGTTGCATCATTTTCGAGTACACGCGTATCGGTGATGGACAAACCATGCGCGAGATGATCGTTTCGCCCCAGTACTGCGTTGGCCGAAGTGGGGTGGCGCATTATCTGGGCGAGGACGCCAGCCCTTACCGCTGGGGCGATGCTCGCGGTTGATCGCTTCGTGCTGAGTGTGGTTTTTTGTCATGTCTGACTTTTCTATCTTGCATCACGGGGCTGTGGATGGGGTGACCGGTTCCTGCCATGAATTACGTGCCGCCGATGGACGGGCTTTGCTGGTCGATTGTGGCTTGTTTCAGGGGGCGGAGGTTTCGGCAGAGGGGGCATCGTCCAGCCGGTTGGCCATCGATTTTTCCATTGACGCGGTGCAGGCGCTGGTGGTGACGCATGTGCATATCGATCATATTGGGCGCCTGCCTTATCTGATCGCGGCGGGTTTTCGCGGTCCCATCCTGTGTAGTGAGGCATCCGCCCGTTTGCTGCCGCTGGTGATCGAAGATGCCTTGAAGGTGGGCGTGACGCGTGATGCTGACTTGATTGCCCAGGTTTTGCGGCAAATTGAACGTCAGGTGCTGCCTTTGCCTTGCAAAAAATGGCATCCCTTGGCACCGGGCTGGCAGGTGAAATTGCATCCGGCAGGCCATATTCTTGGCTCGGCGTATGTCGAGGTGCAGTTGGCCGGTGAGTTGGCTGCGACTTCGCCGGATCGGCGCTGGCATGTGGTGTTTTCTGGCGATCTGGGTGCGCCTTACACCCCATTGTTGCCTGCGCCGCAACCGCCTTATCGAGCGGATTGCCTGGTGCTGGAGAGTACCTACGGTGATCGTCGCCACGCTGGGCGTGCGGATCGGCGTACCCAGTTACGTCGCTTGATCGAGAAGGCGCTGAAGAACCGGGGTACGGTGCTGATTCCGGCATTCAGCATTGGTCGTACTCAGGAATTGCT
>JAVEXE010000321.1:0-2576 GCA_034004105.1 Azonexus sp. | reverse complement strand
TTGACGAAGTCGATGTTGAACCCAGATTCGAGAAACGTGCGCTTGGCGTCGAATACGAACTGACCCACCACACGCTGGCCGACCTTGAGGACCACCTTGTCGACAAGGGCTACCATCTTGACAACACCTTGATGAGCAAGCTGACCCGAGCCCTCATCCACTACGTTGAGGAGACCCAGTTACACAACCTGGGTGCCCCGGAAAAGCGTCTCAAGCCCTCCGCCGATGAGGCTTACGCGCAGGCCTGGGAGCACCGGCCGCATGGGGATCACGACGATACCCCGCCGGAATGGCGCGAATACAAGTGACCGACGAACAACTGCTGCGTTACAGCCGTCACATCCTGCTCGACGCACTTGGCATTGAAGGCCAGCAGCGCATTCTTGATACCCATGCGCTTGTCGTCGGTGCTGGTGGCCTGGGTTCGCCCGCTGCCCTCTACTTGGCCTCAGCCGGCATCGGCACCCTGACCCTGGTCGACAACGACACGGTCGACCTGACCAATCTGCAACGCCAGATCCTGCACACCGAAGCCCGTGTTGGTTTGCCGAAGGTTGAATCGGGCAAGCAGGCGCTGGCTGCCGTCAATCCTGCGGTCAACGTCGTTCCGGTGCAAAAACGCCTGGCTGGCCCAGAACTTGAAGCCCTGGTTGCCACGGCAGACATCGTTCTCGACTGCACCGACAATTTCGCCACCCGCCACGCCATCAACCGTGCCTGCGTGGCTCACCGCAAACCGCTGGTCTCCGGGGCTGCCGTCCGTTTTGATGGTCAGATCAGCGTGTACGACCTGCGCCGCGATGATGCACCCTGTTATCACTGCCTGTTTCCGGAAGCCGAGGATGTTGAAGAAATTCGCTGCGCTGTGATGGGGGTTTTCGCGCCTCTGACCGGCATCGTCGGCACCATGCAGGCCACCGAAGCGCTGAAACTTGCCGCCGGTATTGGTGAATCACTGACGGGTCGGCTGCTCCTGCTCGACGCCCTGAGTATGGAATGGCGCAACGTCAGATTCCGCCGCGACCCGGATTGCGCGGTCTGCGGAAAAGCCTAAACGGGCCGGGTAATGACGCGGATATCGCTGCCAATCTGGCGGATATCGTGGATCTTGAGCGGCTGCTTGTCAGCCAACGAGGTCAAGGCAGGACCATGAAACAGTCCTGCCGCGTCGTGCCCCAGTAAGCACGGCGCAAAATAGAACAGAAATTCATCCACCAAGCCGCTACGCAGCAAGGAGCCATTCAACTTGCCACCGGCTTCGGCGTGCACTTCGTTGATACCGCGCCGCGCCAGTTCCTGCATCGCCGCCAGAAGATCAACCTTGCCTTGCGCATTGGGCAGAAAAACGATCTCTGCACCGGTCGACCGCAAAATTTCAGCCTTTTCCGCTGATTTTTCGGGATCGTCGATCGCCGCAAACAAAAGCGTGCCACCACCCTGAAGAATCTTCGCGTCAGGAGGCGTTTCCAGCCGACTGTCGATCACCACCCGCAAGGGTTGCCGGGAGGTTTCCACATCGCGCACAGTCAGGCTCGGATCATCATCGCGCACGGTGCCAAAACCGGTCAGCACCGCACAGGCGCGTGCCCGCCAGCGATGCCCGTCGCGGCGAGCGTCAGGGCCAGTGATCCACTGACTCTGACCATTGGTCAATGCGGTCTTGCCATCGAGGCTGGCGGCAGCCTTGAGGCGCAACCATGGTCGTCCACGGGTCATCCGGGAAACGAAGCCAATATTCAGTTCCTCGGCCTCCGCCGCCAGCAGACCGCTCGCTGTTTCAATACCGGCAGCCGCCAGCATCGCCATGCCCCGCCCGGCAACCAGCGGATTCGGATCCATCATGGCCGCAACCACCCTCACCACACCAGCGGCAATCAGCGCTTCCGCACAAGGCGGCGTCCGTCCGTAATGGCTGCACGGCTCCAGCGTGACATACGCCGTTGCACCGCGCGCCTTTTCACCTGCGGCACGCAGGGCATGAACCTCGGCGTGCGGCTCGCCGGCTTTCTCGTGCCAGCCTTCGCCCACAATCTGACCATCACGCCACAACACGCAACCGACACGGGGATTGGGCGACGTGGTCCACAAGCCTTGTTCTGCCAACAGCAAGGCCCGCGCCATCATGCTGCGGTCGACCAATGAGAAACTCATTTTTTGCTTGAGCCGCGTGCCGACGATGGCGAAACTTCCTTGATCGCCTTCGAAAAAGCGTCAATATCTTCAAAATTTCGATAAACCGAGGCGAAGCGGATATAGGCGACCTTGTCCAGCTTTTTCAGCTCGCCCATCACCAATTCACCCAGTTGCTGCGAACTGACCTCACGCAAGCCCGCCGACAGCAGTTTTTCTTCGATCACTGAAACCGCCGCATCGACCAACTCTGTCGAAACCGGACGTTTGCGCAAAGCCAGATCAAGACTGGCGCGCAGCTTTTCACGACTAAACTCGGTACGTGAACCGTTTTTCTTGACCACCTGCGGCAACTGGATTTCAGCCCGCTCAAAGGTCGTAAACCGTTTTTCGCAAGCACCACACTTGCGGCGACGGCGGACGATATCGCCCTCTTCTGAAACGCG
>JAVEXE010000320.1:0-2595 GCA_034004105.1 Azonexus sp. | reverse complement strand
TTCAAGATTGATCCAGACCGGCGGTTTAACGGACTCAAACTCACAGTCAGCCATGGCTTGCAAATAGGGGGCAGGCAATTCGCAGGCAAAGGACTCGATGACAACGGCGGCGGTTTTTGCCATTTCCAGCCAGTTGACCGCAAGATTGCTTACCGCCGGCGCAGCATCGATGGGCCAGCGGAAAATCGTAATCCCGGCATGCACTTGCACCGCCAAGGCCGGATCGCAGGCCGGGCAGAGCGGTACCAGACTGTCCAGATCGTCCACCCATAAGCGCACGCTTTGCTTTTGCGCAACATTCAATTGCAAGGCCAGCCGCCAGCAGACGCCAATATCGCCGTAGTTGTCGATCACCCGGCAGAAAATATCCCAATGTTTCAAGCTGACCTCGATTGAACGGTGATGAAGCTGCAAGGCCGGCATGTTAACATCGCGCCCCATGTTTGCTTCTACTCCAGCTTCCACTTTTTCCGACCCCACGGGCTGCACAGACTGCCCGCGCCTGGCGGCACATCTGGCGATGATCCGTGCCCGAGATCCCGACTGGCACGCCTTGCCGGTGCCCGCTTTTGGCTCGCTCGACGCCGAATTGCTGGTCCTTGGCCTCGGCCCCGGCGAGCGTGGTGCCAACCGCACGGGGCGTCCGTTTACCGGCGATGTGGCGGGGGAATTGCTCTATCCGGCCTTGCATCGCTTCGGTTTTGCGACCGTCGCCGAGCCGCTGGCCGATGACTGGGCCAACCCGGCCATGCAGTTGATTAATGCTCGCATCACCAATGCCGTGCGTTGTCTGCCGCCAGCCAACAAACCGACAACGGCGGAAATCCGCCAGTGCAACGGACACCTCAAGGCCGAATTGGTGGCGATGGGGCAGCTGAAAGTGGTCGTGGCACTCGGTCTGGTCGCCCATCAGGCGCTGCTCTGGTCGTATGGCTTGAAGCCGGCGCAGTTCAAATTTGCCCACAACGTCCGTCACGACTTGCCGGATGGCCGCATCCTGATCGACAGCTATCACTGCAGCGGTTATAACTGGCGCACGGGCCGCCTGTCGCGTGAGAGCTTTGAAGCGGTGTTTGCGGGCGTTCGGGCCATTTTGGGCTGATTTTTACGGTCGACCGTGGCTTTCGACGCAAAACCCTTCCTCGCTTCGCTCACCGAGCTTCCTGGCGTTTACCGGATGATCGGCGCTGACGGTGCAGTGCTCTACGTTGGCAAGGCGAAGAACCTGAAGAAGCGGGTGGCTTCGTACTTCCGCGAGAACCTCTCCAGCCCGCGCATCGCTCACATGGTCAGCCAGATCGACCATATCGAGACAACAGCGACCCGCACAGAAGCCGAAGCGCTGCTGCTGGAAAACAACCTGATCAAGTCGCTGGCACCGCGCTACAACATCCTGTTCCGCGACGACAAATCCTATCCCTACATCGTGCTGACGCGCGACAAGTTCCCACGCCTCGGCTTCTATCGCGGCAACCCGGACCGCAAGGCCGACTACTACGGTCCTTACCCGTCATCGTGGGCGGTGCGCGACAGTATCCACCTGCTGCAGAAAATGTTCCGCTTGCGCACCTGTGAGGAGAGCGTTTTTTCCAACCGTTCGCGGCCCTGTCTGTTGTTCCAGATCAAGCGCTGCAGCGGGCCCTGCGTCGGTTACATCTCGCCCGATGACTATGCGGCCGACGTGCAAAATGCCGCAATGTTCCTGGCTGGAAAGCAGCAGGAAGTGATCAAGCGCCTGACTGCCTCAATGGAGAAGGCTGCGGAAAAACTCGCTTTCGAGCTGGCGGCGGTCTACCGCGACCAGATCCAGTCGTTGCACCAAGTCCAGGAAAAGCAGTTCGTCTCCAGTAACAAGGGCGAGGATGTCGATATCGTCGTCGCCGTGCGCGAAGCGGGACAACTCTGCGTCAATCTGGCGATGGTGCGCGGTGGTCGCCACCTTGGCGACCGGCCGCTGTTCCCGAGCAATGCCGGAGATTCGACGGCAGCTGATGCGCTGACTGCTTTCCTGCGTCAGCATTATGAACGCCATCCAGCGCCGGCTCGCCTGCTGGTCTCGCCCTTGCCAGCGTCCGAGGAAATCGATGAAACCGCCGCCAGCCTGGCTGAACTGGCTGGCCGTCCGATGCCCATTCTCGAAGCACGAACCTTGACCCAGAAGGCCTGGGTCGAGATGGCCTTGCAGAACGCCCGCCTGGCCATCCTGGCGCGCAACCAGACGACGGAGCAGCAGGAACAGCGCCTCGCTGCTCTGCAAGAGGTGCTGCAACTGAGCGAGCCAATTGCCCGCATTGAATGCTTCGACATCAGCCACACCATGGGCGAGAGCGCGGTGGCTTCCTGCGTGGTCTACGACGGCAACCAGATGAGCAAGCGCGACTACCGACGCTTCAATATCCGCGACATCACGCCCGGTGACGATTACGCGGCGATCCGCCAGGCGGTGACGCGGCGCTACGATGGTGTCGCCAGCGGCGAGGGCAGGGCGCCCGACCTGATTCTGATCGACGGCGGCAAGGGGCAGGTCGCTTCGGCCTGGGCAGCGCTCGCCGACCTCGGCCTGACCCATCTCAACATGATCGGCGTCGCCAAGGG
>JAVEXE010000319.1:0-2601 GCA_034004105.1 Azonexus sp. | reverse complement strand
TGGCTGTTGTCGGGCTGCTGGCGGTGGTGGTCCGGCGCAGCCCGCCGATGCTGACTGCCTGGCAGCGGGTTGGGCGCAGCCGTAGCGGCATGGCCTCCGGCACCTTGCTGATGTGTTTTGTGCTGGTGGGTTTGCTGGATTCCCTGCATTATCGTCCGGCGCTGGATACCCCGGCGGGAGAACCCAAGCGTTACGCCATCGAAGTGCTTTCTGTGCTGGATGCCGTGGCGCAGCCTTTGCGCAGTCGGCACGAAAAGACCTACTCGGCCCCGCTGGCGACCCATCTGCACGCCAAGGAGACGATGGATATTCCGGGCGTCGGCACGGTGCGCGAATACCCCCGTCTGCGCCATGGCGGTCGGCATCTCGATGATCCGCAACAGGCAGCGAGCGATATTGGCCGCCAGGCCGCGCTGGGCGTTACGCTCGCGCTGGGCCTCTGGTTATTGCTGGTGGCAGGGCTCTCGTGTTGCCGGATTGCTGCGGTCGACGGTCAAAAAGCGGGCAAAATTGGCTGGAAAAAGCTGTTGACCGGAGAAACGCGCTTTGCCTGGAATGCCGTGCTGTGGACGCTGGGGCTGATGCTGCTGTGCGTGGTCCCGCTGCTCATGCTGGCTGGCGATTACCATGTCTTCGGCACCGACAAGGTGGGTCAGGATGTCTTTTATCAAATTCTCAAGAGCGTGCGCACGGCCTTGATCATCGGTCTGGTGACGACTTTGGTGATGTTGCCGCTGGCCATTTTGCTCGGGATTGTGGCCGGCTATTACCGCGGCTGGGTCGATGACGTGATCCAGTACCTCTACACAGTACTCAATTCCATTCCCGGTGTCTTGCTGATTGCCGCTGCCGTCCTGATGATGCAGGTGGTGATTGACAGCCATCCAGAATGGTTCGCGACGGCGGCGGAACGCGCTGACCTGCGTTTGCTGGCGCTGTGTTTCATCCTGGGCCTGACCAGCTGGACAGGGCTTTGCCGTCTGCTGCGTGGCGAGACCCTGAAATTGCGCGAGCTGGAATACATTCAGGCGGCGCAGGCGTTTGGGGTTTCGCACTGGCGAATTATCGTGCGCCATATCCTGCCCAACGTGATGCACATCATCATCATTGCCGTGGTGATGGATTTTTCCGGACTGGTGCTGGCTGAAGCCGTGCTCTCCTACGTCGGCATTGGCGTCGATCCGACCATGACCAGCTTTGGCACGATGATCAACAATGCACGGATGGAACTGGGGCGTGAGCCGGTCGTCTGGTGGTCGCTCGCGGCGGCATTTGCCGCCATGTTCATCCTGGTGCTGGCCGCCAACCTGTTCGCCGATGCCATTCGCGACGCATTTGATCCGAGGGCGGTGTGATGCTGGAAGTCAAGGAACTTCGTCTGGGATTCGTGGCGGGCGCCAAAACTTTGGCAGCGGTGGATGGTGTTTCCTTTGCCGTTGCCCGAGGTGAAACCTTCGCCCTGCTCGGTGAGTCGGGGTGCGGAAAATCGGTGACGGCGCAGGGCTTGATGCGCTTGCTGCCGCCGACAGCCCGAGTTCTGGATGGGCAAATCACGCTCGATGGCGAAGATCTGCTGGCGCTGCCGGAAGCTGAAATGCGGCGGCGGCGGGGCAACAAGATGGCGATGATCTTTCAGGAGCCGGCGACCAGCCTCAATCCGGTCCTGACCGTCGGGCAGCAGATTGGTGAAGTGCTTGCCGTGCATCAGGGGCTGCGCGGCGAGGCGGCACGCCAGCGGATTGTCGATTTGCTGCGTCAGGTCGGCATTGCCGATCCTGAGCGTCGTCTGGAGGAATATCCTTTCCAGTTGTCGGGCGGGATGAAACAACGGGTCATGATCGCCATGGCCCTGGCGGGCGAGCCGGAATTGCTGATTGCCGATGAGCCGACGACGGCGCTTGATGTCACCGTGCAGGCGCAGATTCTTGATTTATTGCGCCAGATCCAGGTCGAGCGTGGCATGGCCATTCTGCTGATTACCCACGATCTTGGGGTTGTTGCACGCATGGCCCAGCGCATCGGGGTCATGTACGCCGGCGAACTGGTCGAAGTCGCAACGCGGGAGGCGTTTTTCCAAGCACCGCGACATCCTTACACGCAGGCGCTGTTTGCTGCCTTGCCTGAGGTCGCCGGACGCGGCCATGCGCTGGCAACCATCCCCGGCCAGGTGCCGGCCCTGGCGGCCATGCCGTCGGGTTGCCGCTTTGCCGATCGTTGCCCGAAGGTCATGCCGGTTTGCCGCAGCACGGCACCGGATTGGCGGGAAATTCCGGCGGGCCATGATTCAGCCGGGCATCAGGTGCGCTGCCATTGGCAAGGTGAGACGGCTGCCGTGATGCCGCTTGCGGTCGACGTCGTTGCGCGGGCAGAAATGCCAGCGCCGTTGCTGAGTGTCGAGAATTTGCAAGTGCATTTCCCGATTCGACGAGGGGTGTTGCAGCGCACGGTGGGGCATGTTCGTGCGGTCGACGGGGGTTCTCTGCAGATTTCCGCCGGTCGTACGCTGGCGCTGGTGGGTGAGTCCGGTTGCGGCAAGACGACGGTGGGCAAGGCCCTGCTGCAATTGATTGCACCAACGGGCGGGCAGGTCCGGCTGGCGGA
>JAVEXE010000054.1:0-11885 GCA_034004105.1 Azonexus sp. | reverse complement strand
GCGACATCCGGGCACTGATCGAGGCGTCGCGGCAACGCGCCGCCTCGGCGGTCAATGCGGAACTGACCCTGCTGTTCTGGCGTATCGGCCAGCGCATCCATACGGAGGTGCTGGCCGGCCAGCGGGCTGGGTACGGCGAGGAAATCCTGCCGACCCTCGCCGAGCAGCTTGCCCGCGACTACGGGCGGGGTTTCGGGGAAAAGAACCTGCGCCGGATGGTCAAGTTCGCCGCCACCTTCCCGGATGAGCCAATTGTCGCGACACTGTCGCGACAATTGAGCTGGTCGCATTTCGTCCTGCTGCTGGCCCTCAAGGAGCCCATGCAGCGGGACTACTACGCGCAGATGGCCGGCGCTGAACGCTGGAGCGTGCGCACGCTGCGCGAGCGCATCAACTCGATGCTGTACGAACGCACGGCCCTGTCCCAGAAGCCGGATGAAACGATCGCGCAGGAACTGGCGACCCTGCGTGATGCGCAACGCATGTCGCCATCGCTGGTGATGCGTGATCCGTACATCCTCGACTTCCTGGGAATGCAGGACACCTGGCAGGAAGGCGACCTGGAGGCGGCGATCATCCGGGAAATGGAATCATTCCTGCTGGAGCTGGGAGCGGGCTTTTCCTTCGTCGCCCGGCAGAAGCGCATCCAGATCGACGATGAGGATTTCCACCTCGACCTGCTGTTCTACAACCGCAAGCTGCGTCGGCTGGTGGCAGTGGAGTTGAAGATCGGCGAGTTCAAGGCTGCGTACAAAGGGCAGATGGAGCTTTACCTGCGCTGGCTCGACGAGCATGAGCGGGAGCCGGAAGAAGCCTCGCCGCTGGGGATCATCCTCTGCACTGGCAAGAAGCGCGAACAGATCGAATTGCTGGAGCTGGACAAATCCGGCATCCATGTCGCTGAATACCTGACCACCTTGCCGCCGCGTGCAGTGTTAGTGGAGCGGTTGCAACAGGCGACTCGCCGAGCGCAGTTGCAGATCGAACAGCGCAGCACTGGCGAGAATGAGCCCTGACGCTTTCCGAGCTATAAACGGATACCGGCAGACTTTGGCGTTGCAAATTGCTCTGGCTCCTTGCCCAGCGGGAAACCGACCACGTACAGCACCGTGGCGGGCATCGGTTTGCTGTCCGGCACTGCCCCCCACGTTACCTGCACCTCGCGCGTGGCGTAGCGCAGCGAGACGCCGAGCGCCTTGAGCGCGTCGATATGGGATTGCATCTCATCGTACACGTCGAACTTCTGCGTTTCGTTGTAGACATCGGCGCAATCCCGGTACTCGCGGAAGTAATCCACCAGCATAGCGAAGGTCTCGTCCGCTTCGCGGGTCAGCTCGAAGGCTGGCTCTGACAAGTCCATCGTGCAGGACTCAGCCAACTTGGCCAACTGCTTGCCGGTTGTCAGCGGTGTGGCCGTCAGGGTGACGTGTTCCCGGTCGAACTTCTCTTTCTCGGCCTTGAACTCTTCTTCGGATGGAATGGTGAATGGCTTGTTGAAAGTGTCGATGTCCTCGAACTCGAACGCACTGGCAAGGGCGCGGCGGGTATCGAGGCTAGCCGACAAGCCTTGCTCGACTCGCTGGACTGTCCGCACGTTGAGGCCGGAAATGGCGGCCAGTTGTTCCTGTGACCATTGCCGCATCTCACGAAATAGTTTGATGCAAGCGGCCAGTTCGGCCGGAGTCAGCAGGCGGGTTTGTTGAGAATGTTCTGTAGTGTTCATGAGCGGCTCCATGTTTTCAGTGGACGTATGAAGTATGGGGAGCCAGGAACAAGGACAACACGACAACAACCCGACAGCCGACCGACAGATCACAACTATAAATGTCGCTTGTGGTTCCCTCCAAAGGATATTCAAGGAGCTATTCGGGGCGTCCCGGCGTTCCGCCGTCGGGCTCGCGGGCTGCGCCCCGCGCTTCGTGCCGAATCGCGGCCATCTGGCTTTGATCCCTGACGCCTCCGGCCCTTGAGGGCCTGCGCGCTCCGCTTGCCCAAAGGCGGACGTGTGCAGTGGGCGGGATATGGGCGGTCTTGCTGTTCCCTTCACCGTACCACGGCGTTCTCGCCGTCAAGGGCTGCGCGTGCTCGCACGCTTGCGGCCGTAGCCGTCCATGACCCTGTGACGGCTTGCGCTGCGCCGTGCTGGCGCCGGTTCCGGGCAATTCCGCCCGAGCAACCGGAGCACGATCATGACGCAACTGTCCTTTTCCTCGTTCGATTCCTCTCTGCTGGTGCGTGACGCGCAGGGGCGCTACCTGCCGGCGTCGGTAGATCAGATTCTTGATGCCGCGCGCCAGGTCATCGACCAGAAAATGCAGCGGGGCATGTCCTTCACCTCACCGGCTGTCGTCAAGGAGTACCTGTGCACCAAGCTGGCTGGCTTCGAACATGAAGTCTTCGCGGTGCTGTTCCTCGATTCACAGCATCGCCTGATCGAGTACACCGAGATGTTCCGGGGCACCATCGACAGTGCTTCGGTGTATCCGCGCGAGGTGGTCAAGGAGGCTCTGCGGCTCAATGCGGCGGCGGTGATCTTCTCGCACAACCATCCCAGCGGGAATCCCGAGCCAAGCCGTGCCGATGAGGTCATAACCAAGCGGCTCAAGGACGCACTGGCGCTGGTGGATGTGCGCACGCTGGATCACGTCGTTGTCGCCGCTAGCGACACCACGTCCTTTGCCGAACGCGGCCTGATCTGATCCTGGGGGCTTCGGCCCCTTTTTTGCTGCGCCTTCGGTCGTGACTGCCTGAGTTAGCTACCGATGATCGCAGCCAGTGCAGCTTTACCCAACGCTTTAACCGAGTCGAATGTCAATTCAATTCCTTTGTCCTTCGCCGTGGCCTTGATACGCTCCCAAACGGCTTTACTTCGAATCGTGTCTAACAGGTCATGACCAGCCCACGTTAACCCTTGTGCGTGGATGGCATCGCCATCCATATCACTTGCATCAATGCCTTCAATAAATCCAGCCTTCCATAGAAGAATGCCATGCGCATCTTTCTCAGGCTCGTCGCTCTCGCTGGCTGGACCGTACTCAATGCTCTGAAACTGAGCGCTGTCCAGCGCTTCGACTTCGATCAAGACGTCACGGATAATGTCCCAGTTTCTTTTCATGTTGTCTCCATGTTGTCCTGTGGGCGTGGCTACTTGCCTTCCTTTAACGCAAGCAGGCGCTTTTTTAGCGGGGCCGCCTTACCTGGATGAAACCGTTCCAGATGCAACACCCGCCCCATCGCTTGGGCATAGGGGCCGCGCTCAAACGACAGCACCTCTCCATTCGCTATGCGCTGTTCTATGTCGTGTACGGCAGCACGAGTCTTGCTATATACGGCTTTCCCCAGGCCAGGCTTGGCGTTGATGGAAAGCTTCGTGACTTCCATTCGAGTGCTGGATGTAGAAATCTCATGCTTGGCCCGTTTGGGCCGATACCCATGTTTGAGCAACATGCCGTATATCTGCCGCACCACTTCCGATTTTTCCTGATCGGTCAGGAATGCTTTTGACGACACGGCGATGTCATCGACATAGCGAGAGTAGACAAGCCCTTGGGCTGCGAACTTTTCTTGTAGCGTCGGTTCGTCCTGCCAAAATACGAGGTTCGCCAGGAACGAGCTGGTAATGGCACCTTGTGGCAACTCGCCTTGCCGAGTGGTTAGCTGGGTCAGACATTGAGACACTTCCTGACTGAAACCGAAGAGCCCATACCAAATATTGAATACACGCTCTGTGGATGTAGAGGGGAAAAATCCGCTGATGTCTTCGTTAATGACAATTCTGGCGTTGGTATGAAGTGCGGCGTTTACTTTGTAGTCACTGCCTTTGATGCTTCCAGTCAAATAGGCTGGGTAGTTCACATGGTCCAGGATCTGGCTTTTGATCCTTCGGTGGATTTCCTTCAGCGGCGCCAGGGCATCGTAGGTGTTACGGATGCTGCCATCCGGTTTGGCAATGGACTTTGCGACGCGGTATAAACCATCGGCCCGCTGGGCCAGCGATAACAGTTCATCGACAGACAGACCCAACGGCAAACGCAGGGCATTCAGCGTGCCGATACGGCGTTGGCTATATGAGGGCGCGCTGGTTGCTGGCAGGCTCATTGAGCAATTCCAGTGCGGTACGCGCAAGTTCCCCTTGCAGCGTCTTGTCAATGCCGTCCAGGTCGCCGCCTTCTGCGCCCAGGAAAAAGAGGATACCCACGGGCACGCGCAATGCCTGTGCTATCTTGGTCATGGTGGAAAGCGTTGGGTCGCGCTTGTTGTTTTCCAGCATGGACAGGTAGGAGACAGAGCACTCAGCCTGTCGTGCGAGATCAGCCTGGGAGACCCCCCGCCGAGTGCGGCACAGCTTGATTGCTTGTCCAAGGTTCATGAGTTACTCCGATAAATCAAATATTGGGCTTGCTGCGTCTTGGCTCACTCTCATCACTTCATCCAGTCAGTGAGATTGCTCACTGTGCGGATGACGATGTCGGTGATGCGCAGAGCCCGGAACACGAGTTCACCGTGTTCAAGCTCCCGCCTTTCCGAACCTTCAAGCATGTTACGTAGTTGCTGCAACACATCATTCAGTTCTGCCAGAGCGCCAGCATCGAGTTGGCTGTAATGCGCATCGCGCAGCTTTTCTAGCGTTGCGATGGTGTTCCTCAAAGTTTCGTACTTCATTGGAGTGCTCCTTTTAAACTCGGCAAAAACGCCGAAGCCCCGTAACAAGGCGATTGGCCGAAAGGAGCCAACTCGATGCGCAAGCCCAACACCAGTCTTCGCGGCTTTGAAGCCCCGTCTCTGTGACCACCTGCTGCGGCACCGATTAGCTGACTGCACGTTGCTAATGGCGGACACACGGCGGCGAGAGGGCGGACCTTCGCGGCGGACCGATTGCTGCCGGCCTGCCTCACCTCAAAATCTCCAACACTGGATGAAGGAGCGACCTGAATCACTTCAGGCAATACACACTGACCTTTCGCTTTTACGGTAAGAGCAACACTTCAAAGAACAGATACCTAGTCGGTTCGACTAGCCGACGCCATTACAGCATGGGTTGCGTCGTTCGTCAACAAAAATTCACTGTCAGTGAATTTAATGCTTCTGCCGTGACATCCATGGGCAGTAAACAGCCCGTTCCGGCTTCCGACCTACTTGGCTTCTAAGCAACACTGAGACACAGCCCAATGCGTTCCGGCGTTCCGCCGTCGGGCTCGCGGGCTGCGCCCCGCGCTTCGTGCCGAATCGCGGCCATCCGGCTTTGATCCCTGATGCCTCCGGCCCTGCGCGCTGCGCTTGCCTGTCCGTGCCTTCGATGGAGGTGGATGGGCGGTCTTGCTGTTCCCTTCACCGTATCACGGCGTTCTCGCCGTCAAGGGCTGCGCGCCGATGGCACTTGCGGCCCATGGCCGTCTGCGACCCCTGACAGCTTGCTCTGCGCCGTGCTGGCGACGGTTCCGGGCAATTCCGCCCGAGCAACCGGAGATCGTCATCATGAACGACAAATCGCATGTTTCGCTGGAACGTCACGTCTGCCTGGTTTGCGGCACCGCCTTCGATACCGGCAGCATTCTGCTCGACAAGCGCCTGCGCGCGAGCATGGAGCGCTACACGACGACGGGCTGGGGCCTGTGCGCAGAACACCAGAAGCTGTTCAACGAGGGCTTCGTCGCACTGGTCGAATGCGACCCGCCGCGAAGCGGCTCGCTGACGGGCGCAGCCCGCTTGAAGCCGGACCAAGCGCACCGGACAGACCGGGTGGCCCATGTGCAGCGCACGGTGTTCGCCCAGGCGTTCAACGTGCCGATCGAAGACAATCAGGCTTGCGTCTTTGTCGAGCCTGGCGTGATCGACCAGTTGCAGTCGATGGTATCGACGGCGAGCTGAGCGCACATCCATTCAGCGCGTTGTCCTGTGGGGCGGCGCGCTTTGCTGTGCTCGGTGACGGAATATACGCGCCTACGCCGCGCTCCCTGTGGGGCAGCCCTGAAAATCTCACCTTTGTGCCTTCCATTGAGCGAATTTCATCAACCTCGCCACAACGATCAGGCAATCTCGGTACTCTTCACTCCAGCGCTCGTCAAAAGCCGATAAAGAGTCGCAATTTTTCTTCGTGTGCCGCGTTGCGCGCAGTATGTAAAGACAACCCGTTGTTTTGCGCGCGTAAATGCCACAAAGAATCCAGCAGTAGCCTCGATCTGATCGTTGGAAAAGCTCCACCATGCGCCATCGTCCAACCCGACAAATATGACGCTATGGTATTCGAGGCCCTTGCTTTTATGGATGGTCATCAGGGGGATGGCATGAATACCTTCATAGGCGTCAAGAGCTGACGGCCACTCGACATCGCCGCCCGACGATGACATTAGATGTTCCGCTGCGGAATCCAGAACTTTTTCGAGCCAATCGCCTTGCCCATAAGCCGAATGAACAGCGATCACCCTCTCACGACCGATGAAGCCTAGGATGTCGTCCACAATCGAACGTGAAATAGCCTTCGATTTTGGTGGATTGGGATGAGCAGCGCTGAGCTTGAGCACGTATGCGTCCAATTCATGGGCAATCCTAGCTTGCGCGACCTCATCATCAGGAGCGCCTCCCCATAGGGTGATGAGCGCCTCTTGACACTTCGTCCAATGTCGCCCGGCCCGAGTGGTCATGGCGAGACGTAGAACTGCCACGATCAATTCGGATACTGCCTCTACGAGCAAATCCTGGAGCATGATTGATCCGACCATTCCAGCTTCGTTGCGCAAAGGAATGCCCGCAGCTACAAACGCCGGTTCGAGAACAGCGGCGTATTCACCAGCCTTCTGCCGAACTAGCAATACAAAATCGCGTGGACCGAGCGCGTGGACTCTCATCTCGGCTGCGACAAAAGTGGCCAAATGCTCTGCCTCGACCTTTGGCGTCGAGAAATCCCAGATGGCACAACTGTCGCCAGCAATCGTACCGGCGGTCTTCGACACGGGCGCCACGGCCCGGGCGTCCAAAGCCTGCGCCAAAACGTGCTGGATACGCACTAACTCAGGTGACGAGCGATAGTTGTTGTAGAGCGGCGTTCTTGTCGCGCCAAAATCTCCATCAAAGGCGGTGAAGGGATCGTCCATCGCCATCGCCCAACGCATGATCTGCTGTTTGTTGTCCCCGACGGCAGTAATCACAGTGTCGGTGCCGAGGAAGATGGTACGGACCAAGTCATATTGAATCTGGGTCGTATCTTGGAACTCGTCCATGAACAGATGCGAATACGTCAGTCGAAGTGCATCACGTGCCATCGGGTTGACCCGCAACACGAGTTCGGCGAGCCGCCCGATCATGGGGAACGACAAGAAACTCTTTCTTCCCTCGTGAAGCGACACTTGCCAGAAGCGATCTGCGGCCCACTGGGCAGGTGTCGGCTGCTGCCAGCCAACCAGCGGGAGTGGTAGTCCCACTAGGTGACAGCGCTCGAAAGTCTTCACCGGTATGGCCTGGATGTCAGCGTAGGTGCCGACCAATGCTGGAGGCTCCCCGACCTGTCGAGACAGGAACTCACGGTAATCTCGATCACCGGGGAACATGATTTCGTAGTCGGGCCTTGGCCGCCAGCGCTCGGGCAATGCTTGACCAAAGCGGTCGATCAACCCTTTCGAAAAGGCGTCGAACGTCATTGAGTCGAAACGTTCGGCATGACTGCGATGGCAGCGCTGGCGAACTCGCGCAGCGAGGTTTGTCGCTGCGTCACGCTTGAAGCTGATCGCGAGGATGCGTCTTGGTGGCGGTGCAAAACCTGTCTGAAGTAGATAGGCGGCGCGTTGCGCGAGCAACTCTGTCTTGCCCGCGCCGGGCCCGGCGATGACGGATCGATTGTCGGTCGAACGGACGACCTTTAACGCATTCGTTTCAAGCGCATTCACGCCCACTGGCTTCCAATCCTCCGGGCGGACCCGTCGTGACAGCACCGCCATATCTAGTCCCTCCGCAAGAACCTGGCGATGTGGTTGAGAACCTCCGCCAGCACGGCAGGCATACCTTCCTTCAAGTCCTTTTTCTTAATGTATGTCAGGGCAGCAAGATGCGTTGCCGGCTTGCTGTTGGTGAGAAAGTGGTAGCGGTAGGCCGGAAGCAACTTGGGATAGTCCTTGAACGGGCCGGCATAGGGCTTGAGCCCTGACCCAGCGGTCCCGAGAACAACTTCCGCTGCTTTATCAACAGCCATCCTCGGACCACCCCCTTGGGGGATGATGGCTTGGTACGAATCGGGGAAGGCTTCCAGCATGGCCAGATCAAGATCTAGTGGTGCTGAGAAATAGACGCCATGCGGCTTGAGGCTATCGACCCACGCCTTGAGGTTCCTTTGATCCTCGGCATCCTCCCATGTGTGCATGTTTGCGAAATCCGCGTCGGACAAAATGCCCTTGTCGATTTTCAAAAGCGTTTCCTTGGGCACATTGACGTCGATGAGCTTCTCAATAGCGGTCTTCACCCGCCCAAAGCCACCCCCTTCGCGTCCCAAATCAAGATCCAGGAGAGTCGCGTGCGGAATACCCAGGTGGGTCAACAACCGCCAGAAATGCTGCACATGGCGACCGCCCAGCGGGACGATGGCAACGAAGGCCGGGTCGATCAAGAGATCGAGCGCTTCAGCCAAGGGAGGCAGAACGATCCGCTCCGAATCTCCTTCCACGAGTAGGACGAAGCGGGCGAAGTAGAGCTCTGGGTAGGCGAGCATGGCGCCACGAACGAACTTGGCAGCCTCGTCAGTCCCTGCCGGTAGCTTGATCTTCTTGACCGACGAGGCACGTGTTTTTGGATCGCAGCGGCAATAGCGAACTTCACGCGGATTGACACGGCTCAGCACCGCCGGAGAATGGCTAGTCACAATGGCCTGAGCGCCACCTGCATCGGTCAGCGAGCGAACCTGGCGGATGATACGGGCAAGGAAGTAAGGCGAGAGATGGTTTTCTGGCTCTTCCAGCGCGAACAGCGTGAGCGCGGGGATACGCAGGGTATCGTCACGAAATCCCTCGACTGTGCCCGCTACCACCTCACGCTCCAAGTCGAAAACGGCCGCAGCCAGCGCAAAATAGAAGAGCGACTGTTGTCCATCGCTCAGAGCTTCGAGGCCCCGTTCTTGGCCATCCGGTCCCTGCTCGAAGATGACGGCAATCTTGTTGACGACCTCCTCGAACCTACGACTGACCAAGCTAAGCCTGGGTTTCGTATCGACCACGTCATCGTGAAGTCCCGACCAACGCGCTTGCAAGGCTTTGCCGATCGCGGCAATTGCCGATTCGTCCTCGAACGCGGTTCCCAAACTTTCGATAGCCTCTTGAACGGCCTCTTCTGTCTCGGAGGACCATTCGATTGCGCGCAGCAGGCGCGCGGCGAGTGCGCCAGTCGTTGCCCGAATCTGGGCCGCCGCATCACGACTGGCCGGCGTGTAATAGAGTTGAATCAGGCCACGATCCGAAGCCGAAACCGGGTGACGTTTATCTTCGGCCGGCTCGTCATCGAGCGTATCAACCCAGAAAAGCTCTTGCGATACCTCACCTTCGATCGTACCGTCATCTTCCCATCGAGCTTCAAGGCGCAGGCGGCAGACCGGCGATTTCCCTTCCCGTTCGATCTGCATGTGCCGGAATGACGGTGCGATCATCTCCGGCGTTGCGGTACCGTCAGCCAGTTCGGGCAATCCGATCAGCACGTCGATGAACAGATTCTTGGCCTCGCGGCTGTCGGAATCGCCCTCTGCACCCAGGTGGAAATCCGAATGCTGCACAGTGCGCTGTGCACGCGACACGCCGAACATTTTTGACAGTGCATGCAGAAGCGCAGTTTTTCCCGCCGCATTAGGGCCGACGACAGCCGTGATCTCTGATGAAACAGAAACTGTGAGCGGGTCTGGCCCAAAACAACGGAAGCCCGACAACGTTATAGATTCGATACGCACTTAACCTGTCTCCTTGCGCGTGGTAAACATACAACCCGATAGAGATATCCTTGCCCTCCATCGTAGCGCAGTACAGCAAGGTTGCCGAGTATTTCAATTTTCTATCGTTTCGTCTGAATCCAGATTGTCTTCGAGAGTTTTGCACGATGCTTCATATTCAAAAATATATTCTCCGATAGGAAGCTGGGCGTCCTTGTCCACACAAACAATATGAATATTGAAATCATGGGTAGTGCCTGTGCCAGCACTAAGCCTATGAGCCGGCAATTCTTCTGGAGCATCCAGCAGACGAACCTTAAGTGCCGGAGGAGCGATCATGTTCGGATCTAAATGCCCGCTGACTGTGAAATTCCGTACTTGGCGTCGTAACTCAACAATCAAGGTGCCTATGTTTTTATGGCTTGTGTTCTCCACTATGGATTGTCTTTGCAATCTCACTGCTTCCAGTCGCCAAGCACTTACGGCACGAATTTCCTCGATTGCTGTCTCATTAATGGGCTGTTGAAGTCGTTGAAGCGCTAGCTCTAAAAAACGCTCCGTCTGATAAATCAATACTCGCTGCCCAGAGAATTGTTTCGCCTCTTTAGCTAGCTCAGGCCTTGGTCCAGTTGTTTTCCCCGACAGCTTCTCCCACCAGTCCTCTTTGCGTTCTGATGTGACAAGTATGATCGGCTTTGCTGCTGTTTTCGCATGTTCGATGACTTGGAGCCACAGATAATAGTCTCCGTATGGTCGATCCTCGTCCTTGTCATCATCCAGATACCCAGGGGGGATTTTGTTATTTTTCCTCTTCTCAGCCTGATGCTCAATTCGCTCTTTATCCTCGTCGCTAAAGTCGTCACCAACTGCGCCATCGAACAGATCGAGAAGTTTCTCGAGAATTGGATCATCACGAAGAAATTTTGGATACCCATCTTTTGCCTCTTGGATTTTTGACTGAGCTTCCAGTATTGATGGTCTTATCGTTCTATCCAGTTCGTCAGGCAGTGCGGACGGGATTATTCGATTTCCTCTTAGTTGTGCAATGGAAGAATTGAGGCTGGCATTCAATTTTTCCATTTCATCTTGTGCTTGCTTGAATGATTTCTCCGATGAAATTATAACTTTGGTTCTGTTTCTGAAGAATTCAGTTGCAGCCTGATGTGAAATCCACTTCTTGCCCTCAAATTTCTGAAGCACTTCAAGCAGGCTATTTCTTGTATCCTCATGATAGCGATATAGATCGAGAAGAACGTTCGTATCGACTGTCAGGATTCCATCTTTCCAGATGATATCCAACTCACTCTCCGATGGGGCTAGATACCAATCAAATTTGTTTTTCATAAATTGAAAGTCCAGTATGAATTTGAATCGAGAAACAGTTATCGCCAGTGACTAAGTTGGCCCATGAAAAAAGTGAGCGCCTATGATGCTGCTCATTTGTCGCCACTCATATTTAGTATCTGGTCCAACTCCTCTCGCACCTGAGTAAGAAGTTCGTTGGCTTTGACGATGTTGTCGTTTGAATACGACAAAGTCATAAGTGTCAGGGGATGAACGTCCATTACCTCGCATAGTTCGGCTAGTTTGCTGATGGTCGGACTTTTCAGGTCGCGCTCCAGCGTACTCATGTAGGTACGACTCGACACGTCGGAAAACGCTTCCTGGCTCAAGCCACGCGCTTTTCTGACCGTCTTCAACGCTTTCGCCAATGAGTATTGTTCCGCCACCAATGGTTTCCCCTCAAAAATCAAGATGACAGCCCATTGCGCCCTATAGGACTACAATCTATAGTGTTCATTTGGTGTTGTTCTCCGTATTCGTGCCTTTACAGAAATCCGCATCGGTGGATTCCAGCAAAGCCACAGAACCGCATCCGTGCTTGCACACGAAGGCACGAATCCGGATTTGCGGCTCTGCGCTTTGGCATGAAACCGCATCCGTGCATCATTGGATTTGTGGGATTGCCGACCATGCCCCAGCCGCTCAC
>JAVEXE010000318.1:0-2620 GCA_034004105.1 Azonexus sp. | reverse complement strand
GCGCTCCTTGAGGATTTGAACCGCTTGGCATTCTCCCACCCCGAGACCGGACAACGCTTCGTCTACAGCCTGGTTTGACTCCCAAAGTGCCACTCCCAATGAGCAAGGGATCAGGAAATCTGAAATTCACCGAAGAACCCATTCGCTTACTCAAGGCACTGGCTGAGACCAAGGGCGTCAGCCAGGCGGCGATTCCTAAAATCGCCATTCGCGAAGCCGCGAAGAAAGCCGAGATCAAGTGAAACGGCTTCAAGGCTTTCAATACGAATTGCAGCCCAATGGCGAAGAGCGCCGGAATATGCGCCGTTTCGCCGAGTCATGCCGATTCGTCAGAAGACATTGGCCAGGAATTCTGGGTGGTTGAATGAAGTTGTCTCGACATTTGACCGTACAAAATCTGAAGCTGAAGGCTATATCCACGGTTGGCTGAAGAACATTGCCTACTCGCTAACGCGGAGAATCCCACTGGCTAGAAGGTTAGTGATAACCTAAAGGACTTCAATACAAGCATGCACAATATGCAACTCTTGGAAAACAGAATTGATCAAAAAATCGCAATGGACTTGATCGCCAACGGAAAGGTGGTAGGGATGAGTGCAAAACGACCAATTGCAGTCCCTGGCGTACACATTGAGGATGCTGGGCCAGCAACTGCCGAGGCGTTTCTTGGCTTCGATGAAGTCGTGCGAAAAAAGACCGCGCGTGAAAAGGCACACAAGAAGGTCATGACTCATAAGAATCGTGACCATCTTCGAATTCGAGAAATTCGTCTGTTGCTTGATGAGACCCAAGGCGAATTTGCTGGCGCGCTGAGCATTCGTACGCCAACCCTTGTTTCATACGAGCAAGGTCAGACAAAAATGGTTCCATCAGCCATTATGGAGCGAGCGGAGATGTTGCTAGCAGAGGGCTTGGCTGAAATTAACGCCCTCCGAGAACGCTTTGATCACCGAAGCATGCTGGAAATTCTCGACGATTGGGCAAAGCTACTGAACATCCAATCCAGCGACTTGGCCACGATGGCGGCGATGACAGAGACGGTGCCATCCACCGTCTGTCGCTGGAGAAGCGGGGAGTGCCGGCCATCATTGCGCGAGCTGCGCAAGTACGATCTGGCCGTCAGAATGAACGTCGCCAGAAACAGAAAAGTCGCCGTAGCTGGATAATAGAAAAGCTGCCGAACTACTAGGGTCTGTTGACAATCATGCCAGCCAAATGACGCTGGCAACCAGGGCGACAAAGGAAGCGAATCGAGCGGCGAGTTTGTCGTAGCGCGTAGCGATACGCCTGAAGTGCTTGATACGACAGAAAAACCGCTCGACCAAGTTACGACTTTTATACCGATGCTTATCGAAATATCGCTGAACCAGACGGTTGTTGCGGGGCGGAATGACCGCCTCGATTCCCTCGGCCGTCAGGTGCTCAATGATTGCGTCACTGTCATAAGCCTTGTCAGCACTGAGCGATCCTGGCCGTAGCCCTTTGATCAGCGGCAAAGCTTGCGGACTGTCCCCTGCTTCGCCACCAGTCAATGAAAACCGTGCCAGAGAACCCAGGCCTTCAACCAAGGCATGAATTTTGGTACTCAGCCCACCTCGACTTCGCCCAAGGGCTTGGTTGCCGTTTTTTTTGCAGCCCCAGCGGCGTGTTGATGTGCTCGCACGATGGTACTGTCGGTAAAGACTTCTTTAAAATCTGCATCGCGTGCCAACTCGGAGAACATCCGATGCCATACGCCTTTCCGTGAGCACCGGGCAAAGCGTTGATACACGCTATTCCATAATCCAAGCTCAGCCGGCAGATCACGCCAGGGGCTTCCGGTACGAGCAATCCAAAGGACGGCTTCGACAAACAAACGGTTGTCCTTGCCTGTTCTACCGGGGTCACTTTTCTTACCCGGCAGCAATGGGGCAATACGGTCATATTGATCATCTCGTAGCCAGTAACGAACCATCCTGATCTCCACCCAAAAGACAGGATATAAGCAGAAATCAACGACTGTGAACACCCCCTTTGTAAGTCATTGACGGTAAACGATTATTTCCACCGAGAAACCATTTGGCATTACTAAGAGCTGCGAATGTCAACAGACCCTAAGGTTATCGTGAAAGTCCCCGTGCGATGGGCGATGACGTACCTCCCTGCAGTTGAAGCGGGAACCGTGAGTGAGGCGAAAGCAAGTCAAGCCGCAGAGGTTTCGGGCCAGTAACCTAAACGTTTCAGCGCCTTGAGCCAGCGTGGTGCATTTTTAGCCACGTTCGCCGCTGCGTAATCAATCCCCGAATCGTGATACGCCTGACGGCGGGTGAGCATGAAGTAAATGGTACGAATCAGCTTGTGGGCTAGGGCGACGATGGCTTTCTTGTGCCCGCGTCGCACTACAAGCCCTTGATATTTCGCCCTGAACACCGACAAGGTACATCGGGCTGCATTGGCTGCCTCGCAGAGCAAGGCACGAAGAAGGATGTTGCCCTTACGCGTTTTGCCACTTTTACGTTTGCCAGCACTTTCGTTGTTGCCAGGACACAAGGCGGACCAGGAGACCAGACGGGCAGCGCTGCCAAAGTGGCTCATGTCGTCACCGATCTCAATCAGGATGGCCGCAGCGGCCATGGCATCG
>JAVEXE010000317.1:0-2622 GCA_034004105.1 Azonexus sp. | reverse complement strand
AAATGATCCGTCTGGCGCGCTCTGCCGCCAAGCCGGTCCTGGTCGATCCCAAGGGGGACGATTGGGCCAAATATGCCGGCGCGACGGTGATTACCCCGAATCGTTCGGAATTGCGCGATGTTGTCGGTCGTTGGTCATCCGAAGCCGATATGTTCGCCAAGGCCGATCGCCTGCGGGGCGAACTGGGCCTGGAGGCCTTGCTGGTGACGCGCAGCGAGGAGGGTATGACGCTTTTCGCCGATGGGCAGACCTTTCATCAGGCCGCGCAGGCCCGCGAAGTGTTTGATGTCTCGGGCGCTGGCGATACCGTCATTGCCACGCTTGCTGTCATGCTGGCCGCTGGCGAGGATTGGGCGGAGGCCATTCGCGTTGCCAACATTGCCGCTGGCATTGTTGTCGGCAAACTCGGAACTGCTGTTGTCACCCGCGACGAAATCGCGGGGGCGCTGTAAGGAGAACTCATGTACACCATCGTTACCGGCGCGGCCGGCTTTATCGGTTCCAATATTGTCAAGGCGCTCAATGTGCGCGGCGTGACCAAAATTATTGCGGTCGACAACCTGAGCAAGGCAGAAAAGTTCAGGAATCTGATCGATTGCGAGGTCGCTGATTACATCGACAAGCTCGATTTCATTGAGCGCATCCAGGCCGGACATTTCGATGGCGAGGTTGATGCGATTTTCCATGAGGGTGCCTGTTCCGACACCATGGAAACGGATGGCCGCTACATGATGGAGAACAATTACCGTTACTCCACCATCCTGCTGGATTGGTGTCTGGATCAGGATGTGCAGTTTCTTTACGCCTCGTCGGCAGCGACTTACGGCGCTTCCAGCGTCTTCCGTGAAGAACGTGAATTCGAGGGGCCGCTCAACGTTTACGGCTACTCGAAATTCCTGTTCGATCAGATTGTCCGTCAGCGCCTGATCAAGGAGCCTTCTTCACAGATTGTCGGCTTCCGCTATTTCAATGTCTATGGTCCGCGCGAGATGCACAAGGGCCGGATGGCTTCGGTGGCCTTCCACAACTTCAACCAGTTCCGTGCCGAGGGCAAGGTCAAGCTGTTCGAAGGTTCGCATGGCTACCCGGATGGCGGTCAGATGCGTGATTTCGTGTTTGTCGAAGATGTCGCCAAGGTCAATCTGTTTTTCTTCGAGCATCCGGAAAAGTCCGGCATTTTCAACCTGGGTTCCGGGCGGGCGCAGAGCTTCAACGATGTTGCCGTTGCTGCGGTCAACGGCTGCTTGCGTGCAAAAAGCGGGGCCAATGACTCGGCACCCCTGAGTCTGGCGGAACTCCGGACTCAAGGCTTGCTCGAATACGTCGCCTTCCCCGAGGCGCTGAAAGGCAAGTACCAGGCCTTTACGCAGGCGGATCTGACCAAGCTGCGCGAAGCTGGCTACGAAGCGCCCATGGCGAGTGTGGAAGAAGGCGTTTCCCAATATATCGACTGGTTGAACACCCATGTATAAAACCCTGCAGGATTTTGTCGGAAACACGCCGCTGGTTCGTTTGCAGCGTATTCCCGGTGCCGAGAACGCGGTGCGTGGCAATGTCATTCTGGCCAAGCTGGAAGGCAACAACCCGGCGGGATCGGTCAAGGACAGGCCGGCTCTGTCGATGATTACGCATGCCGAAACGCGTGGTGACATCAAGCCGGGCGACACCCTGATCGAGGCGACTTCCGGCAACACTGGCATCGCTTTGGCCATGGCGGCAGCGATCAAGGGTTACAAGATGATCTTGGTTATGCCGGAGAACCAGAGCATCGAGCGCCGTCAAAGCATGCGCGCCTATGGTGCAGAACTGGTGTTGACCCCAAAAGACGGCGGGATGGAACTGTGCCGCGATGTCGCCGAACGGATGCGTGACGAAGGCAAGGGCATCATTCTCGACCAGTTTGCCAACCCGGATAACCCGCGTGCCCATATCGAAGGCACGGGGCCGGAAATCTGGCGTGATACCCAGGGCCGGGTCACCCATTTCATCTCCAGCATGGGCACCACCGGCACCATCATGGGCACCTCGGCCTACCTGAAGTCCCAGAACCCGGCGATCCAGATCGTCGGCTGTCAGCCAGAAGACGGCAGCCAGATTCCCGGCATCCGCAAGTGGCCGGAAGCCTACCTGCCCAAAATCTACGCGCCGACCAATGTCGACCGTATTGAGTACGTCAGCCAGGCCGATGCCGAAGCGATGACACGCCGTTTGGCGATGGAAGAGGGGATTTTTGCCGGTATTTCGTCGGGTGGGGCGCTGGCCGTGGCCTTGCGTATTGCGGCGCAGGTTGAGAACGCGACCATTGTTTCCATCGTTTGCGACCGTGGTGACCGTTATTTGTCGACTGGTGTGTTTCCAGCATGAGCGGCGCGGCATGAAGCCTGTTCTCGTCTTCGATATCGAGACCATTCCGGATGTTGCCGGGCTGCGTCGGATCAACGATCTTCCTGGTGAGCTTTCCGATGCCGAAGTGGCTGAACTGGCCTTTCAGCAGCGCCGGGCGAAGAGTGGCAATGATTTCTTGCCCTTGCATTTGCAGCGGGTGGTTGCCATTTCCTGTGTGTTGCGTACCCTCTAAGGTTTCAAGGTCTGGTCGCTGGCTGAGCCGGACCTTGACGAAGC
>JAVEXE010000316.1:0-2624 GCA_034004105.1 Azonexus sp. | reverse complement strand
CGGGCCGTGCATTTGCCCACCATCTTGCTGCTCTTTGCTTTCATGGTCGTATCGGCGCAGATGCGCCTGGGCGGTTTCTACACCGAAGTCACGCGTCGCGTCGTCGCGCTGCCACTCACGGAGCCCTGGCTGCTCGGTGCTCTGATCTTCGTCTCGGGCGCCCTGTCGGCGGTATTTTCCAACGACATCGTCTGCCTGGCAATGACGCCCATCGTCGCCCAACTCTGCCTGCAGCGCGGCTATCCCCCGGTACGCTGGCTGGTCGGTCTGGCCTGCGCCGCCAACATCGGTTCGGCAGCGACCCTGATCGGCAACCCACAGAACATGCTGATCGGCAGCGTACTGAATCTTTCCTTCAGCGATTATCTCTACCAGGCGTTACCCCCGGTGGTGCTGGGCCTCGTGGCACTCTGGCTGTGGCTGGTTTTCGCGCCTGGCGGTCGGTCGACCGCAAGTCATGCACCGATTGCAGTCGACGATGAAAAACTGCCCATTTTCGATCGTCTGCAAACAGCCAAGGGCTTGGTCGTTGCCGCCGTGCTGATCATCGTCTTCCTGTTTACAGACTGGCCGCGCGAAGTGGCCGCGCTGGTCGGCGCGGGGGTGCTGCTGCTTTCCCGTCGCTTTCACTCATCGCATGTCATGGGCTTCGTGGATTGGGAATTGCTGGTACTTTTCATCGGCCTTTTTGTCGTCAATCATGCGCTCGAAAGCACCGGCCTTGCGGCGGCTGGCGTGAACTGGCTAGGCAGCCACAACATCCACCTCGGCGAGACCGGGCCGCTGTTCGCCGTTGGCGTCGGCCTGTCCAACCTGGTTTCCAACGTCCCGGCGGTCATGCTGTTGCTCCCCCACCTGAAAACCCCCGAGGCCGGCGTTACCTTGGCGCTGGTCAGCACGCTCGCCGGCAACCTGCTGCTGGTCGGCTCAATTGCCAACCTGATTGTTGCCGATTTGGCACGCAAACAGGGAATTGACATCGGCTGGCGGCAGCACCTTTCGATCGGACTGCCCGTAACGACACTAACGCTTTTGATTGTCTGGGTATGGTTGCAGCGCTGATTGCTCAATCCAACTGACGCAACGACAGGCTCACCGACAATTGCGCCCCCAACCATCCCAGTAGGGCTCCAAAGGCGGTCAGCATGGCGATTTCGCTGGCAATCGGGGCATGCAGAACGAAGTTGCCACCGTACAGCGCACCCAGTTCAGCAACTGGCGCGGCCAGCAATTCGAGCGCCGTCAACACCAGCGCAGCGGCCAGCAGCCCCCCCAATGCCCCTTGCAGTGCGCCGAAATAGTAGAAAGGCCGCCGGATAAACGCATCCGTCGCGCCGATCATCCGCGCCAGCTCAATTTCAGCCGCCTGTGCCATGACCTGAAGCCGGATGGTATTGAAGGTCACGGCGACCAGGCCAGCGCTGAACAAACCCGCCAACATGAAAAGCACCAGTTTTCCGAGTCGCAGGAAAGCATCGAAACGTTTGACCCAAGCCGAATCCAGTTGCACATGCGCAACCTGCGGCCAGGCGGCAAATTCCTCGCGCAATTGCTCCAAGTGTTCCGCGCTGGCCTCCAGCGGCTCGACAATGTAGGCATCCGGCAAGGGGTTGCGCGGCAGACTGGCGACAATTTCGGCCATTTCGTCGCTCTTTTTCAGGCGCGCCAGCGCTTCCTCTCGCGGCACGAACGTGAATTTTACGGTCGACATGGCCTTGAGCCGATTTTCAATCTCGGCCAGTTCGCGCTTATTGGTTTCAAGCGCCATGAAAATACTGATCTGTTGCGCCCCTGTCGCGCCACGCCCCAGTTCGCGCAAATTGTCGAGCACGACATAGCCAAAGGCCGGCAGGGTCAAGGCAATCCCGATCGCCAGCAAGGAAAGCAGCGTACTGAGTGGCGCGGCAAAAAAACGCCGCAGGGCCATGAGCAATGCCGCCCGGTGCTGTGCCAACCATCGACTCATGCCACACTCCCATGCGCCAGGCGCAGCACATTACCCCGGCAGTGCTCAACCCAGGACTGATCGTGCGTCGCCACAACCACGGTCACACCGACACGGTGAAAATCGCTGAACAGCTTGAGAATATCCGCTGCCGATTCGCTATCGAGATTTGCCGTCGGCTCATCGGCCAGCAGGATGGTCGGTCGATTGACCACGGCACGGGCAATTGCCAAGCGCTGCTGCTCCCCTCCCGACAGGGCGATGGGATTGGCTTTTTCCCGTGCGAGCAAGCCCACTTTATCGAGCGCGGCCTGCGCCCGCCGAACGGTTTCCTTGCGCGAGAGGCCGGCAATCTGCAAGGGCAACATCACGTTATCCAGCGCACTGCGGTCAAAGAGCAATTTTTGATCCTGAAAGATCATCCCGATGTGCCGCCGCACATAAGGCAGGGCACTCGCCCGCAAGGACGAAAGATTCTGTCCATTGACCAGCAAACTGCCGGAGGTGGGCCGTTCGATCGAAGCAATCAATTTGACCAGCGTAGTCTTCCCGGCACCGGAATGCCCGGTAATCAGCACCATATGGCCGGCACCGATCTGGAAGCTGACGTCGCGCAGCGCGTCGAAGCCGCCGGGGTAACGCTTGCAAAGATTGCTGGCAACGATCATTGGTCGAACAA
>JAVEXE010000053.1:0-11917 GCA_034004105.1 Azonexus sp. | reverse complement strand
TCTTAGTGCCCGGTTGCCGCAGCCAGAATACGCTCGATGCGCATCTTCCGTGCGGCCTCGATGGTCAGGCCCACCAGCGACTCCGGTGGTAGGGGAACGTCCCAATGGGTTTGAAACAGGTCCACGGGTAATCCCACCGCTTTTAGCGGTGCTCAGAAGTAGAGCTACGCGGCCATGGCCAACCGCTGTTTCGGGGTGAAGCCGCCCAAGGCCATGTGTGGGCGGTGATGATTGTAGTTGTACATCCACTGCGTGGCGAACAGCCGCACCTCGTCGAGGTCTCGCCAGAGGTACTGAGACAGCCACTCGTAGCGCACCGTGCGGTTGAAGCGTTCGACATAGGCGTTCTGCTGCGGCTTTCCTGGCTGGATGTAATCGATCCTGATGCCCTTGCGATCCGCCCACGCCTGGATCAGGCCGCTGATGTTCTCCGGGCCGTTGTCGCAGCGAAGCACGGCCGGTCGCCCACGCCACTCCATGATCTGGTCAAGCGCACGAATGATGCGCTCCGACGGTAGCGAGAAGTCGGCCTCGATGCCCAGCGCTTCGCGGTTGTAGTCGTCGATGACGTTGAACAGCCGGAAGTTGCGGCCATCGCCGAGCTGATCGTGCATGAAGTCCATCGACCAGACCTGATTGACGGCCGCCGGTACCATCAGCGGCTCGGGCCTTTCCCTTTGCAGACGCTTCTTGGGCTTGATCCGCAGGTTCAGCTCCAGTTCCCGATAGATGCGATAGACCCGCTTGTGATTCCAGGAGAAGCCCTTGACGTTGCGCAGGTAGAGGTAGCACAGTCCGAATCCCCAGTTGCGCTGGTTGCTCGTCAGTCGTACCAGCCAGTCGGCGATCTGTTCGTTCTCGGCATTGCGCTTCGCTTCATACCGGTAGCAGGTTTCGCTGACGGTGAAGAGCTCGCAGGCCAGGCGGATCGCTATTCCGCATTGTTCCACTGCCTGTTTGGCCATCTCGCGGCGGCGTGATGGCCTCACCACTTTTTTGCCATGGCCTCCTTCAGGATTTCGGCCTTGAGCCGTTCCTCGGCATACATCTTCTTGAGCCGGGCGTTCTCGAGCTCGAGTTCCTTCATCCGCGAAATCATCGACGTGTCCATCCCGCCGTACTTGGCCCGCCACTTGTAAAACGTCGCCGAACTGATGCCCAGTTCCCGGCAGATCTCCGGCACCGCCACGCCCGCTTCCGCGCGCTTGAGTGCCTCCATCACCTGGCTGTCCGTGAATTTCGACTTCTTCATGCAGAATCTCCTCGTCGAGAAAATTCTACTTCCGAGGCCCGCTAATTCACGGGGGGATTACCCACGGAGTCACCGCTATCCAGATGCGCCCGATAGACCTTTTCCTGCCATTCAGGCGCATTGGGGAGCGCCACCAGTTCGACGGTCTCGATAATCACGACAAATCTCCAACAAGTTGCGACAACCTGTCCATCCTGCTCCTGCCAATCGGCATCATGCGGTCGAAAATCGCACGGAATTTCAGTGTTGTTCCTGCTTTGTTCTGAGCCAACTCCATTGCTGTTGTGGATTGCTCGCCTGACGTAAGATGATCGTATGCGCAGTCGCCAAGCCATCCAAGGGTGTTCATCCGGGAATCCGAGCATGTCGGAAGCAATTGACGCCTATCTGAAGACCGGCGACCACGATCCCATGTTCAGCGCCTGGCCAGGCGATGGTTTTTCCGACAGATTGCGGCAGGGGAGCGATTCCTTGCGCGACGCATTGATTGCCGAAGTGATGGCGAGAACCCGGTCATGCCCATCTGTTGAGCTTCCAGAAAACCTCGATATTTGTCAGTTTTCGCGCAGGAAATTGGGCGGCATGGTGGCGGGTCTTTTCCCCAAGACGGAGCAGGCGACCGTTCTCGCCATGCTGGAGCAATCCGTGGTCTTTCTGACGCACAGAAACTTCGCTTCGGTTGTGCGCGACATGGCATGGCTTGGGACGGCATGGGATTTGGCCAATCTCTACCTGGCAAGCCGTTCGGCGGAGTTACTTTCGCAGGATGCTCCTGAAATTCTCGGGTTGAGCATCGAAACTACCTGCTACGTGTCGACTGACTATTTTCATGCCACCGATCGCTTCGGGGACTTTGTGGTGCATGAGGCTGCACATGTATTTCACAACTGCAAACGCGAAACGCTAAGACTGCCCCATTCGCGGCATCGGGAATGGCTGCTTGAGATCGAGTATGGAAAGCGCGAAACCTTTGCCTATGCCTGCGAAGCCTACAGCCGGCTGCTCGAACTGGGGCGTGACACAAAGCATCGGCAAGATTTGTTGGCCGAATTGGCTGCCGCTCCATTGCCCAGCGATGACCGCGTGGTTGATGCCGAGTATCTGGACATTCTTGCTGAAGCGGTAACGGCTAGAAATGGCTGGAAGCGCATCCTCGCACGATGCTCGCCTGACGAGTTCCGACTCCGCAGGCAACAAGGCTCGCCTCAGATTTCGTAGGCAGTGTCTGCGACTGTCAGTACCAGTCGCCCGGTCAGCGGTCAGCGGTCAGTAGCGGGGTAGCCGAAATGCGCCCAAAAAGTGCGCATTTCAAAAATCCATGGAGGTGTCGTCCAGCCAGAATCGCCCTTCATGCGGTCTCTGTTTCGACTCATCTTCTTGTTCATATCCTGTCCGACATTTTCTGTGCTGGGCGCAGAACTTGGGGTGGTCGGCCCGACCTATGAAATTACCGAACCGGATCTGAGCGAGGTCATCCAGGCCCGCTTGAAGCGCATGGAGACGACAGGACAGCTTGCGCGCAAGCAGAAGGAATATCGCGACAGGGTGATTGGCGGGATTGAAGCGCCCAAGGCAGTTCCTGGTGTTAGAACCACCGAAGAACCTCGTACCTACCATGTCGATCCGACACAAACGGTGGATCGTGACATACGGAATGCGGAAGGGGTCACGCTCTACGCCCGTGGGGTCAAGGTCAATCCGCTGGATCATGTTTCCCTGACGCGCAAACTGCTTTTCTTCGATGCGAGGGATAGCCGTCAGGTCGCTTTTGCCAAGCGCCGGCTGAATGACCTTTCCGGGAAGAGCAAACCGATTCTGGTTGCCGGCGAGCCCCTCAAGCTGATGCGGGCCTGGAAGCAAACGGTGTACTACGACCAGGGCGGATCGCTCGTTCGACGGCTCGGGATTCGTCAAGTGCCCGCGATTGTGAGTCAGGACGGCAAGAGGTTGCGTATTGATGAAGTCCGTCCGTAGCGTTCTTCTGGCAATTCTGCTCGTTACGTCGTCCCTTGCATGGGCGACAGCTACCTGCACAGGTCGTTTTGCCAATCCCATCACCGATATCTGCTGGAGCTGCATGATGCCCTTGCGCTTTGGCGGTATGGATCTGCTGTCACTCGATCAGGAGGACACGCCGAATCCCGGTGGGTCACCAGTTTGCATGTGCCCATCACAGCTTCGGGTCGGGTTCAAGGTGAGCTTCTGGGAGCCGGTACGGCGGGTCGATGTCGTCAGGAGACCGTTCTGCATGACCAGCCTTGGCGGGATCGAACTCAATCCCGGCTTCGATGCTCCCCGGGGATCACGGTACAGCCAGGACAGCACTTCGACATCCTCCTTCTATCAGGTTCATTGGTACATCGATCCGATCATCTTC
The DNA here is from genome assembly GCA_034004105.1 of Azonexus sp. Taxonomy (GTDB): domain Bacteria; phylum Pseudomonadota; class Gammaproteobacteria; order Burkholderiales; family Rhodocyclaceae; genus Azonexus. The sequence goes on along the minus strand of JAVEXE010000053.1, from coordinate 8,288 downwards.
TGGCTGGAGGCGATCTTCGATAACGCCTGCCTTGAGCAAAGCTCGTTTGATGTGGCGTATCTCACCGAGCTCGATCCGATGTGGAACGACGACGAGCTGACCTTCATTTTCAATCCGGATGTGGCGCTCTTCGGCACGCTGCCGGCGCGGGCAGCCTGTGCAGCCGACTGTGTGGCAGCGACCACCGGATTCCCTTCGAATGCCTTGTTCTGGTGTGCCGGCTGTCAGGGAAGCCTGTATCCCTTGAATGGCAACGTGCAGGCGCATATCGGCGGCGTGCAGGCCTCCAGTCTCGAAATGACGCGGCTGATCGCCAAGATGCACCGCGAGGGTTTGATGTGGGCCGCCTCAGGTGAGGATGGACTGTGCGGGTACTACCCCCAGCCGATCATGGACAAGACCAACTACAAGTACCAGATGCTGTACCCGATTCCGCAGACGGAGAAGATCGCGGGGAAATGCTGTCAGCCACTGGGACGTTCGACCATTCTCTGGGGTGCCGGCAAGGAGTATCCCTTCGAGGGCGAGGATTTCGCCTACATGGTGTTCCGCAAGCGTAACTGCTGCCAGGGGGCATTCTGATTATGCGGAAACGGACATTGACGCGTTGGATATTGTCTATCTCGCTCGCGTGGCATGCGAACGCGACTTGGGCTCAAGCGGCCTTGCCGACCGACTTCGATATTCGTCAGGCTCAGCAGCGGATGCGTGACGCCATGGGGGCCAGCGCCAACCAAGCGGCACCTCAGCCGGCGTCCCCGGTCGTTCCGCGAATCGAGCGATTTCCAGCATCCCAGGCAGTTAACTCGGATATCGGCCAGATTGCCGAATCGTTTCGCTCTTTGCCGATTTCCAAATCAGCACCGACTGATCGTGGGCCGGAGTTGATGGTTTTCGTTTCCTTCTCGATGCCCAAGGCCTCGCTGGAGCGCATCGTCGCAGAGTCCGAGCGGACCGGCGCGGTGCTCGTCCTGCGTGGATTGAAAGGCGAGTCGCTGACCCGGATGGGTGAAGAAGTTGCTCAGTTGATCGGACAGCGCAACGTCACGGCCATCGTCCATCCGCCGGCATTCACGCAATTCAAGGTGACGCAGGTGCCATCGCTGATATTGGCAAATGCGTCGCAGGCTACTCGGATCGGAACGGACGGATGCGCGGCTCCGTCGAGCTATGTGAAAGTCGACGGGGATGTCAGCCAGGGTTATGCGCTTGACCTTATCGAACGTCAGGCCCCTGCTTGGTCAGAAGTTGTCAAACGATTTGCGTCGAAGCTGGCGGAGCGTCGTCGGTGAGGTTGGGTACGCTGATCTTTGCCGCGTATTTCCTGATGGTCGGCACAGCGATGGCGCAAGGCTACGACGCCACAACCGCTTTTACTGATGGACGGTCACTGGGTTCTGGCGCCATTACAGGTGCCCAGCAAGGGATCGGCGCGGCCAATGCCACCTCAGTTGTTCCAGGTTACGGCCAGACAACCAGCCAGACCGGTTTATTCCAGGGAGGGCAGGGACAACTCTCCGGTCCCGGTGTTGCCAAGGTGATGGACTGCTCGACCCAGACGCCTGATGCGGATGCGTATCGCAGGCAGGAATGCGATACGGTGAATTTCGTGGCCAACAATCCCAGCGTGCGGCCGGACTTCTCGATTGACCGCGCCACTGATCCGTTGATCACCCGCAATAACGCAATAGCCGCCAACCCGGCTATTCAGCTCGGCGGCTTCAACATCGGTGCTGGAACGGAACAGTGTCGTGTGGTTACCGAGACGACGCCGGCGGTGTTCTCGACGGAGATCTGTACCAAATATCGCCCCGTTACCAGCAACTACTGTTCGACTGCGCGCCAGATCAGCGTCGATCAGCACCACCTGTACCAATGCGTCGAGCAGATGCAGACCTTGAGTAGTGCCAGTTGCTACATCGGTCAGCAGATCGCGGTCAGCACCAGCTACAACTATCAGTGCAACCAGACGGTTCAGGGATACGAGACCTTGAGCTGTCGTCGTGGAGTCTCGGTAACCGTTGGATTTGGCCAATGCACGCCCGGGGCCTGGCTTGGCCGCACCGCATTTAAGGACTGTAGTTGGTGCGTCGATCCCTATATGGCGATGAATGTCTTCTGCGGGAGCAATGGTCGCTCGTATGAGGTCGAACCCTATCGGTCCTACGACGGGGTCAATCGCTACGACTACAACTGGATCGGTTATCCCTGGAACGGTAGCTATGGCCGCTTCCCAGTGGCTGTGGCGCCAGGACAGTCCGTGACCGACTACTACGTCAGCAACCTGGGCTTCGGCTGCAATCTGTATGTTTATTTCAGCGTCAGCTGCAATAGCACAACCTGTACGCCCTCGATGCGCAACGTCAGTTCGGGATGCAATTCATCCGGTGGAACCGGGACAGGGGCGCCCTTACAGCTGCCGATGTCCAAGACGGTGAGCAACTGGACATCGAACCAGTGTGCAACCCTGCAACAACGGGTGCAATGATGAGGCTCTGGCCAGTCGTTATCGTTTTGCTGCTATCGACATGTCGCTTGGCGCTGGCTGGCGATTGCCGGCTGGACAGCACGACATGTGTCGATACGGCGGCAAGCAAGACGATTTCTGGGGTAGTGGTAACACTTGCCGAAGCGGGTGGATGCTGGGAGTACCAGGACACCTACACCTGCATCAAGCCCAACTCCATCGACTACTGCTCGGCATTGACCGCGGCGAGTTGCGGACAAACCAGTTCGGTGTGCAGCGATACCGCGTTCAACGGCACGTGCAACACCTACACCAAGACTTTCCGCTGTGGCACCAGCCAGGGAACCCCCACCAATACGGTGAAGCTCGACAACACCTACACCCTGGTAACTGATACGGCCAATACGAGCCAATGTACGTCCTATGCGCAGAATTCCCGTTGCCGACTGTCGGCGCATACCTGCGTTGATTCCACGCCCTGCAAGCTCGATTCGAGTGGGGCGACCGTGTGCCTGGCAGGTGTAACGCCACCGGCGGGGGGATTGAATTCCACGGCCACCTGCTGGCGGTATCAGGATGATTACTCCTGCATCGCTGACAACCACATCGACTACTGCGCGGCCATCAAGGCGACGCAAGGGTGCACTCAAGTCAGTGCCACCTGCGATAGCACGGCCTTCGACGGCTCCTGCAACCAATATACCCGGCGCTATCAATGCACCAACGTCACTGCATCGACCTCGACGCCCACCATCGTTGAGCTGAATACGTCCTACACGATCACGTCGAATACGCTGGACACCAGCCAATGCGCGTCCTATGCCACCAGCGCGAACTGCGTTCATGCCGCGACCACCTGTACCGATAGCACCCCCTGCAAGACGATCAATGGCCTGCAGGTTTGCCTGACGACGGTTTCGCCCTTGCCCAGCGGGGCGCAAAGTGCAGGGGATTCCTGCTGGACGAGAACCGAGGACTACACCTGCGCGGGATCGACGCTCACGAATGATTGTCAGCCCCTGATTGATCGCGGATGCACGTTTGTCTCGTCTCAGTGCATCGATCCTTTGTCGTCAGGTGGCTGCGACATGAGCGAACGGACCTATTCATGCCAAACCTCGCCGGCGACGCAAACCCAGCAGACCGTTTGCGACCAGCGATCGTTCTGCCAGGGTGGAAGCAATTGCTTCGATACGAGCAACCCACCGGATCAGGATTTCGGAAGAGCCATGGCCTCAATGGAGGCGGCCCGTGAAGCCGGGGTGTATGGAGCCGACCTGACCCTGTTCAAAGGGGCGGAGGAGCGTTGTCGCAAGAAGCTCTTCGGCCTGGTCGATTGCTGCAAGAAAGGCGGCGGCGGTGCTGCACGGTCTAATCACAATCTCATGGCCACTGCCATGCAGGGCGTCATGATCGGCGGGCAATTGGCCATCAACGCAGGCAGCAAGTACATGTTCGACTTCATGTACCCCGAGTTCACCAGCTATGTCGAAGCCGGTGCGCAAGCCATGATCTCGTCGGAGGTGTTGTTTACCCCAACAAACTTCCAGCCGTCCTTCACGTTCTATGGGTTGACCTTATCGACGGGAACCGTGTCCAGCGGACTGCTTGGAGGGCCGATCTACTCGCTGGGATCGCTCGGCAGCTTCAATTTCTATTTCGATCCGTATTCGTTGGCGGCCGCCATCGCCTTGCAGCTTTTGTCCGAGCTGTTGTCCTGCGAGCAATCGGAACAATTGCTGGCCATGCACCGGGATGCCAATCTCTGCGTGCATGTCGGTTCCTACTGTTCGGCGCGGGTGCCGATCATCAAAACCTGTATCGAACAGACTCAGTCCTACTGCTGTTTCAACTCCCGCCTGGCACGGATTATCAACGAACAGGGCAGGGGGCAGATCGGAAAGACCTGGGGTAGCGGCAAGAACCCCAATTGTTCCGGATTCACCACGGCCGAATTCGAGCAACTTGATTTTTCCCAGATCGATATGAGTGAGTTCATCCAGGAAGTGGCATCCAGTGTCCGAATGCCCGATGTATCGTCCTTTGGTCAGAACGTCCAATCCACCGTGCAACAGCGCGTGAATAGCTATTACAACCGATGATTCGATCTTCGATGGCCCTTTGTTTCTTTGCGCTCCTGTCGAGCGCCGATGTTCTTGCCGCTGACCTGAAGCAGCACCTGCTGACGGCGATCGATACGCCCAATGGCATGGCCGAAGGAACGCTCGATGGTGGCATGGCCGAATTCTTCAAGGCACAGACCCGTTCATCTGCGCCGGTCATAGTCAAGGTCAGGACATTGAAGCGATTCCCGACAGCGGGATGCGCTCGACTGGAGGCGACCCTGATCCAGGAAGGGGTGCCGACCCAGCAAGGAAGCGCCATACCGTTTGCCATTCGCTACGAGATCAACCTGTGTCGCGATGGTCGTCCGCCGACGGACGGTATGGACCTTGATGCGGCATCACGGGCACTGTCCCGCAATGTGCCTTCACGATAATGAGAGAATCCCATTTTTATCCACACACCGAAGGGAGTACCTTGATGAACAAATCCGAGCTGATCGAAGCGTTGGCAACAAAGGCAGAACTGTCCAAGGCCGCTGCCGGCCGTGCTTTGGATGTCTTGATCGAAGAGATTGTGTCGGCTGTCTCCAAAGGGGATACGGTGCAACTGGTTGGCTTCGGAACCTTCAAGTCAGCAGCCCGTGCTGCTCGCGAGGGCAAAAATCCGAAAACGGGTGAAAAACTCAAGATCAAGGCCACGACTGTGCCGAAGTTCACGGCGGGTGCCAATTTCAAGGAAAAGGTTGCCAATAAGGGCAAGGCCAAGAAGAAGTGAAGCCGGCGGTCGTTGCTGGAAGGCAGTAACGACCATAAAAATAATCAGCGATCGTTGAGTTTCTCTTGCTCCAGAGCTTGGAGTAGGACAAAATTCAACGGTCGTTTATCTTTTTGGGTGCGTCATGGTCAGAGAAATCAGGATCACCTCCGTTCGTGAGTTGGGAGATACCGTGCGACGGATTCGCAAGGAGTCTGGCCTGACGCAACGGGATGCCGCAGCCTTGTGCAACGTCAGCCTGCCATTCCTCAATGGTGTTGAGCAGGGTAAGGCAACTGCTCAAATCGGCAAGGTACTCGCCGTATGCCAGCGTTTCGGCATTGAAGTCAGATTGGGCCTGCCCATGGCACCGGGTGATGGTGCATGAGCAGGTTGCGCGTTCTGGCCAATGGCGACCTGGTCGGCTTTCTCGATGTTGCCGAGGGCCGCTGGTCGTTTCACTACGACGCTGGATGGAATGCCTACGCCTTGTCGCCTTCCTTTCCGCTGGTAACAAGTGGATATCAGGACTCGGCTGATATCCGTCACGTGGAATGGTTCTTCGAGAATCTGTTGCCCGAGGGACGGCTGCGCGAGTTGATCGCGTCGAGGGATCGTATTGACCCAAAGGACACCTGGGCATTGCTGCTTCGTCATGGCCAGGATACGGCCGGCGCTCTCTCGTTGCTTCCCGAAACAATGGACGTCTCCAGCGTTCAGGAAAAGCTGTTGCCCCTGTCCCCAGCTGCCCTGCAAGACAAAATTCAGGAATCGCGCTCGCGCAACTTGCCGTTGATGGCATCCTGGGACGAAATCCGCATGTCGCTGGCTGGCGCACAGGAGAAGCTCGGGCTGCGTATCGACGCGCATGGATCCATGTTTCTGCCCGAAGGTACGGCGGCTTCGACCCATATCGTCAAGCCCGAGAACGCCAGTGCGGACTTCCCCTTTTGCCCTGCCAACGAATTCTTTTGCATGCGTCTGGCGGCTGAACTGAAAGTGCCAGTACCCCAGGTGGATTTGCTGCATTTGCCGGAACCTCTGTATGTCATCGAGCGCTTCGACCGTACGCCGACTGCTGAGACGATTCGGCGACTGCATCAGATCGACCTGTGCCAAGCCCTTGGGGTTTCGCCTTCGAAGAAATACGAGAGCGAAGGAGGGCTGGGGCTACAACACCTGTTCGACCTGGTCAGAAGCCCGTTTATCGACCGTCCCATCGTGGCGACCAATGCCATCTTGCAGTGGGTTGCATTCAACTACCTGGTGGGCAACCTTGATGCGCATGCGAAAAATATCGCTTTCCTGATGCGAGGCCAGAAGGCGGCCGTGGCACCGTTTTACGACATGCTTTGTGTTGAAGCCTACTTGCCGCGCGCAACCATGTCGATGGCCATCGCCGGTGAAAACAAGCCGGGCTGGATCGAAGGGGTCCATTGGGACGCCATGGCGCTTGAAGCTGGCGCGGCCCCCCGATTGGTTCGCAGTATCCTCTCGCGAGTGAACGCCGAGTTGCCTGACGCAATTTCTCGGGTTATCGGCGACGAGCGACTCACGATGGAAGAGCGTGATTTCATTCGGGGAAAGGTTCTCCCTGTGATCGAAGAGCGCTGCCAGTTCCTTGCCGATGCGCTCAAGACGCGGCAATCTACCAAGGAAGAACTGATCGCCTGCCGCGTACTTGCTCACGATGTTGTCGAAAGAATAAAAGCGGCAGGCGAGTAGAAGTCCCTGTCCAGCGTTGACCTGTGACGGCTACGCCTGTCTGCACTATGCCGATCTGATACATTGCAGCGTTGGCCGAAATTCATCTATCCAAACGAGGGCAATCAACGTGCCGAATTTTGCAGCCGCACTACGAGAAGAAGTTATCCGTCTGGCGCGCAAGGAACTACGCACCGAAACCGCAGGTTTGAAAAAGGCAGTGGGTCGTTATCGATCCGAAATCGCCACCTTGAAAAAACGCTTGTCGGCAGTTGAGCAACAGCTTTCTCGGCGACACAAGGAAAACTCGCAAGCGGCTGTCGTGCCTGATGCAGGCCAGTCCGCATCCAAGATTAGATTCAGCGCCAAGGGATTCCGATCCATGCGGGAGCGACTTGAACTGTCCGCTCCGGAAGTGGCTGGGCTTCTACAGGTGTCAGTTCAGACTGTTTACAACTGGGAGGCGGGCACGTCACGCCCTCGCGAGCCGCAGCTATCCGCAATTGGAGTGCTCAGAAAAACCGGAAAGCGCGAGCTTGCCGCTAGGTTGAATGCGGCAGCGAAATAGTCATTTCTTCGCTGTTCCACCGGTGCGGCGTAATTGATCGATGTACCCGGCCAGATCCTCGACATGAACATAGCGCCGCCGGGCCTGTAGGATGGTGGGAACAGGAAACACCCCTTTGCTGATCTGGTTGTGTGCCGTCCTGAGGTTGATACCAATTTCGCGAGCAGCCATGGCGAGCGGAAGCAGAGAACGGCTGTAGCGGCGGGAGAGCATCTCCATGCTGTTTTCTCCAGTGGCGTGGCTCATTTTGGGGACTCCATTTCGTGACATGCTGATCGTAGCAATGGAGAGGATCGGCTTGTAACCGAAACGCGACCTTAAAGTGCGCATTTCAGACGGCATCCATTTTTTGACGTGATCTACTCTGCCCCAGTGAGTTGGGACGGTATGAATGGATTGAGTGGTCTGCTACCATGCGCGCCATCGAAAGATGGTTGCAAGGCCAATAGTCTTGAATAGTCAGTACGAGATCAGTTTTTCGTCATCGCCCGGAAACCCGCATGAATACTAAGCATTCTTCTGGAGACGGTATTGGTGACGGTATTGCGAGGGGTAAATCTGATGAAACCCAGTAATGGCAAGGCTTGCAAGGCCATTGTAATAATCGAGTGGGAATAAGGCCTTATTCCCGACGCACGGGAACGCGCCAGAGCAGGATCGACAGAATCGCCCAGAGCGTCGCGAGCATGAGGCGGTGCCAGCCCGATTCCATCAGGTAGATCGAGAAGG
>JAVEXE010000315.1:0-2633 GCA_034004105.1 Azonexus sp. | reverse complement strand
GCTCAATCGAGGCAGTGCTGGCGAAGTCTAACGCGGGCCGAACGAGTTGTCTCAGTTCAGCCTTGGTAAAGGTATTGCTGGAATCCGACAAAATAGGCGGAAGTGTCGGCGTGATCAATGGCGGGATGCCTTGCACGGCCACAAATCGCTACAAAATCCCGGCGTTTTCTCGAAACTTGGCTGCATTTTGCCGGTCTGTTGTGAAAGCTTTAACCACCACTGAGGAGACTGTCATGCCAAATAGAGCTGTGATCAAGGTTGTAGAAGATCGTCCTTTTCTGGTTTGCACGCCAGAAGATTCTGTTCAGACGGTCGCCGGTTACATGAAGGAGCACGGACAAGGTGCTGCGCTGGTCGTTTCTCCTGGTGGTGGGGAGCTTCTGGGGATTTGTACCGAGCGCGATCTGGCGTTCAAGGTGCTGGCTGCTGGGCTTGCTCCCACGACCCCGGTTGGCAAGGTGATGACGCCAGATCCACAAGCCGTCGGGCCGGATAAGCCCTTTGGTCATGTGCTGCACATGATGTACGAAGGCGGGTTCCGGCATATGCCGGTGGTTGATGCCGCAGGTCATCCTTTGGGACTGGTTTCGTCTCGGGATGCCTTGGGCTTGGAGATGTTCCGCTTTGCCGATGAAGTTGAAAAACGCGAGAAGCTCGCAGAAATTCTTTGAAATTGTGAATTTGCAGCGGTGAGAAGGTCCCTTTTCAGGGGCCTTCTCATTGGTTTCGGGTCAGAATTTTTCTGCCCGCAAGACCTGAACATCGGACAGAAATATCACCATCTGATAACTGCTGAAGTAATGCGCTTCAAGGTGATGGGCGACGGCTTCGGCGACGCTTTGCTCGCAAAGGACTTCAATGCGGATGTTGGCGCTGGAAGGCCAGGCTGCATCGCGGCGGCCGTGGGCACCGCTGCCGCGGGCGTCCGAAATGGTGTAGCCGTGGGCGCCGAGTTGCGGTAGTTCCTTTTCCAGACGCTTTTCCAGCGCGGCCTCGCAGACAATGGTCAGCAATTTACGGGCTTGCAGCGGGCGGTTCATGCGAAAACTCCATAAAGGGTCTTGGTGAGCCAATGATAGGCCGGAATGCCGATCAAGAGGTTAAACGGAAAGGTAATGCCGAGCGCCGCACCGATCGACAGACCCGGATTGGCCTCCGGTACGGCGATCCGCATGGCAGCCGGTGCCGCAATATACGAGGCGCTGGCGTAGAGCGTTGCCAGCAGGGTGGTGCCGCCGATCGAGAGGCCAAGCAACAGGCCGGTGACGATTCCGATGGCTGCTGACACCATCGGCATCACGATGGCGAAGCTGGCGAGGAACCAGCCCGCCCGGCGCAGGTCGCCCAAGCGACTGGCGGCAACCAGTCCCATTTCGAGCAGGAAGATGGCCAGCATGCCTTTGAACAGGTCGAAGAACAGCTTGTCGAGCGGCTTGATGCCTTCGCTGCCGGCAATCCAGCCGATGATCAGGCCACCGAGCAGGAGCACGATGCTCTTGCCGGCAAAGACTTCGTGCAGCACCTTGCCCCAGTCGCTGCCGGCTTCGCCGCGCCGGGCCAGCCAGATGCCGATCATCAGGGCCGGGAATTCAAGCAGGACGAGAAAGACCGTCAGATAACCCTCGACGGTTTCATCCTGACCGGCAAGGAAGGTGCTGCCAACGGCAAAGGTGACGACGCTGACCGAACCATAATGCGCAGCAATGGACGCGGCGTCGGCGCGCGGTAGTTTGCCCATCTTGGCCAGGACCGGGTAGGCGATGAAGGGAATCAGTGCGCCGGCCAGGACGACGGTCAGCGCAGCAAAGACGAGATCGGCGAGTGGGTAACGGGCCAGTTCGACGCCGCCCTTGAGGCCAATCGCCAGCAGGAGAAAAATGCTCAGGGATTCATAAAGCACTGCCGGAATGCGCAAATCGGAGCGGATCAGCCCGGCCAGTGCGCCGAGCAGGAAAAAGAGAATGACGGGTTCAAAGGGCATCGCAAAAATCCTCCACGCGGTTTGACCGCAACGGCGCGACTATCCCGGTTTGATGGAATAAAATCCAATTAAACTTTATAGAAATTCTATTTGTTGGAACTTATGAAAAGGTCGCCATGAACCGACGTCATATCACCCCGCGCCAGCTTGAAACCTTCGCTACTGTCGCCCGACTGGGCAGTTTTTCGCGGGCGGCGGAGACCTTGCATTTGACGCAGCCAGCGGTCTCCATCCAGATCAGGCAGTTGAGCGAAAGCATGGGCTTGCCCCTGTTTGAGCAAATCGGGCGGGAAATCCGGTTGACCGCAGCAGGCGAGGAATTGCAGGCGACGGTGCGGGCGCTGGACGATGAGTGGGCGCGTTTGGAGTCGGCCATTGGGGCATTGCAGGGCTTACACAGCGGACGCCTGCGCGTGGCCTTGGTGACCACCGCAAAATACTTCCTGCCGCGCATGCTGGGGGTGTTTTGCCGCCATTACCCGGAAATCGACGTGCAACTGGAAATCACCAACCGGGCGGGCGTGGTCGCACGGATGCGCGGTAATGAGGATGACCTCTACATCATGTCCCTGCCGCCGACGGACATGGATATTGTGGTGCGCCCGTTTCTGGATAACCCGCTGGTGGTCATCGCGCCGCTCGGTCATCCCGC
>JAVEXE010000314.1:0-2653 GCA_034004105.1 Azonexus sp. | reverse complement strand
TGGCCTTGTCCAGCGCCGCCTGACTGACGAAATTCTGTGCCTTCAGCTGCTGATGCCGCAGAAAATTCTGTTTCGCAACCCGATATTGTGCTTCCGCAGCCTTCGTCGACTCGTCAGCCTCGCGGGCATCAATCCGCAACAAGCTCGAACCCTTGACAACGCTGCTACCCGCATCAGCGAAAACACTCAGCACCCGCCCCGGCACCTGGGCAGCAACACGGGTTTCCTCGACCGCTTCGACCAGCGACTCAGTCGAAAAGGCCAGTCCTACTGGCCGGGCACTCACCGTCAGCAGCGGCAATCCAGCAGCCGGCGACTCGTTGGTCCATCCTGCGGTCGACGTCAAACCGAGGGCAAAAAGCAGTACTGTCGTAATAGGCGTTTTCATGAATATAAGAATACGCTAATTTTTAAGCATCAAGCAAGCCCACCCTCGCATCCGGTGCTTGCCCGGAATGCGATGGCAGAGGACAGAGGAGAGGCCTACACCTTGAAGCGCGACAACTGGGCCTGCAACTCGGCAGACAAGCGTTCCAGCTCGCTGGCCTGCTGACGATTGCTCCGTGCGCGGTCGTTGGCGCCCTCGGCAGCCTGAGCGATGCGCTCAACCAGGCGGGCAATTTCCTGGCCCGCAGCGCTCTGCTCGCGCGTTCCATCGGCAATATGCAAGACCACGCCCACCGTCTGTTCTGCGTGGCTGTCGATCGTGTGCAGCGACTCCCCGGCTTTTTGGGCCAGTTCGACACTACCACTCATGTTGTTACGCACCGATTGCATCCGCTCTACCGCATTGGCCGTTTCCTGCAGGATGGCATTCACAGTGCTCGAAATCTCCTGAGTTGACAGCGAAGTCCGCTCGGCCAATTTGCGGACTTCATCCGCCACCACAGCAAACCCGCGACCCTGCTCACCCGCCCGCGCCGCCTCAATGGCGGCATTGAGCGCCAGAAGGTTGGTCTGGTCGGCAATATCACGAATCACGCTGATGACATTGGAAATCTGTTTCGAACGTTCGCCCAGAGATTCGATCAGGCTGGCTGATTGGCCGATCTCTGTTGCAACCCGATCAAGTTCGTTCATTGCCCGCTCAACAACCTGCCGTCCGCCTGTAGTCACAAGCTTGGCTTCTTCAGAAATTCGCGCAGCCTCATTGGCGTTATCCGCCACTTGAGAAATACTGACCGACAACTGCTGAACTGAAGCTGCAATCCCGGAGGCCGATTGCGATGCCGTGCTGGCACTCTCGAGCGCCAGCTGTGCGGCATCCTGCAATTGATGCGCAGCCACCCCGACCTGCCCGGAGGTCTGATAGACCCCGCTGACCAACTGCCGCATGCTACGGGCCATTTCGTTAAAGGCATGAGCAATGGCATGAACTTCATTACGACTGCCCGGTTCCGCATCCTGCACCGTCGCCCGCAAGTCCCCGGAACTGACGCGGGACACTTCGCCGACCAATTGCGTCAAGCCGCGCAAACGGGAATTGACCAGGAAAAAAACAATCAATGCCAACACCAGGGCAGCAACGCCGCTGATGCCGATCAACAGATTCCGCAAGGCATAGCTTTCGTCAAGATATTCATCCAGCCAGCTTCCGGTCATCACGGTCCACCCCCAGCTTGACGCGGTTTCGGCCACCATGATCCGATCACGCTGGCTCGAACCATCGGCGTCGGCATACAGGAAGGTTCCCTGCTTTTCCTTGACCATGCGACTGACGGCAGCGCTGGCCTCCGGTGACAGATCGCTCTCCGCCAGGGTTTTATCCTGCCAACGCGGGTGCAGGACAAACTCGATTGCTCCCTGCGCGTCACCTGCGCGGGCAATTGTCACATAACCTGTCTTGCCAGCCACCAATGCGCCAAACTGTGCGCGAATCCGCGCCAACTCCTCTTCAAGAGAGATGCGTACCGAGTAGGCGCCCCAAGGCTTGCCCTGTTCGTCCTTCAGCAAGCGCACCGTCGCCAGATAATATTTACCAGCACGAATAACCAGCCCCTGATAATCCTGCCCGGCGAGAATCGCGCGGGTTACCGGGTCATTACCGGGCAACGGTACACCGTGGGTTGGCGAGCCATCGGGTTTGCGCAATAAGGCATTGATGCGATACAGCTTGCCATCGCGAATCAACAAAAACGCCGTGTCATCACCCGTCAGCGCGCGAAATGCCAGCAAAGGCCGGTCATTGGCATTCATGATCTCGCCACCGACCCGTAACACCGGCAAATCCACATCACCGGTTCGAATCAGCTCCGTTCCCAACGTGGGCTTGCCTGGCAACTGCTTCAGGAAAAACTCGGATTGCCGGTCACCACGTGCCTTCACTGCCATGAAAAAGGAATCCAGCGTTCCCGCCATCAACTGCACTTCATGACGAAGATTGTGCTCGGCAATCCGCAACGCGGCACTGGCGGCACGCTGCTGAACGATCCAGGTCATCACAGCAAAAACGACCACCAAGGCCGCAAGAATCGCCAGGATCAGTTGCTGGGCAATGGGTTTTCGGTCAAATCCGGGCACCATGTTGAAGCCTTTCAGAAAACACTGATTGAGTCGCCAATCTATCACAAAGGCCTCGCCTCCCGGTACAATGCGCCCCTGCCATTCAAGGCCCGCCTCCATAGTTAAATGGATATAACGGCTCCCTCCTAAG
>JAVEXE010000313.1:0-2655 GCA_034004105.1 Azonexus sp. | reverse complement strand
GCCGGTTGCAGGCTTTTCCAGTCGCTGCGGTCGCCGATGATGTGCGGAAAGGCGTTGGGGTGCATCGATTCTTCAACGAAGCGTTCAACTGTTTTGGCCGGCATGTAGGCGGCGAAAACCATGCCGGTGGCGGTCATCAGCGACATCACCGTGCCAGCGCGCAGGTTCATGTGGATCGGATGGCTCGATTCTTCCAGGTGAATCACCGTTGGGCCGGCATTGCCCCAGACCGAGAGCGCGACCGTGTGTCCGACCCGCTGTTCCAGTTCGATGGCTGCCGCCATGCCCAGGCGCACCGGGTTCAACTGGCGCAGGCTGGACAGTCCCATCCTCAACGCCAACGGCCCAAGGCCGTAGCGACCCGAAACCGGGTCCTGATGGACCAGGCCCAGTTTGCTGAAGCTGACCAGGTAGGGATGCGCTTTGGCCGGGCTCATCTGCGCGGCTTCGGCCAACTGCTTGAGCGACATCGGCGCCGCGTGGTCGGCCAGAGCGATGAGAATCTGGCCGCCAACCTCAATCGATTGAATCCCGCGTCTTTCCTTTTCGTCTTCGCTATCTATCCTGTCCATCGCTTCTCTCCTGAATTCGCACATCACCTTAGCGACGAACGATGGCGTGGTCAATATCAAAAGGCTTCTGCCCTTGGTTTTTAATTTGTAATTAACGAACGTATTGCACAATAACGAAATTCGAACTAAGCTACACCCAATGACAAGAAAGGATATTTCCATGAGCACCAAACAATTTGCTTCCGTTGCCGATCTCGAAGTCAAGAAAACCACCTTTGCCCAGCTTTCCGAGCATTGTTGGGCCTATACCGCCGAGGGTGACCCGAATACCGGGGTGATCATTGGCGAGGATTCGGTGTTGATCTGTGATGCGCTGGCGACGCCAGTCATGGCGCAAAGCCTGATTGCCGAAATCCGCAAGGTGACCGATAAACCGATCAAATACGTTGTCCTCTCGCATTACCACGCAGTGCGTGTCCTCGGGGCTTCTGGCTACAAGGCCGAAGGCATGCAGGAGATCATCGCCAGCCAGGGCACCTACGAAATGATCGTCGAGCGCGGTCAACAGGACTGGATGTCCGAATATGAGCGCTTCCCCCGCCTGTTCCAGAATTTTGAATCCATTCCTGGTCTGACCTGGCCGACCCTGGTTTTCAAGGACGAAATGACCCTGTGGATGGGCAAGGATCTGGAAGTGAAGATCATGCACGTTGGCCCCGGTCATACCAAAGGCGACACCATCGTCTGGGTGCCGTCCGAAAAGGTGCTGTTCTCGGGCGATCTGGTCGAAGCCGATGCGGCCTGCTATACCGGCGATGCCCAGTTGGAAGAATGGCCGGCAACCCTGGATGCGCTGGCAGCGCTGGGGGCGGAGAAGCTGGTGCCCGGTCGCGGCCCGGCGCTCGATAACCCGGAAAAAGTGGCGGCAGGCCTGGCCTATACCCGGGATTTCGTCACCACGCTGCTGAATTCCGCGAAGGAAGCCGTGGCTCAGGGTATGAACCTGAAGCAGGCCATGGCCCATACCCGCAAGGCGATGGACCCGAAATTCGGCCATGTCTTCATCTACGAACACTGCCTGCCTTTCGACGTGACGCGTGCGGTCGATGAGGCTGGTGGCATCAAGCACCCGCGTATCTGGACGGCCGAGCGGGACAAGGAAATGTGGCACGGCCTGCAGGAAGGCTGAGCGACCGGCATTGTTGCGGTCGACGGCCCCAAATCATAAAAAACGGAGGAGACAAAGCATGTTGAGTACCTATCAGTACCCGAAGTACGCCTACCAGCGGCCGCCGGAATTGTCCGGTGCTGCCGCCCAGCGCTATCCCGTGACGGTGGTTGGCGCTGGCCCGGTGGGTCTGGCGGCAGCAATTGAACTGGCCCAGTCCGGCGTGCCGGTCGTTTTGCTCGATGACGATGATTCGGTGTCGGTGGGTTCGCGCGGCGTTTGTTACGCCAAGCGGGCGCTGGAGGTGCTCGACCGGATTGGCGTTGGCGATGCCTGCGTCAGCAAGGGGGTGAGCTGGAACGTTGGCCGTACCTTTTTCCGCGAGGAAGAGGTGTACAACTTCAATCTGCTGCCGCAACCGGATCACAAGCGGCCGGGGATGATCAACCTGCAGCAGTATTACCTTGAGGAATTTCTGGTCAAGCGGGCGCAGGAATTGCCCAATCTGGATCTGCGTTTCCGCAGCAAGGTCGTATCGGTGCAGCCCAACGGCCAGGGCGCAGCGCTGCAGGTCGAAACGCCGGATGGCATTTATCCGCTGGATACCGACTGGCTGATCGTGGCCGACGGTGCGCGTTCGTCGATCCGGCACATGCTGGGGCTGGAGATCGACGGCAAGATTTTCATGGACCGCTTCCTGATTGCCGATGTGGTGATGAAGGCCGATTTCCCGGCGGAGCGCTGGTTCTGGTTCGATCCGCCTTTCCATCCGGGGCAGTCGGTCCTGTTGCACCGCCAGGCCGACAATGTGTTCCGGATCGACTTCCAGTTGGGCTGGCAGGCTGATCCGGAAGAAGAGAAGAAGCCGGAAAAAGTCATCCCGCGCATCAAGGCGATGCTGGGCGACGACCGCGAGTTCGAGCTGGAATGGGTCAGCGTTTACACCTTCCAGTGCCGGCGCATGCCGCAATTCCG
>JAVEXE010000312.1:0-2655 GCA_034004105.1 Azonexus sp. | reverse complement strand
TTTTGTCGCATGACCGGCTTTGAAGAACACGAACTGGTCGGCGTCATGCCGCCCTACCCCTACTGGCCGCCGGAAGAATTCGCTGCCTTGCAGCACACCGTGGATACCGCACTGGCAGGCAAAGCGCCCGCCGGTGGCTTCGAGATGCGTATCATGCGCAAGAGCGGCGAACGGTTTTATGTCCGCCTCTACTTCTCGCCGCTGATCGATACCCAAGGCCGCCAGATTGGCTGGATGGCCTCAATGAACGACATCACCGAACCTCGCCGCGCCCGCCTTGAACTCGAACGCGCCCATGAGCGCTTCGAAACGGTGATTGACGGCCTGGATTCTGCAGTACACGTGGCGGATCTTTCGAATGGCGAAATCCTGTTCGCCAACCGGGCTTTCCAGAATATTTTCGGTTTTGACGCCGTCGGCAGAAACTCGGCCCAGGTGACCGCGCCCTGCCATCCAGAACCTGAAGAATTGCGCCGCGCGCCCAACACCCTGACGCTCGATGATCTGCCCTGCGAGTTGTTCGATGGCGAAGTCCGCCACGAACTTTCCGGGCACTGGTATCACCTGCATGAACGTGCCATCCGCTGGGTCGATGGCCGCATCGTCAAGGTGCAGATCGCCGCCGACATCACCGATCGCAAGCGCATCGACGAAGTGAATCTGCAACAACAAAAACGCCTCGACCAAACCTCCCGGCTGATCACCATGGGCGAAATGGCCTCGTCTCTGGCGCATGAACTCAATCAGCCGCTCTCCGCCATTGCCAATTATTGTGCCGGCTGCGTCAAGCGGATGCAGGCCGGAAACTACCGCATCGATGACTTGCTGGCCGCGATGCAGAAGGCTTCGGAACAAGCCGAACGGGCGGGCAAGATCATCCGTCGCATGCGTGACATGGTGAAAAAAGGCGAGCCGCATCGACAAGCGATTGATTTGCTGCAAGTCATTGATGAAACTCGGGCCTTCGCCGATATTGAGGCGCAACGCAACAGCACGCAGTTGGTGGTTCAGGTGCCGGAAAATCTGCCCAAAATCGTCGTTGACCGCATCATGATCGAGCAGGTCTTGCTCAACTTGATCAAGAACGGCATCGAAGCCATGAGCAGCCAACCGCCAGAACAACGACGGCTGACCATCCGTGCCCACAGCCGCGACAATCGGATGATTGAAGTTGCAATCATCGACCAGGGACACGGCTTGAGCGAGGAAGATATCGAACGCATCTTCACCCCATTCTTCACCACCAAACCGGATGGCATGGGCATCGGCCTGCCGATCTGCCGATCAATCATAGAATTTCACCAGGGACGACTTTGGGTGGAGCGCCGACGCGAAGGCGGCACAGCCTTCCACTTCACCGTACCACAGGAGGATAAGGAGACTATTGATGACTACGACGCCTGAGACCAAACAAATCATCTACGTGGTCGACGATGACGAAGCGATGCGCGACTCCATGACCTGGCTGCTGGAAGGTGAAGGCTATACCGTCGCCTGCTACGACTCGGGAGAGAGTTTTCTGGCTGCCTATCATGAGGGCATGCGTGGCTGCCTGGTGCTGGATGTACGCATGCCGGAAATGAGTGGCCTGGAAATGCACGAACTGCTGGTCAACCGCGGCTCAGTCCTGCCAGTCATTTTTGTCACCGGCCACGGCGATGTCCCGATGGCCGTCTCCGCCCTGCAACGCGGCGCGTGTGACTTCATCGAAAAGCCTTTCCATAACGAGGATTTACTGTCACGGATTCAGCGGGCGCTGGCGGTCGATTGCCAGAAAGCGAATCGACGCAAGCGCAGTGATGCCATCTCGCAGCGGCTCGAACTGCTTACGCTACGCGAACGTGAAGTCATGGATCTGGTGGTTGCCGGCAAATTGAACAAGCAGATTGCCGACGAACTCAATATCAGCATGAAGACCGTCGAAGCCCATCGGGCACGGGTCATGGACAAAATGGGCGCTCGCACCTTGGCTGAACTGGTTCGCATTGCGCTGGAAAGTGAGTCCGAAAACGAATCACCCCCGATTCAATAATTTCGCGTCGGCATCTTTGGGGGCATTTTCGGGGTCCCCTGATACGTTGTCGCAGGCAACTTGAACCCCTGTTCCGGCGGCTTTCCAGGCGACTGTATCAAGCGTACGGATTGTTTTTCCTTGGCTGAGCGACTGGCAGTGATCTCAAGGGTTGTCGCCCGCTGCAAAGTCGGCCGATCCATCTGTGCCCGAACCAGACGGACCCGTTCTGCTGCAATCCGTCGGTCAATACTGTCGGTAGACATCTTCCGCTCCGCCAAGATCTGTCGCATGGACAGCAGACTTTCCAGTTCCTTGCTCATCGCCAAGGACCGCTGCGCCTCACCCCAGCTTTCCTTGGGTTTCGCCATGGCGTCCTGGAAATCATCTGGCTCGCTGACCAGACGAGCCAGACTGAGATTGTTATTGCGCATCGCCCAGGCCAGGGCACCATCCCCCCAGTCGTTACGGACATCACGCCGCGCACCTTTATCCACCAGTTTGCGCGCCAGACCTTCGCGGCCTTCATAAACCGCCATCATCAGCACACTGGAACCGTTGGGGGTCAGCGCGTTGATATCGGCCCCCTGCGCCAGCAATTGATCGACCAGCGCCTCATGACCGCCAAACACCGCGTAATGCAA
>JAVEXE010000311.1:0-2656 GCA_034004105.1 Azonexus sp. | reverse complement strand
AGACGCGCGGCACGAGCGCCTGTTGCGTCGAGCCGTCGGGCAGGGTGACGGTTTCAGAAACCAGCCAGACGATGTCGGTGGTCAGTTGGGCGACCTGCGCCGCGGAGAGCGCCACGCCGGGAATGAGCTGCCATGCCTGCGCCACGCTGACGCCCGCCGCCATCAGCGCCTGATACTGCGCTTCGTCGTCGGCGTAGCCAGCCAGGAAGCGGCGGCCCGTCAGTTGCGCCACCTGCTCGGCGATGAGCCGCTGTTCGTAGAAACCATCGCCCAGGCGTTTTTGCATCTGCGCCGGATCGAGACTGAGCGCTTGCAGCAGGTAGTCCGAGGACAGCCAGGTCCGGTAATTGGCAAAAACCGGGTCGGTTTCGAGCAGGTAATGGACCGTGCTGCCGGGTTGCTGGTGGTAGAGACGATTACGCCGCATTCGCCGTTGCTTCCCTCGGCAGCGGGCGAATTCGGGAGCGGGGATCAGGCAACTACGGGAAGGGCTGTAGATCAGGGCGTGGGCGACGGTGTTCATGGCGCATAGCTTTCACTGCTGCCCGTTGGCAGGTTTCACGATATAGGGGTCTGCTTCTTCATCGTATCCGGGCGGCGGCTTGAGCTTGATTGACGACATGACCGTGTTGACGCTCTCGTAGGCCGATTTCATCCAGCCGGGGCGGGGAGAATCAGGGAGGTAGTATTTTTCTGGAATGAACTGGTTGTACATAATATATATCTTGAGAATGCGATCTTTAGCAAGCGCCGTAAAATAACTCTCGCTAGAACCCATTTCACTTAAATCCCACCTGTGAAACCATTTCCTTCCATCAATAATAATTTCACTAACCTCAGCGCCTGCCGGGTAGAGTTTTCCGTCATGATGGCTGCGCACCATAAAATCTCTTCGCTGGCTTCGTCCAACTTCTTTTAGCAGATCACCCAGCACCATGAAATTCCGGCGATACCTTTCTGACGACTCTGATTGGTCTATGTGCACGAATAAATTACAGTCAATATCAAGCTGGCCAAGTTGTGAAGAATTCAGGAAGGGAGGCCCGAATCTATAAGTCCTGAAAAAAGAAAAAACACCTTCTTTATATTTACTCTCGCCCGTTTTGGCGCCATAGGCATTAAAGGCTTTAGCATAACGCTCGCTCCGAGTGTTGATTAAATAACGAAAATGAAGGCCATGATTATGAGCATCACCATCATCGGCAGGCGCCTGGAACGATAGTTCCCATCCATCAATTACTGCGGAATACCATACCAATGGGTCAGCTTTTTTTGCTGTTTTATTCAACGAACGCAATTGATCCAAGGGTTTTAGATTCTCAAAACCATCCATATCCATCCCTTCGGCCGAACAGGGAATAGCCATCGTTGCGCAGAGCAACACCGCACTAATTCGCAGCATCATTTTGCCCCCCCGATCATCAAGGTGTTGATTTCGGCGGCAGGGTATGCGGACTCGATTCTGGCCCCATAAATAATGTCGGAATGAACAGGATAGAGCGAATCCATGTGATAGGGTTCAAGGTGTTCAACCCGATAATGTTTGGCACTGCATCACGCGGAGAATCCAAATAAACTGTTTTATATATACCATTATCGTTGAAATTCATTCCTGCATTTTTCAGGATCGAATCTGTCACCAACTGGTTATTTGCACCCGCATGGAAGGCAACTGAATTATTCGAGAGCGTGCCGCCATGATAGTCCACAGCAGAAGCAAAAATCGCCCCGCCCTGACTGTGCACCACCCATTTCACGGACTGGTCGCCTTGCTGGATCGTATCCAGTACTCCCGACAGTTTTTTCGCAACATCCGACGGGCCAAAAACAAACGACATCTTGTCCTGGAAGGTTTCCAACCCGTCCCCTATGATTCCCTCGGTCGGGTTATAGAACAAGGTGTATATCCCTATATTTTTGAAGCCTTCCGCTCTCGCTTCATTGATGTGATAGCCCAGCAATCCCGGCGCATAGTCCGAATCGTTGAGGATGCCATTCACTCCCGCTTCGCTTGTAAAGACTTTATCGGTCTTACTCACGACGTTCCATTGGTCGCCAATTTTGACCATAACGTAGAGATCATGACTATTGGGATCCACGACGCCGTAAAGATCCGAATTGTAGAGATCCGGGCGCTGACTGTCCGTACCGTTTTGCAGCGCATCCTTATTGGCAGCCTGCAACAGATCGCGGTAGCTTTGCAACTCGTCCTGATGGGCCGTTTTCAGGAAATCGTCCGGCAGGTAGATTTTTTCGTCCTGTTTGGGGAAGTAAGTCGCCACACTATTCAGCATCAGGCGCGTTGCATCCTTACAGCCCTCTGTTGCGCGTAGTGCGCCGTCACAAGCTGCGTGAAATTCCGTATCGCGCTGCCGGTCGAGGGCATCGAGTTCATCGGCGCACTGACAGGCGCTCTCGTTGCCGCTGGCGCAGTTTTTCCGGGCTTCGGCGCGCTCCTTGTTTTCCGGGTGGGAGAGGTAGTTGTTTCCTACCTCATTGAGCGCCGTACTGCCGCCCGCCGTTCCCCCTACAGCCGCACCGGCAGCCGTGCTGGCCAGCGCGGTGATCGCTGTCGCCAGCGGCCCGTCGATCCCGGCCTGGGCGAGCGCATCGGCCACCGCCGGGGCGGTCAGGGTGCCGACCGCCGCGCCAGCAG
>JAVEXE010000310.1:0-2704 GCA_034004105.1 Azonexus sp. | reverse complement strand
AGGCGCTGATTGTGGTCGCCCATGATCTCTCGCCGGCGGATACGATTGCCTTCAAGGATCACCGCTTTGCTGCGTTCATCACGGATGTCGGCGGAGCGACTTCGCATACCGCGATTCTGGCCCGCAGTATGGCAATTCCTGCCGTTCTCGGTCTGGAAAACGGGCGTACCCTGGTTCGTGACGGCGAGTTGCTGATTGTCGACGGCCTGCGCGGTGTCGTGATCGTCAATCCTGATGCCCGCGTGCTGGAGGAATACCGGCTGCGCATGGAGCAGCTGGAGCTGGAGCGCGTCAAACTCAAACGTCTGAAGACTTCCCCCGCGGTATCGCTGGACGGGGTGATGATCGCCCTGCATGCCAACATCGAATTGCCCGGCGATGTGGCCGATGCGCTCGAAGGTGGTGCCGAGGGGATCGGTCTGTTCCGGACAGAGTTCCTGTTCCTGAACCGCGGTGACATGCCGGATGAGCAGGAACAGTACGAGGCATACAAGAAGGTGGTCAAAGGCATGGGTGGGCGTCCGGTGACGATCCGGACCTTCGACCTCGGGGCAGACAAGGATTTGCATCCGGAGGCGACCGTCGCTGACAGGGTCAAGACCAATCCGGCCCTGGGGCGGCGGGCAATCCGCTTGTCGCTGGCCGAGCCGCGGATGTTCCAGACCCAGTTGCGCGCCATCCTGCGTGCGTCGAAACATGGTCCGATCAAGCTGCTGATCCCGATGCTCTCGCATGCACATGAGATCGATCAGACACTGGCGGCGCTGGAACAAGCCAAATCCAGCCTGCGCGGCGAAAAGTTGGCCTTTGACGAGAATATTCCCGTTGGTGGCATGATCGAAATTCCCGCTGCCGCCTTGGCGGTTGGTTTTTTTCTGCGCCGTCTCAATTTTTTATCCATCGGCACCAATGACCTCATTCAATATACCCTGGCCATTGATCGCGCTGATGAGCAGGTGGCAGCGCTTTACGATCCTTTGCACCCGGCGGTATTGATGCTTCTGGCGCATACCATTTCCAGTGCCGAGAAGATGGGCATCCCGGTGTCGGTTTGCGGCGAAATGGCGGGAGATCCCAAGCTGACCCGCTTGTTGCTGGGGATGGGCTTGAGAACGTTTTCGATGCATCCTTCGCAAATTCTCAAGGTCAAGAGCTGGATTCTCAAGTCAGAGATTTCGGAATTGGCTCCCAGTGTTCGTAAAATCCTGCGCCTGGACGAACCCGCCAAGCTGCGCGACGCCGTGGAAAAGCTAAACGCCTGAGTTCTTGCGGTCGACCGGGATTTCGCCCGGAAAACCAGGGGGTGCGACGATTTGTCACATTCCCGGCAAGGCGCGACTTGCCGACAATGCAACCTTTTCATCATGACAGTGATTGAGGGGTTGTTTCATGGTCTATCGTATTCGGCCGTTGGCGGCGGCAATCGGCATTGCATTTTCTTCCACCGCGTTGATGTCTGTGGCCAGCGCACAGACCCAGGCGCTGGATGAAATTGTCGTCAGTGCCAGCCAGGACAAGACGGCGGGCAGCACGACTGAGCTTGATGCTGCCGAGCTGCGCCGAACGGGGTCGCGTAGCAGCGACGTGGCAACGCTCTTGCAGGATGTGCCGGGCGTCAGTTTCTATGGCGCTGGCGCGGTATCGAGCCTGCCGGTGATTCACGGGCTGGCCGATGATCGCCTGCGGATCAAGATTGACGGTATGGATCTGATCGCAGCCTGTCCCAATCACATGAACCCGGCGCTCTCCTATCTTGATCCCAGTCAGGTTGGCGCACTGACGGTTTACGCCGGCATTAGCCCGGTCAGTGTTGGCGGTGACAGTATCGGCGGCAGCATTGTCGCGGAAACCCTGGCACCGGAATTTGCGGCACCGGGTAGTCGTTTGTTCAAGGGCGAAGTGGGCGCGTTTTATCGCAGTAACAATCAGGCCCGTGGTGCCAATGCCAGCGCAACCATGGCGACCGATACCTTGAGTCTGACCTACACGGGGGCATTCAGCGAGGCGAACAACTACTCTGCTGGCAAGAACTTCAAGAACTACACGGCGACGGGTCGGGCGGGACACCGCCTTGATCGGGACGAAGTGGGTTCGACCAGCTATCAGACAGGCAACCATACGCTCGGCCTGGCGGTAAAAAATGCCAATCATTTGTTAGAGGTCAAACTGGGTTACCAGGACATGCCGGAACAGCTTTACCCGAACCAGCGCATGGACCTGCTCGATAACGAACAGAAACGCATCAACCTGCGCTGGCTGGGTGAATACGACTGGGGCAAGCTCGAAGCCAGGGCTTACCACGAGAGCGTTGATCACTTCATGGATTTTGGTGGGGATAAGCGGTTTTGGTATGGCGCAGCATCAAATGTCGAAGGTGCCCCGACACCGGCTGCGGCATTGAATCCTGTGCCTTGCGCACCGCTGGGCCTAACATGTGCGGCGGGCATGCCGATGTATACCGAAAGCAAGACTACCGGTGCCAGCTTGAAGGCCGATGTCAAACTGAGCGATAAAGATCTGTTGCGCATCGGCGGCGAACTGCAGAAATATCGTTTGAACGACTGGTGGCCGGCTTCTGGTAGCGGGATGTGGCCCAACGCTTTCATCAATATCAACGACGGTGAGCGTGATCGCCAGGCACTATTTGCCGAGTGGGAAAGTCGGCCGAATGCCCAATGGACTACCTTGCTCGGCTTGCGTTATG
>JAVEXE010000309.1:0-2707 GCA_034004105.1 Azonexus sp. | reverse complement strand
GGTGCTTCTTCAGGGCAAATGACGAGGGATTATACGGTGAATCAGCTGGGTTTCAGCTCGCGATCTGGAGCGGAATGGTGCCGGTCATGGGTATTTCCGGGGCATCAAAAGCAATATCGCCTTCGTCAACCGCGGTATCCAGCGTGAGATTGCGGAAATCAAAGAGGTTGTTATCACCCAAGTGCGACGGAACGACGTTCTGGATGGCCGTAAACACGGCTTCGGTTCGGCCAGGGTAGCGTTTGTCCCAATCCTGCATCATTTCGCGGATTTTCTGACGTTGCAGGTTTTCCTGCGAACCGCAGAGATTGCAGGGAATGATCGGGAACTCCATGCCGCGGGCAAATTTGGCAATGTCGGCTTCCGAGCAATACGCGAGCGGGCGGATGACGATGTGCGCCTTGTCGTCGGTGACCAGTTTGGGCGGCATGGCCTTCATCTTGCCGCCGAAGAGCATATTCAGGAACAAGGTATGCACCATGTCGTCCCGGTGGTGACCCAGGGCGATTTTGTTGGCGCCGAGTTCCTTGGCCGTGCGGTAGATGATGCCGCGACGCAGACGCGAACAGAGCGAACAGGTGGTTTTGCCCTCCGGAATTTTGTCCTTGACGATCGAATAGGTATCCGCTTCGACGATGCGATACTCGATCCCGATTGACTCAAAATAGCGCGGCAAGACATCGGCAGGAAAACCCGGTTGCTTTTGGTCGAGATTCATCGCAATCAGGCGGAATTTTACCGGCGCACGTTGTTGCAGGGCCATCAGCATGGCCAGCAGGGTGTAGGAATCCTTGCCACCGGAGCAACAGACCAGGACGGTGTCGCCATCCTCGATCATGTTGTATTCCATGATCGCCTTGCCGGTGCGGCCTTCGAGAAATTTACGCAGTTTTTGCAGGTTGGAAGAGAGCGGTGTGGTCATGATCAAAAATGCCGGATTTCTGCGGTCGACCGCAGCAAAGGCGCAAGTTTACACGCTTGTTCCTGGCAAACGCGGGTTGGCAATTAAAATGTCGCCTCTCCTTACCCTCTTCCCATGAACTCGCCATGCTGCCCACGCCCACCGCCGATGCCCTCGCCCATAGCCAGCACTTGCAAACCCTGTTGATTTCGCAGATTGAAGCAGCCGGGGGGTGGATATCGTTCGCGGATTTCATGTCGCAGGCGTTATACGCGCCCGGCTTGGGATATTACGCGGCAGGCGCACGCAAGTTCGGGGCTGCAGGGGATTTTGTCACAGCGCCGGAAATGACCCCCTTGTTTGGTCAGGCGCTGGCCAGGCAGGTGGCGCAGATCATGCAGCTTTCGTCACCGGTTGTGCTGGAGGTTGGTGCTGGGTCGGGGCGACTGGCTGCTGATATCCTGCTGGCACTCGAAGCCATGGACCAGTTGCCGGACAGTTACGCGATTCTGGATCTCTCGCCCGACCTGCGCGAACGCCAGCGCCAGACCCTGAAGGATGCTGCGCCGCACCTGCTGAGCCGCGTGCATTGGTTGGATACCTTGCCGGCGACCTTCTCCGGGGTGGTACTGGCCAATGAATTGCTCGACGCGCTGCCGGCCCACCTGGTCCGTTGGGATGGCGAGGCCATTCTCGAGCGCGGTGTCGGGCTGGATGCCAGCGGGGCGTTCATTTGGTGCGACCGACCGGCAACGGGGGCGCTGCGGCTGGCGGCGGAAGACATTGCACAGGAATGCGTTTTGCCGCCCGATTATCTGAGCGAAATCAGTCTGGCCGCCCGCTCCTGGAGTGCCGAATGGGCACATCGTCTGCAGCAAGGTGCCGTATTACTACTGGATTATGGCTTTCCGAGACACGAGTTCTACCATCCGCAGCGCCGACAGGGAACGCTGATGTGTCATTACCGGCACCACGCCCACCCGGAGCCCTTCTATTTACCGGGATTGCAGGATATTACGGTCCACGTCGATTTCACGTCGATTATCGCCGCCGCCCATCCTGCCGGGCTCGATTTGCTGGGGTACACCAATCAGGGGCGGTTTTTGATGAATTGCGGCCTCCTGGACTTGCTGGCCGGCCTACCTGCCGGGACAGCGGACTATTTCCGCGCTTCAGCGGCGGTCGGCAAGCTGACCATGCCACATGAAATGGGTGAATTGTTCAAGGTGATGGCGCTGGGCAAGGGTATTGAAGACTCCCTGCTGGGGTTTGCGCTAGGCGACCAAAGTCGCCGTCTATAAGAAAAAGTACTACACTGACTATCCTGGACAATCTTCAAGGAGTACGAACATGGACGTTTCCAGCATTGCCAGTCTGAGTTCTGCCTTGTCACAAACCAAGGTGGCCGAAGCCGCTTCCACCATGGTTCTGAAAAAATCCCTCGATATTCAGGCGCAGAACGCCAATCAGTTGTTGCAGGCTTTGCCCCAGGTGGCGAACAACCCGCCGAACCTGGGCAATTCCATCGACGTCCGGGCCTGAGGCTGAGCCAGATCCGGCCCAAGCCGTTTTCATCGCGCCGGGAGTTGTTCCAGCCAGCGCTCAACCAGTCTGGCCGCGCTCGGCCAATCTTTCTCGTGCGTAATCGCGTGGCCCATGTCGCGCAGGATGTGGCAGGGCTCGCCGTAGGTGTGGGCGGTTGATTGAACCAGAAAGGCCGGGACCAGCATGTCTTTTTCGGCACCCACGATCAGCATGGGCGGGCGATGCATCCGGTACAGCGATGGCAGGCTGAAGATGGACATG
>JAVEXE010000308.1:0-2707 GCA_034004105.1 Azonexus sp. | reverse complement strand
GGGCAGCACTCGCCTTGGCCAGGGTTCCGGGGATGAATTTCTGGCCGCCAAACCCAGGGTTGACGCTCATCAACAGAACGACGTCGAGCTTGTCCATCACGTAATCCATGTAATCGAGTGGCGTCGCGGGATTGAAGACCAGCCCGGCCTGACAGCCAGCATCCCGAATCAGCGACAAACTACGATCAATATGTTCGGACGCCTCCGGGTGGAAGGTAATGATATTGGCACCCGCCTTGGCAAAATCCGGAATGATGCGATCGACCGGCTTGACCATCAGGTGCACATCAATCGGTGCGGTGGTACATGGCCGAATCGCTTCGCAAACCAGTGGGCCAATGGTGAGATTGGGAACATAATGGTTGTCCATTACGTCGAAGTGTATCCAGTCAGCCCCTGAGGCAATCACGTTAGCCACCTCTTCGCCCAATTTGGCGAAATTGGCCGACAAAATACTTGGTGCGATGACAAAATCCTTGGCTGACATGGCAACTCCCAAAAAATTAGAGACGAAATTATCCCATGACCGACCCCAACACGTACCGCATCGAAGTTCATGCCCTACCACAATTTATTCCCGATCAGTCAGACCCCGACGAAAGACGCTACGTTTTCGCCTACACCATGACGATCAAAAATATTGGCCGGGCTGCCGCGCAACTGATCTCCCGGCACTGGATCATTACTGACGCCCACAACCAGATACAGGAAGTGCGCGGCCTGGGCGTCATCGGCGAACAACCCTTGCTCAAGCCGGGCCAGTCCTATCAATACACCAGCGGTTGCGTACTCAACACACCCGTGGGCACGATGAAAGGCACCTACCAGATGGTGGCGGAAGACGGCACTCAATTTCAGGCCGAGATTTCCGAGTTTGTCCTCGCCTTGCCCGGAGCCTTGCACTAAATGGGGCTGCAACACACGTATCGGCTGATCGCCCCTTTTTACGATCTTGCGGTCGACCGGGCGACACGCCGAATTCGCCAAGGCAGCCTGAGTGGATTGCCCGAACGACCGGGCGTTGTGTTGCTGGCCGGGATTGGCACGGGCCTGGATCTGCCGCATCTGCCGGATCGACATCACTACGTCGGTCTGGACCTGACCGCCGCCATGCTCAAGCGGGCCAAACCTCGGACAGGCCACCTAAATTTTGCTGCCGTACAAGGTGATGTCCATCACCTGCCATTTCATGACGCAAGTTTCGATAGCGTCGTTGCCCATCTGATTCTGGCGGTCGTACCCCAGCCGGCTCTGTGTCTGGCTGAAATCGCCCGCGTCCTCAAACCGGGCGGTCAGGCGCTGATTTTGGACAAATTCCTGCGCCGAGGCCAGAAAGCACCGCTGCGTCGCCTGTTGAATCCGCTCTCCCGACGTATCGCCACCCGGCTCGACGTGGTTTTTGAGGATTTACTGGAATCCACACCGGAGCTTCAATTGCTGGACGACCAGCCAGCCTTGGCAGGCGGCTGGTTTCGTCGCATACGACTGATCAGGAACGGTAGTCCGCGTTGATCTTGACGTAATCGTAGGAAAAATCGCAGGTATAGACGTTTGCCGCAACCGTACCGCGCCCCAGATCGACACGGACGGTGATTTCGGCCTGCGCCATCACCCGCGCACCGTCCTCTTCCTTGTATGAGGCCGCACGACCACCCTGCTCCGCCACCAGCACGTCATCGAGCCAGACGCGCACCGCATCAACATCAAGATCGGTGATGCCAGCATAGCCAACAGCCGCCAGAATCCGGCCCAGATTGGGATCGGAAGCAAAAAATGCCGTCTTGACCAAGGGAGAATGGCCAATGGCGTAGCCGACCTGACGGCACTCTTCGATCGTCTTGCCCCCCTGAACCGCCACGGTGATGAACTTGGTTGCCCCTTCACCATCGCGAACAATCGCTTGGGCAAGTTCCACCGACACAGCAATGATTGCAGCTTTGACTTCAGCCCAACCCTCATCACTATCGCCGGCAAAATTCGCCCCGGACTGGCCGGTAGCAATCATCACAAAGGAATCATTGGTCGAGGTATCACCATCGACGGTAATGCAGTTAAACGACGCGTCCGCCGCTTCCTTGACCAGACCATCCAGCAGGGATTGGGCGATACCTGCATCCGTCGCGACAAAGCCCAGCATGGTCGCCATGTTGGGCTTGATCATGCCGGCCCCCTTCGACACCCCGGAAATGGTCACTTTTTTGCCGTTGACCGCAACAATACGCGAAGCGGCCTTGGCCACGGTATCGGTGGTCATGATGGCATGCGCCGCGGCGTGCCAGTTGTCGGCGCGCAAATCCGCCTTGGCCGCCGGCAAACCAGCCTGCAGACGCTCAACCGGCAAAGGCTCCAGAATCACCCCGGTCGAAAAAGGCAGCACTTGCTCGGGCGCGATCCCGAGTTGTTCTGCCACCGCGACACAACTCTGCCAAGCCGTCTGACGACCCGGCTCGCCCGTGCCGGCATTGGCAATCCCAGTATTGATGACCAAAGCGCGAATCTCCCTGCCGCCGGCCAGATGCTGGCGACACAACTGCACCGGGGCGGCGCAGAAACGGTTCTGCGTAAAAACACCGGCCACGGTACAACCGGCATCGAGTGCAACAAGGGTCAGATCACGACGATTTTTCTTGCGGATTTCCGCCTCGGCAACCCCAAGACGAAGGCCGGCGACCGGAAACAGTTGCTCGGCGGAAGGCGTAGCGTAATT
>JAVEXE010000052.1:0-12313 GCA_034004105.1 Azonexus sp. | reverse complement strand
TTCGGCCATGCCCGCGAGTTCCTCATCTACGAAGCGTCGCCCGAAGGCGCGCGTTTCATCGGCCACCGCAAGACCGAGCTTTACTGCGGCGGCATGGACGCCTGCGGCGATGGCGATCTCGTCGAAGCCGGGGCCAGCGAATCGCTGCTCGATCGCAACATCCGCATCCTGTCGGGTTGCGAGGTCGTGCTCTGCTCCAAGGTCGGTTTCGAGCCCTGGGCCAAGCTGGAGGCGGCGGGGATTGCACCGAATGGCGAACACGCCATGGAACCCATCGAGGAGGCCGTCATGGCGGTCTACACGGAAATCGCCGCAACCGGGAAGCTGCTTCCTGCGATCGACTTGAAAAAGGTAGCGTAAATGGCACTCCAGATTACCGAATCCTGCGTCAATTGCTGGGCCTGCGTCGATGTCTGCCCCAACGATGCCATTTTTCAGGACAAGCCGCATTTCCTGATCGACGACATGAAATGCACCGAATGCCTGGGTGATCATGCCGACCCGCAGTGCGCGGCGATCTGTCCAATAGAAATGGCCATCGTTAATGAACTGGGTGAATTCCTCAATCCACCCGGTTCGCTGACCGGCATTCCCATCGAGAAGCTGAAAGAATTCGGTTTGTGGCGGGAGGCTGCTTGATGGCTACCGTCACCTTCTACGAAAAGCCCGGCTGCAAGGGCAATTTGCGCCAGAAAACGCTGCTGGCGGCGGCTGGGCATACGGTACTGGCAAAAAACCTCAAGACCGAGGTGTGGACCGCAGACAAGTTGCTCGCGTTTCTGGGCACCTTGCCGATTGCCGACTGGTTCAACCGGGCCGCGCCGGCCGTCAAGTCGGGGGAAATCGTTCCGGAGCGCCTAGGCTTTGAAGATGCCCTGCACCTCCTGCTGGAGAACCCACTGCTCATCCGGCGTCCCTTGATGGAAGTCGGGAACGAACGTCAGGTCGGTTTCGATACAGCGGCGGTCGACGCCTGGATCGGGCTGAAAAACGTCGAACTGCCTGAGGGCGATATCGAAGCCTGCGTGCATGCTCCGGCAGGTCATGGCCGCTGCGGCAGCCACCATCACGACGAAGGACACGACAGCGAGGAACACCATGCGGGCTGCGGAGCTCACTAATTCCGCGGTTGAAATCGCCCCCGGCGTCCACTGGGTGGGCGCCTTGGACCCGCATCTGCGCAATTTCGACATCATCCTGAAAACCGCAAACGGCACGAGCTACAACGCGTATGTCGTGCGGGGCGAACAGGGTGTGGCCGTCATCGACACGGTGAAAGAAAACTTCGCCGACGATTTTTTCCGGCGCCTGGAATCGGTCGCCCGCTACGACGAAATCACCACCATCGTCCTCAATCACCTGGAACCCGACCACAGTGGCGCCCTACCGGAACTGCTCAAGTGTGCGCCACAGGCCAAGGTCTATCTGTCCAGCCGCGCCCAGATGATGCTGAAGGCACTCCTGAAGCCCACCGGTGAAAAGCCGCCGGAATACATTCCGGTGACCACGGACGACACCGTGGACCTCGGCGGCCGGACCCTGCGTTTCCTTCACACGCCCTATCTCCACTGGCCAGATACCCAATGCACCTATCTTGAGGAAGACGGGATC
The DNA here is from genome assembly GCA_034004105.1 of Azonexus sp. GTDB lineage: Bacteria > Pseudomonadota > Gammaproteobacteria > Burkholderiales > Rhodocyclaceae > Azonexus. The sequence continues at coordinate 10,702 of JAVEXE010000052.1, read as the reverse complement.
CTGTTTTCCGGCGACATCTTCGGCTGCCATTTCTGCGATGCACGGCTGTTCAACGATGCAGTCGGTGATTTCCGCTTTTCCTTCGAGTATTACTACGCGCACATCATGCGGCCCTTCCGCGAGTACGTGCTCGACGCCGTGGCCTTGATCGAGCCCCTGGAAATCAGGACCATCGCGCCGGCCCACGGCCCCATCCTGCGCCATGGACCGCGCGATTACCTGCACCGCTACCGCGAACTCGCCACCCCGCGCCTTTATAACGAGGCGAAAAGCGAAAAGACGCTGGTCGTTTTCTACATTTCCGCCTACGGCAACACCCGGCGCATGGCCGAAGCGCTGGCGGCAGGTGCCGAGTCCATTGGCGGCGTGCGCGTCTCGCTCTACGACCTGGAAGGCGGCGAATCCGGCATCTTCACCGACCTGATCGAGGAAGCCGACGGCCTCGCCTTCGGCAGCCCGACCATCAACGCCGACGCGGTCAAGCCGGTGTGGGACGTGCTCTCGTCGCTGACCACGGTCAACGTCAAGGGCAAGCTCGGTGCTGCCTTCGGCTCCTACGGCTGGAGCGGCGAAGCGGTGCGCCTGATCGAGGATCGCTTGCGCGGCCTGAAATTGCGCGTGCCGGTCGAAGGCCTGCGCATCAAGCTGGTGCCGGATCTGGGCGAACTCGCGCAATGCCACAGCCTGGGCGAACAACTCGCCCGCCACCTGACCGGCCAGGTCGACCACCGCGTCATCGATTTCAGCCAGTTACAGGCGTCGACCGCATAAAACGAGGAAAAACCATGCCCAAAGCCAAAGTCACTTTCGAAGATATTGGCGTCTCGGTCACCGTGCCAGCCGGCACCCGCCTCATTGAGGTCTCGGAAAAAGTCGGCGCTGGCATCACCTACGGCTGCCGCGAAGGCGAATGCTGTACCTGCCTGACCAAGATCATTTCCGGCGCCGAAAACCTTGCCCCACCCAGTGTCCTGGAAGACCAGGTGCTCAAGGACAACATGGCCCCCCGCGGCCACCGGCTGGCCTGCCAGGCGCAAATCCTTTCCGGCGACATCGTCGTCAAACCCGCATAAGACTAAAAGCACGCCCCACCCGCCAACAACAGAGAAACCTCAAATCAACCCGTCTCACTGGAGAACATCACAATGGCCCTCATCACCTTCAGCAGCCCCATGCACAAGGACAAGACCGTGTACGCCGTCGCCGGCAGTCACACCCAGACCATCCTGACCTTGGCCAAGGAGCACCACATCCCCATCGATTTCGGTTGCCAGGAAGGCAACTGCGGCACCTGTCTGGTCAAGGTATCTTCCGTCGATGGCAAGCGCGCGCCCATGGGCGGCCCGCTCAATGTGCGCGAAGTCGCGGCCCTGCTCGAACTCGGTCACATCACCAAAGCCCAGGTCGAGCAGATGTACGTCGATGACATCCCGCCGACCCAGTGGCGGCTGGCCTGCCAGATGATCGTGCGCGACGAGGACATCCTCGTCGAATATCCGAGCAAGTAAGGCTTTATCATGAATGGCCCGGATCGCCTCCCCTACCGCAGCCTGCTGCTGGCCGAGTTGCTGGATCGGCCTGTCGCCGACGATGTGGCGGGCGATCCTAACCGGCCCTTGCTGGCCAGCCTGATTGCCGGACAAATGAGCGGTTCGGGCTGCCTGCCTGGCGACCTTGGCCTGGGCACGGCGCGACATAACGCATTGATGGCCCATTTTTTCCCGGGGTTCACGGTCGACCGCAGTCATGCGGCTGCGGTCGACCTGCCGGAATTCGAAGAATTGCAGCGCCTACTAATCGACCATCGAGCCCATGCGCGGGATTCCGAATGCTGGATGATCGACATCCTCGCCACTGCGTGTGTTGGTCGTGACCACCTCTGGCAGGACCTAGGTTTCGCCAGCCGCGATGAACTCACCCGCCTGATGTGGCTTAATTTCCCTGCCCTTGCGCGTAACAATACCGGCGATATGAAATGGAAGAAGTTCCTCTATCGCCAGTTCTGTGCGCGCGAGGGCATCTATGTCTGCCCAGCACCTTCCTGCGGCGTCTGCGCCGATCATGCCCTATGTTTTGGTCCGGAGAGCTGATTGCCCGCAGTGCACCGGTGCGTCGCCGGGGGCTTCTCCGTGTCCGGGATGACGCCTTCCTACTGCCCGGGCAAATCCCCCTCAGCGAACGCGCCACTGCGGCCTACCTGGGATTGGCAATCGGCGATGCCCTGGGGGCAAGCGTGGAATTCCTCACACCCAACGAAATCCGCCACCAGTTCGGGCAGCACCGCGACATCGTGGGTGGCGGCTGGCTACGTCTCAAGGCGGGCCAAGTGACCGACGACACCACCATGTCACTGGCGCTGGGTAACGCCATCCTTGCCGTCGGCCAAATTGAAGCCGCAAGTATTGCCAACGCCTTTGATGCCTGGATGCGTGCCAAGCCCGTCGACATTGGCAACACGGTACGGCGCAATCTGATCACTTACCGCAGAACCGGCATCCCCGAAGCTCTGCCTTCTGAACATGATGCAGGCAATGGCGCTGCCATGCGGGTGCTGCCCATCGCACTCGCCACTTACGGTCAACCCGAAAATCAGGTCAAAATCGCCAGCGCCACCCAAGCCCATATTACCCACCACAACGCTCTGTCCGACGCAGCCTGTGAAATCCTCATCGCGATGGTGCAGGACTTTCTCTCCGGCAAAGATGCGCTGACCGTCGAACGCGAGCGCGTCGCCCCCTTCATCAACCGCTTTCCGGTCTTCACCTACGACCAGAGACGCCGCGAAAATCCCAGTGGTTATATCGTTGACACGCTGCAAGCCGTCTTTCAGGCGTTTTTTGCCACCGAGAATTTTGAAGACTGCCTAATCGAAGTGGTCAATCGGGGGGGTGACGCCGATACCACCGGCGCTATCACCGGCATGCTCGCCGGTGCCTGCTATGGCCCGTCAAGCATCCCGAAACGCTGGCTCAAAGTCTTGAACCCGGAATGCCGCAATGCCTGTGAGCAGCAGGCCGGGGCGTTGCTGGCAATGACTTCACCTTATTGATTAACTTCAGGGGCATTTGGGCAGCGAGTTGCTGCCCAAAAAATTTCTGAACGCAGGCCAATCTACGCCTCAAACCGCCCCGTGCACTTCCCGTTTGGCGTTGTTGGTGGTCTTGAGGGCTTCTTCCACGCTGACTTCGGGGTATTTGTACTTGTTACCGGTTAAGGCTTTGCAAACGGTGATGATCTTGTCGGCGGCGCCCTGGCCCTTGAAGTCACCTTTTTCCAGCGCAGCGAGATCGATCAGTTCGTTCCAGCAAAGACCTTCGGTCAGCGGAATGAACACGACCGGGCAGCCATTGATGGTGGAAATGAAGGGTTTTGGAATGTTCACCGTAAACATGATGGCAATGGTCTCGGGCGTCATGTCGACACCGAATTTCTCCATGAAGTGCGGCCAATGCTGAAGCTCTTCGAGCGAGCCGGAAATCAGCTTGAGTTCATCACCCTGTGCCAGCACGGTTGCCTGCTTGAACAAGGCATGGGGCGGCTTACGGCGACCCTGATCGTCGGCAACTTCGCCTTCGATCAGGATCAATTCTCCTCGGTAACCTTCCCAACCCGCCGGTGAAGCCGCCTCGCGGAAATTGGAATTAAAGAAATACGGCGCGTAACGATCCAGCAACATAGTGATTCCTCCCTGTTTAGTAAATGGTAAAAGCTTGGATGAGGCTTACGCCACGACGGCGGCGCCGATGAACTCGAAAAGATCGGTTTCCAGAATTTCCAGCCCGACCTTTTTGCAGAAGCGGCGCTCTTTGTCCGTTGGCTGGGCGATGAAGACCCACCCGGCGGGGCTGGCGGCGGAATAAATCATGTCGGACATGACCATCCGTTCAGTGTCACGATTGAGCCGCATGCCCATCAAAAGATACTGCTTACCTTGGCGCAGCGCCTTGACCGCGGGTGGGATCGAGAAGCCACCCATCAGTTCGGTAATAAAATCGACGTAATCGGCATCCGAAGCGATGTAAACCGGCTCTGGCCTGGGGGTGCCCATGGGTTTGAAGAGGATGGGCAGCGCTGGATTAATCACCTCGGCAGGCTGATAGGCCGTGCCGGTCCAGTACCAGATTTTGTAGCGATACGCCGTGCCCCCGATCCGGGCAATCCCGACAATCAGGTTGTGCGGCAGATCGGCGTAGGAATCCTGCAATTGGGTATCGCGATTAATGTCGATGACGTAGGCCGGGGAAATTGCCTTCAACCAGTCGTGGACTGCAGCCCGCGTCCAGCGGGTTTCACCATAAACGCGGGTCAGGAATTTGGTAACGGTGCTGCGACCGCGCTTGAGTTCGACATTCATCGCCGCCCGGGGAAATTCATACATCAGCTTGGGTGCCATCGGCTTGCCGTCGTTCATCGCGTAAATGAGCGAATCACTATCCGCCGGGATCGGCGCACCGGTGGCAGCGTTACGGACATCGGCCAGCACGCCAGGACCAAGATAGGGGACGATGTTGCCATCCTTGAGACCTTGCAGCAGTTGTTCACGGAGTTGAGGGGTCATGGTTTTTGCTCTGAAAAGAGGGTCTACCCCAAACAGCAAAAACCAGGCCTATTGCCTGAAGACACCAGAAAGAGCGGAAAAACCCGCCAAATCAGGCCTCGCAGACCTTATCGCAGCATGATTTTTGCGGCTGGTGAACTGGCTTTCCCCTACATTGTCGACAAACTGACATCAACCACACCGCCAATGACCAGAAACTCATCTTCCCCCTGCAGTACGCCAGGCAGCAAGCCGCAGTAAAAGAAAATCTTACTCAAGGGCAGGTCGACCGCAAGAATGTAGTCACCAAATTCGCAAGCGCGTTCGCGGCTACAAGTAAAGGAATTGAGGTTGTTGAGGAGTAGCGTATAGCGCCCGTCGGACTGGCGATTGAGGATTTCGTGATCCCCCACCCGATTGACCCCGCGATACAGGGTCACATGCTGCGCACCGGGATGTTGCCGAGCAAGTTGATGCTGGCAGAAGCTGTAGACCAGATCGAGCTGCGACTCCAATGCATTGGTGCCGTAGAGCCCCTGGGCTCGCATTTGCGAATAACGACTATAGGCATCGCTATTTGGGTCGCGAAGTATTTCGCGATGGTAGCGGGGCGTTAAGCCAAAGCGTGACTCCGCCCAGCCCTTGAGTACCGCGCCTTCGCGACTGTCCGAATCGAAGCTCCAGCCACGAATGGCCTTGACGTAATTGGCCTTGGTCCGCCCCCTGGCCGGCCCTTTTTTCAGGCCGCTGAATCCCGCTTCCTCCGGCCACTCAAGGCGAAAACGGACCGTCATGTAGTCCCGGAACACCTGACCCTGAAGCGCCGGCTCTACCCGCTCGAGACGGCGGAAAAGATCGGCGTGCAATTCGGCCACCCCATCGAGTACCAGCGGCGAAGGATGACGCTGATAACTGAGGCTGCCCAGCACTACTGCCGGGAGGTTGCAGCGATTGATCGGCAAGCGAGCATCTCGCGGAAGGCTGGCTTTGTCGTCACCCCGACAGCGGGTCAGGCTTTTGTCGGTGGCTTTGTCGCAAACCTGCGCCCCGCGAGAAACCGAAAAATTCGAATTTTCCATTGATAAATCAATCGATTAGAGTCTGTCAGCTGACCTGGCACGCTACGTGCGAATGGTTAGTCGCGACACTCACCAATTCCTTTCGCAAATCGACTGACAGACTAAGGAGATTACACCATGGCAAAACTGCGTCAATGCGCCATCTACGGCAAGGGCGGCATCGGCAAGTCCACCACCACGCAAAACCTCGTTGCAGCGCTCGCTGAAGCCGGCAAAAAGGTCATGATCGTGGGCTGCGACCCGAAGGCTGACTCCACCCGCCTCATCCTGCACAGCAAGGCCCAGACAACCGTCATGCACCTGGCCGCTGAAGCCGGTTCCGTTGAAGACCTCGAACTCGAAGACGTTCTTTCCGTCGGTTACGGTGGCGTCAAGTGCGTTGAATCCGGTGGCCCGGAACCCGGCGTTGGCTGTGCCGGTCGTGGCGTCATCACCGCCATCAACTTCCTCGAAGAAGAAGGCGCCTACGATGAAGACCTCGATTTCGTCTTCTACGATGTACTGGGTGACGTAGTCTGCGGTGGCTTCGCCATGCCGATCCGCGAAAACAAGGCCCAGGAAATCTACATCGTCTGCTCCGGCGAAATGATGGCCATGTATGCCGCCAACAACATCTCCAAGGGGATCGTGAAGTACGCCAATTCGGGTGGTGTGCGTCTGGCTGGCCTGATCTGTAACAGCCGTAACACTGACCGCGAAGACGAATTGATCATGGCTCTGGCGGCCCGCCTCGGCACCACGATGATCCACTTCGTTCCCCGTGACAATGTCGTCCAGCACGCTGAAATCCGCCGTATGACTGTGATCGAATACGATCCGAAAGCCAAGCAGGCTGACGAATACCGTCAATTGGCCCAGAAGGTGCTCAACAACACCAACCTTGTTATCCCGACACCGATCGAGATGGAAGAGCTGGAAGAGCTGCTGATGGAATTCGGCATCATGGAAGCCGAAGACGAATCCATCGTCGGCAAGACCGCCGCCGAGCTGGCCGCTGAAGCTGCTGCTGCCTGATTCCGTGCAGTGACACCGGCGGCCTGCCTACCGGTGCTCTGCCCCGAGATCAAATACTGCATCCCCCTTTCAACCAGTACGTCGGCCACAGATTGGTGGCGACGTCAGGAGGAAAACATGACAACTCTGTCTCGCGAAGAAACCGAAGCCCTCATTGCCGAGGTTCTTGAGGTTTATCCGGAAAAAGCCCGGAAGGATCGCGCCAAGCACCTGGCCGCCAACGATACGACCATTGAGCAATCCAAGAAGTGCATCACCTCCAACCGCAAGTCTTTGCCGGGCGTGATGACCATCCGTGGCTGTGCCTACGCCGGTTCCAAGGGTGTGGTCTGGGGTCCGATCAAGGACATGATCCACATCTCCCACGGCCCGGTCGGCTGCGGCCAATACTCCCGCGCCGGTCGCCGCAACTACTACGTCGGTACCACTGGGGTCGACACCTTCGGCACGATGAATTTCACCTCCGACTTCCAGGAGAAGGACATCGTGTTCGGCGGCGACAAAAAACTCGCCAAGCTGATCGAAGAAGTCGAACAACTCTTTCCCCTGCACAACGGCATCTCCGTGCAATCGGAATGCCCGATCGGCCTGATCGGTGACGACATCGAGTCGGTTTCTAAAAAAGGTACCGCCGCCATCGGCAAGCCGATCATTCCGGTGCGCTGCGAAGGCTTCCGCGGTGTCTCGCAGTCACTGGGCCACCACATCGCCAACGATGCGATCCGTGACTGGGTCCTCGACAAGCGCGATGGTCAGCCCTACGAATCGACCCCCTACGATGTGGCCATCATCGGTGACTACAACATCGGCGGCGATGCCTGGGCCACCCGCATACTGTTGGAAGAAATGGGCCTGCGCGTGGTTGCCCAGTGGTCTGGCGACGGCACCCTGGCGGAAATGATGAACACGCCCAAGGTCAAGCTGAACCTGCTGCACTGCTATCGTTCGATGAACTACATCAGCCGTCACATGGAAGAGAAGTACGGTATTCCTTACATGGAGTACAACTTCTTTGGCCCGACCAAGATCATCGAATCCTGCCGCAAGATCGCCGAATTCTTCGACGACACCGTCAAGCAGAAGACCGAGGCTATGATCGCGCGTTACCAGCCGATGATGGATGCCATCATCGCCAAGTACAAGCCGCGTTTGCAGGGCAAGAAGGTCATGCTCTACGTCGGCGGTCTGCGTCCGCGTCACGTGATCGGCGCCTACGAAGACCTCGGCATGGAAGTCATCGGTACCGGCTACGAATTCGCCCACAACGACGACTATGACCGCACGATCAAGGAAATGGGCGACGCCACCCTGATCTACGACGATGCCACTGGTTTCGAACTGGAAGAGTTCGTCAAGCGCATGAAGCCGGACATGGTCGGCTCCGGGATCAAGGAAAAATACATCTTCCAGAAGATGGGTATCCCGCTGCGCCAGATGCACTCTTGGGACTACTCGGGTCCGTACCACGGCTACGACGGCTTTGCCATCTTCGCCCGCGACATGGACATCGCCCTGTCCAACCCGACCTTCAAGAACCTGACGCCGCCCTGGAAGAAGGTTGAAGCTGAAGAACTCAAGAAAGCCGCCTGAGGCATACCTGAAACCTAAAGCCGGTCGCTGCAGATGAGCGGGACCGGCAAGGAGATCGCAATGCAAACCGCTGAAAAGATCAAGCCCTGCTACCCCCTGTTTCGCGACGACGACTACAAGAAGAACCTGGCCGAAAAGCGCCAGCAGTTCGAAGAAGGTCATGGCCCGGACAAAGTGTTCGAAACCTTCATGTGGTCGACCACCAAGGAGTATCAGGATCTCAACTTCAAGCGCGAAGCCCTGACGGTTGATCCCGCCAAGGCCTGCCAGCCACTCGGCGCCGTCCTCTGTGCCTCCGGCTTCCATAAGACCCTACCCTACGTGCATGGTTCGCAAGGCTGTGTCGCCTACTTCCGTACCTACTTCAACCGTCACTTCAAGGAACCGTGCTCCTGCGTGTCCGATTCGATGACCGAAGATGCAGCCGTGTTCGGCGGTCAGAAAAACATGTTTGATGGCCTGGCCAATGCCAAAGCACTCTACAAGCCGGAAATCATCGCCGTGTCGACCACCTGCATGGCCGAAGTCATCGGTGACGACCTCAACGCCTTCATCAACAACGCCAAGAAAGAAGGTCACATCGAGAAGGACTTCCCGGTGCCCTTCGCCCACACCCCGTCTTTTGTCGGTTCGCACACCACCGGCTGGGACAACATGGAAGAAGGCATCCTGCGCTACTTCACCCTGAACGACATGGCGGGCAAGAAGGCAGGCAACAAGGCAAGCATCAATCTGATCCCGGGCTTTGAAACCTACTTGGGCAACTACCGGGTCATCAAGCGCATGCTGAGCGAAATGGGCGTTGCCCACACCATGCTCTCAGACCCGACCGAAGTATTCGACACCCCGGCCGATGGTGAATTCCGCATGTACTCGGGCGGCACGACGATTGCCGAGATCAAGGATGCGCCCAACGCCATCACCACGATCATGCTGCAACCGGCCCAATTGGAAAAGACCAAGAAGTTCGTCGAAAACACCTGGAACCACGACGTGCCGAAGCTCAACATCCCGATGGGTGTCGAGTGGACCGACGAATTCCTGATGAAGGTTTCCGAAGTCACCGGCCAGCCGATCCCGGCTTCCCTGGAACTGGAACGTGGCCGCTGCATGGACTTGATCTCCGACAGCCACGCCTGGCTGCACGGCAAAAAGTTCGCCCTCTACGGCGACCCGGACTTCGTCATGGGCATGGTCAAGATCCTGCTCGAAGTCGGTGCCGAACCGACCCACATCCTGTCCCACAACGCTAACAAGCGTTGGGGCAAGGCGATGGAGAAGCTGCTGGCTTCCAGCCCCTTCGGTGTCAATGGCAAGGTCTATGTCGGCAACGACTTGTGGCATATGCGCAGCCTGTGCTTCACGGACAAGCCGGACTTCCTGATCGGCAACTCCTACGGCAAGTACATCCAGCGTGACACGCGTTACAAGGGTGAAGAGTTCGAAGTGCCGCTGATCCGTATCGGCTTCCCGATCTTCGACCGTCACCACATGCACCGCGCCACCACGCTGGGCTATGAAGGCATGATGTCCGTGGTTACCCAACTGACCAACGCCGTCCTTGAGCAACTCGACAAGGAAACCATCGGCATGGGCACCACCGACTACAACTTCGACCTGGTTCGCTAACCGGATCACCGGCGGCATCGGGGCAACCCGGTGTCGCCGATCCAGCAGGAGCGTCAAATGGCCAACATCATGATCCAGCAAAACGCCAGTGGCGGGCTGGTCTTTTACCTTCCCAAGCGCGACCTGGAAGCCTCCATCGAGTCCATCGAATTCGACAGCCCGGAAAAATGGGGTGGCGAGTTAAAGCTCGACAACGGAGGCACCTACTATATCGACCCGATCGCCAAGCCGGCCCGGCTGCCCATTTCCCTGCGGGCCAAACGGCTGGGCGCCGCTGAAGACTGAAAGGAGAATCACCATGGCAATGAAGATTGATCCCGACATGTGCACCGCCTGCGGTGACTGCAAGCCAGTCTGCCCGACCAAGGCCATCAGTTCCGGCAAGATCTTCTACAAGATCGACGCTGCCACCTGCACCGAATGCGACGGCCACAACGACAGCCCGCTGTGCGTTGATGTCTGCCCATCCGGTTGCATCAGTCCGGCCTGAGTCATCAACCGAGCCCCGGTTCAGCCAGCACCGTTCCGGGGTTCCATTGAAAACTCAGCCTGGAGCCCAACATGTCGGAATCCCCTATTGCCTCCCGCGAAGCCGCCTTGCGCATCGCCCTCGCTGCCCGCACCCTGAATCATCTGGATGTTCGCGCCTTTGTCGGCGCCTTGGTTGAACGACTTGACACTCCGCTCAGTGAAGCCAAACTGGCCAAACTGACCGTAGAAAGCTTGCGACAGATCCTCGCCGGTGATTTTGCCGAGCAAGGTTGTCATGTCGGCGTTGATAGCGAACAACTCAAGGAAGCCGTCCGCCTGCTCTGGGGCGAAGGCGTTGAAAATCAGGACTTTCCTGCGGTCG
>JAVEXE010000051.1:0-12340 GCA_034004105.1 Azonexus sp. | reverse complement strand
CGACGGGCAGTGGCAACATTCCGGCAGATTTCGATGTTGAGGGCTTCGTGCGCAACGCCAAGGTCAATTTCATCCGTCTGCAGGCGGCCAACGATGCGGGCAATCTGGACGATATTCGTGAATTCACTTCCCCGGAAATGTTCGCCGAAATTCGTATGGCAATTGCCGAGCGTAACGGTGCTGAGCAGGAAACGGATGTTGTCCAGCTCAATGCCCAAGTGATTGACGTGGCTGAAGAAGCGGGCCGCTACATCGTCAGCGTCCACTTCAGCGGTCAGATCCGCGAAGAGCGTAATGGTCCGGTGGAAAACTTCTCGGAAATCTGGCACATGACCAAGCCGACCGATGGCAGCCGTGGTTGGGTGATCGCCGGGATTCAGCAAGTTCAGTAAGCGCTATTTTCGATAGCGAAAAGGCCAGCAGGGGCAACCCGCTGGCCTTTTTTACAAGGTTTTTCGTTACGGCGCTTTGGGTATTTCGGCCAGTGTCAGGACATCGCCAATCACCAGGAGCGCTGGCGGTTTGACGGCATGTTGGCGAGCGACTTCGGGCAAACTTGCCAGGGTCGCTGGATAGATACGCTGGTTGGGCCAGGTTGCGCGGTAGATCAGGGCTGCCGGCGTTGCTCCGGGGAGACCGTGCGCTTGTAATTCGCGGGCAATGGTATCGAGGCCTGTCACGCCCATGTAAATTGCAATGGTCTGATTGGGTTGGGCCAGCGCGGGCCAGTTCAATTCAACGCTGTGGTCTTTGTAGTGCCCGGTGACAAAAACGCAGCTTTGGGCGTGATCGCGATGGGTCAGCGGAAAGCCGAAAGCTGCTGCGGCACCCAGTGCAGCGGTGATGCCAGGAATGATTTCGACCTCAATCCCGTTTTCAATCAACAGCGCCATTTCCTCGCCGCCCCGACCGAAAACGAAGGGGTCACCGCCTTTCAGCCGGATAACACGCCGGCCAGCACGGGCTTGTTCGAGCAGCAGGCGGCTGATTTCCTCCTGGGGCAGTGTGTGCTTCCCGGCGGATTTGCCGACATAGATGCGTTCTACGGTCGACGGACAGAAATCGATGATTTCCGGGCTGACCAGATTGTCGTAGAGCACGACATCCGCTTGTTGCAGACGGTGATACGCTTTCAGTGTCAATAGTTCGGGGTCGCCAGGGCCTGCACCGATCAGGGCGACGCGACCGGGGGGGAAGACCGTGTTGCGGCTCAGCATGAGATTTCCGCGGGTGATTGTGCTTTAGCTGGGTTCATGATTTGGGATGGACGCGTTCTGCCACCTGAGCAGCTTTTCGCGTAGTAGTTCAAATTTGATCGGCTTGCTCAGGTAATCGTCCATGCCGGCAGCCAGACAATGTTCCCGATCGCCTTCCATGGCGTTTGCGGTGAGGGCGATGATCGGGAGTCTCCGAGTCTGCTGGCTGGCTTCGTAGGCACGCCATTCCCGTGTGGCAGTAAATCCGTCCATGACGGGCATCTGGCAGTCCATCAGGACGAGGTCCCACGCGGCTTGCTGCATCTGCTGGAGCGCCAGTTGGCCGTTGCCAACAATAACGGCCTGGATGCCCAGTTTGGCGAGCAGGGCTTTGACCAGCGTTTGATTGACCGTGTTGTCCTCAACGACCAGAACACGCAACTGACCCAGTTGCGCCGTGCTGAAGGGATTGGCTTCATTCGTGCGCGTTGATGCTTTGGGGGTGGGCTGAATGCTGCTTGCCAGGCTGTTCTGGCGAACGGGTAAGTAGAGTTTGGGCAGATTCGCCAACTCCACGCTGTCTTCGATGCCTTGCCGGCGGGTGATCAGGATGATGGGTGCCGGGGGTGGCAGCCCGGCCTGCAGGCAGGCATCGCGTAGTGCGGCGGCGCGGTGAACAGGGGCTGGTGCATTGCTCAGGTCCAGCAGGACATGGACCTTGGGTGTGCTGGCCAGGACTTCAACCGCATCCGGGTAGCCTTGGGCGGTATGAACCTGCAGCCCCCAACTCCGTAGTTGATCCGGTAGCTGGCGCCGCTGTCCGATGTACAGGAAAGCTTGCTCCAAGGGCAAGCGCGGGCTGAGGTCGGTGGGCGCATCGGGAAGTCCGAAACGCACCGAGAAGTGGAAGGTCGAGCCCGCGCCGGGCTGGCTATGCATGTCGATTTCGCCGCCCATCATGTGGACCAATTGGCGGCTGATGGCCAGTCCCAGACCGGTTCCGCCAAATCGTCGGGTAATCGAGCCGTCGACCTGCGAGAACGACTGGAACAGTCGGCTTTGTTTGTCCTCCGGGATGCCGATGCCTGTATCGCAGACGGCGAATTCCAGATGGCCGGGGTTGGTGCTGTCGGCGCTGACCTGTATTTCCACTTCGCCGGTTTCGGTGAATTTGATCGCGTTTCCGATCAGGTTGCTCAGCACCTGCCGTAGCCGGCCATCATCGCCAATGACTGTCCGAGGAAGCGGGGTGCCCGTGCGATAGCCGATTTCCAGGCCCTTGTCGGCAGCACGTTCCGAGAACAACTCCAGCACTTCTTCGATGCTCTGCAGGGGATCGAAGGCAATTTCCTCGAAGTCCAGTTTGCCGGCCTCAATTTTGGAGAAATCAAGAATGTCGTTGATGATTTTGAGCAGGGTGTGCGAACTTTTCTGGACGGTCTGCGCCAGGGCTCGCTGCTCTTGGCTCAATGTCGTATCGAGCAGCAAGTCATTCATGCCGATGATGCCATTCATCGGGGTGCGGATTTCATGGCTCATGTTAGCCAGAAATTCGGCCTTCACGCGAGCCGATGCCAGTGCTTCATCGCGGGCTATCTGAAGTTGCTGGTTGGACGATTCCTTGTCGCGCAGGGCCTGCTGTAGGCCACGCAGACTAGCCCACAGGACAAGCAGGATGCTGCTGATCAGCAGGGCGGACAGAATGGTTGCGTTTCGCAGGCCGCCGGCCAGAGACTCCTGAGCAACCTGCATGGAGCGCTGGACTTCCAGCACGCCACGAACATCGCCCACCTTCCAGTCAGTTTTCGGGGAGCCGGGATAGCTGTTGTGACAGTTCACGCAACCTTCGAGCATTCGGTCAGCAATGGCGTAGCGCAATGTGGACTTGCCCTCGATTTCTTCAATCCGGAAAAACGCTTGATCGGCTTGTCGTTCAAAGTGCTTCAGTGCTGCTTGCTGAAAGTCGTCGAGCTGGCGCTTTTTTGAACGCCAGGGAAAAGGGTAAGCGCTATAAAGTGCCAGGCCGAATCCATCGTTTCGTGAGGAAAGGAATTCCCCAAAATCGAGCGTGAACGTTGCCGGTAGCGGTAGGGCATTGGGGAGGTGGCGATAGGCATGGGTGATTTGCAGGCCACTCTCGCGAGCACGCGGGACAATTTCGTTGCTATAGAAATTACGGAACTGGGTGACCGAATAGGCGAAATGCTTTGCATCGTCGACCGCCGTATCAAGATCGCGCTGGCTGATTTGCTGCGCCAGGTACCAGATGACGAAACCAGCGCCCAGGGTCAGTAAAACGCCCAGCAGCGGAATCAGCCAGTGGAGCAGGCGTTTCGGCTGGGAGTTTTCCTGGGTTGGTGTCATCGTTGAGGTCAGAAGGCAGCGGTTTCGGCTTCCAGATAGGCAAGGCTGACGTACTTGCCGATGTTGCTGTCAAAGCCACGCGTGTCGCGTGCGCGACTGCTGACGCGGGGGTCTTTCAGCACCAGGGTCTTCGCCTCTTCCATGGGTTGGCCGGCTTCCACCGCTTTGACGCAGGTTTCGTAGATGCCTTCGAACATGCCCCGGTTCCAGGCCAAAACCCCTGGGCCGGGTTCGCCATGACCGGGTAGCCAGATGGTCGAGGGGGCATTTTTTTCCAGGGCGTCGAAAGTCTTCAGGCTGCCGACATAAGATCCATCGTCCATGTTGGCAATGCGGCGATCCATGGCGATGTCGCCGATGCAGGTTAGTTGGTCGCCAACAACTTCCACACAAATGTCGTAAGGCGTATGCGCTTTGCCGTAGTGGTGCAATTTGAGTGTAACGTCGCCGAATTTCAGTTCCTGAGCATGGTCGACCGCAACATTCGGTGGCACGATTTTGGTACCGACTGTGGCCTGATTGGTCCATTGCTCCATGAGTCGTCGCCACATATTGCCCTGCATGCCCTGGATTTCCTGGATGGTTCCGGCGTGGGCGTGGATCGGCATTTCGCCATAGGCTTCAACGAAAGCTTGGTTGCCCAGGAAGTGGTCACCGTGATAATGGGTATTGATGATGGCGACAACGGGTTTGTTCAGCGTCTTTTTCAGTTGCCGGATGGCCATTTCGCCAATTTGCACGGATGCACCGGTGTCGACCGCAACCAGCCCTTTGGGGGTGTCGATAAACGTCAGGTTACACATCATGCCCTGATTCTCCGGGGTCGGAAAACCATCCGGTGAGTAAATCATCCAGACGTGTTTCGATAACTGCTTGAGCGGGTGATCCTTGACCGCTGGTCCGCGAACGAAATTGTCCAGGTCATTGGCAAAGGCGCTGACGGCATGCCAAGGGGCGAATTCGGCAGCGCTGACGGCAGAAAGGGCGGCAACGGAGCGAAGGAAATGGCGACGATTCATCAGTGTCTCCCGAATTATTAAAATAAGCGCCTATCTTCGCGCTGAATCACGCCTTCGTCTACACTCTCGCCATGCAAAATCATCCTCGCACTTATCCTGTTTCGTTTCTCGTTCTCAGCGCTTTGGGGCTTGCTTGCGCAGTTCCGGGTGGGCTCAGCCTTGCCGGATTTGGTGCCTTGATCCATCCGGTGCTCGAAGATCCGATGGCCGGCCTGGCGTTTATCGTGTCAGCCATTGCCCTGATTGGCTCTGGCCTTTTCCCGCTGGTGATCCAGAAATTGAAAGAGGGCGAGGGGGGTTAGCCCGGCCCTCAAAATTCTCAGGCCTCGCGCATCATCCGCCAGTACTGGACTTTCATGGCGATCACCGAGCCTGCCAGAATGGCAGCCAGGGTGATGAAAGAGCCCAGCGCCAGTGTCGATACGCCGGTAATGCCCTGACCTACGGTACAGCCCATTGCGGTGACGCCGCCAAAGCCCATCAATGCTGCGCCGATCAAGTGCGTGGCGGTATCTTCCACATTGGCAAAACCTTCCCAGCGAAAACCGCCTGTCGCCAATGACCAAGCGGCCGAGCCGGCAATGACGCCAAAGACAGCGGCGATGGCAACGGTCATGACCCGGCTGCTGTCAGACCACAGCATGAAGAGTTCCAGCGTGTAAGCGACTGGCGCAACGAAGGTCAGGGATTCCATGCGGCCGCTATTGGTGGCGAGAAAGGCTTCTTCCAGAGTGTCCGGATGTTCCGCGAGATAGCCGATGTGGCCGCTGACATACCAGGCACCAACCACCAGCAAGCCAGTCCCGATGCCGCCAAGCAGGTTGTCCAGCGTCCAGAAATCGCGCTTGAGCAGGCAGAATGCGGTCAATCCGCCGCCAATGGCCAAAATCGACAGCATGGCTGCGTTGCGTGCCTCCAGGCCAAATCCGGAAAGCAAGGCCGGGATATCTTGCCCGTTGGGCAGGTTGACCGCGACAGGGTCGAGCGAGCTGACGCGAAAGACCCCGAAAACACCGCGCATGGTCATGTAGGCGAACAGCCCGAGGACCAGAAAGACGACCAGCGACTTGAGGTTGCCGCTGCCGATGCGGATCAGGGTTTTCGAGCCACACCCCGAGGCCAGCACCATGCCGACGCCAAAGCTGAAACCGCCAATCAGATACGACAGCCAGGTCAGGCTGGTGCCGCGATAAATCGACTTGTCGAGATCGATCAGGCCGGCAAGCTCAAGGCCCCCTGCCCCTAGAATGGCGATTCCGATGGCCAGCAGCCACATCCGCATGCGGCTCCAGTCGCCCATGTTGAGAATGTCCGAGACGGCGCCCATGGTGCAGAAATGGGTTTTCTGACCAATCGCGCCAAACAGGAAGGCGATGACAAAAGTCAGCCAGAGTACGGTGTTGGGGGAGACATCAGGTTCCATAATGAATCAGGTCCGGTAAAGCGTGGGGTCGGGAATGCCAGCCGCGGTAAAACCCTCTGCCCGCAAGCGACAGGAGTCACAGACACCGCAGGCCAGGCCAAGTTCATCGGCCTGGTAGCAGGAAACGGTCAGGCCGTAATCAACGCCCAGCGCGTGGCCGGTGCGGATGATTTCGGCTTTGGAGAGATCGATCAGTGGCGCATGAACCTGCAGTTTTTGTCCCTCAACCCCGGCCTTGGTGGCAAGGTTGGCCAGTGTTTCAAACGCAGCGATGAATTCTGGTCGGCAGTCCGGGTAGCCAGAATAGTCGACTGCATTGACGCCGACAAAAATATCGTGGCTGCCCAGCACTTCGGCCCAGGCGAGCGCCAGGGAGAGCATGATGGTGTTACGGGCGGGCACGTAAGTGACGGGAATGCCCGGCTGCACGCCGCCCGTGGGCACGGCAATCGACGCGTCGGTAAGGGCCGAGCCGCCAAATTGCGCCAAGCCAAAATCGATGACGCGGTGCTCGACTGCGCCAAGCGATTTGACCACCCGTGCAGCAGCAAGCAGTTCAGCGCGATGACGCTGGCCGTAGTTAAAGGACAGGCAATAACAGTCAAAGCCCTGACTGCGGGCAATGGCCAGGCAAGTGGCGGAGTCCAGCCCGCCGGACAGGAGAACGATGGCTTTTGCGTTCATGGGATGAGAATTCACACTTGGGCCGCGAATATACCTGAATTTGGCCGTTGACCGTGGTATCTGCTTGTTCCTGCGCTACAATTTGCCGCTTTCCGCCACCTGTCATGGAGACAAGCATGTCCATCCGTCTGACCACCCTTGCTGCGGCCCTGATGCTGGCCGGTTCCGTCCATGCTGCCGATACGATCAAGGTCGGCTTTGTGTCCACCTTGTCCGGTCCCGCCGCCGGCTTGGGTGTCGATATTCGTGATGGCTTCAATCTGGCGGTCAAGCAGTTGGATGGCAAGCTGGGTGGTGTGCCGGCAGAAATTCTGATTGCCGACGATCAGCAGAATCCGGATATCGCCAAGCAGGCCGTCGACAAGTTCCTGAAGCGCGACAAGGTCGATTTCATGACCGGCGTGGTTTTCTCCAACATCATGCTGGCTGTTGGTCCGGCGGTGTTCCAGAACCAGACCTTCTATATTTCCGCCAATGCGGGCCCGTCGCAGTATGCGGGTGCGCAGTGTAATCCCTTCTTCTTCAACGTCGCCTGGCAGAACGACAACTTGCACGAGGCCGTGGGCAAGTACGTGCAGGACAAGGGCTACAAGAATGTCGTGATCGTCACGCCCAATTACCCCGGCGGCAAGGATGCCGTTTCCGGCTTCAAGCGCTATTACACCGGGCCGGCTGAAGAGATGTACACCAAGCTGGGCCAGCTGGATTACGCCGCCGAACTGGCGCAGATCCGTAACCGCAAGCCGGATGCGCTGTTCTTCTTCCTGCCGGGCGGCATGGGGATCAACTTCGTCAAACAGTTTGTTGCTTCTGGCTTGTCGCGTGACACGCAGTTGTTTGCGCCGGGATTTTCCGCGGATGAAGACGTGATTCGCGCTGTCGGCGAGCCGATGATGGGAATGTTCAATTCCTCGCATTGGGCGCACGACATGGACAACGCCGAGAACAAGCGCTTCGTGGCGGAGTTCCAGAAAGCGTACAAGCGCCTGCCCTCGCTCTACGCTTCGCAGGGTTACGATGCTGCCCTGATGATGGATGCTGCTGTTCGTGACGTAAAAGGGAATGTGAACGACAAGAAAGCCTTGCAGAAGGCGCTCGAAGCCAAGCGCTTCAAGTCCGTGCGCGGGGATTTCAAGTTCAACAGCAACCATTATCCGGTGCAGAACTACTATCTGCGCGTGATCGGCAAGGATGATCGCGGTCGCGTTACCAACAAGACCATGGGCACCATTTTCACCAATCATGCTGACGCCTACGCGGCGCAGTGCAAGATGTGAAGTGACGCAGCTGATTCTTGAGCAGGCCTTGAACGGCCTGCAGTTTGGCCTGATGCTTTTTCTGCTCGCAGCCGGGTTGACCCTGGTATTCGGGATCATGGACTGCATCAATCTGGCGCATGGTTCGCTGTACATGGTTGGTGCCTATTTCGTGGCGGCGGCGGCACTGGCCGCCGACTCGTTCTGGATCGGCTTGGGTGTCGGCGTAGCGGGAACGGCGTTGCTTGGCTTGGTGCTGGAATTGACCCTGTTCCGGCAGATTTACCGTCGCGACCATCTCTCGCAGGTGCTGGCGACTTTTGCCTTGATCCTGATTGCCAACGAAAGCGTCCGCCTGATCTGGGGCCCGGCACCGTTGATGCTCAATCCGCCTGCGGCCTTGTCCGGGCCGGTGGAAATCGCCGGTTTCTTCTACCCGGCCTATCGACTGGTGATCATTGCCGTGGGCCTGCTGGTTGCCGCCCTGCTTTACCTGCTGGTGGCCAGGAGCCGCGTGGGGATGTGGGTGCGAGCGGGGGCTGCCAATCGGGAAATGACTGAAGCCTTGGGCATCAATGTGCGGGCGCTCTTCACCGCGGTCTTTGTGTTTGGTGCGGCGCTCTGTGCCCTCGCGGGCGGCTTGCTCGGTCCCTTGCTGGCGGTTCAGGTTGGCATGGGCGAGAGCGTGTTGATTCTGGCCTTTGTGGTCATCATCATCGGCGGCATCGGATCAATTCGGGGCGCTTTGGTGGGTGCCTTGATTGTTGGTGCGGTCGACACGCTTGGACGGGCACTTTTGCCGGCCTTGCTGCGCGTCACCTTGCCGGCGGATACGGCATCGACCCTGGGGCCGGCGCTAGCCTCCATCCTGATCTACCTGCTGATGGCCGCTATTCTGTTCTTCAAGCCGCAAGGCCTTTTTCCGGCGCGCGCATAAATGGCCTTTTATCGTCCTGCTTCCTGGCAAACGCCTTTGGTCCTAGTCGCGCTACTGGCACTCCTTGCCTTGCCGATGCTCCTGAATGCGCTGGATCAAGCGTATTACATCGGTTTTGCCACCCGCGTGCTGATTTTCGCGCTGGCGGCGACCAGCCTGAATCTGGTGCTCGGCTTTGGTGGCATGGTATCGCTGGGGCATGCGGCGTTTTTTGGCGTGGGCGCGTATGTGGCGGCCATTTGCTACGACGCAGGCATTCAGGAGGGGTTGCTCATCCTGCCGCTGGCGATGCTGGTGGCGGGGAGCTTTGCCTTGCTGGTGGGGGCGATCAGCCTGCGCACCCGTGGCGTGTACTTCATCATGATCACCCTGGCCTTTGCGCAGATGACCTACTACCTGTTCATCTCGGCCCGTGCCTGGGGCGGAGATGACGGGCTGCCGATTTACGAACGCATGCGTCTGGCGGGCCTGAGTCTGGCCAGCGATGAAGCCCTGTTTTTTGCCGCTTTGGGCGCGTTGACCGTGACCATGCTGCTGTTCTCCCGCCTGGCGCAAGCGCGTTTTGGCCGCACGATACAGGCGATCCGGGAGAATGAAACCCGGATGGAAGCCCTGGGCTATCCGGTCTTTCGTTACCGCCTGCTCTGCTTTGCCCTGGGCGGTGCCTTTGCCGGCCTGGCGGGGGCATTGTTGGCGACGCTGACCGGCATGGCCAGCCCCAACCTGCTGCAATGGACGCAATCCGGCACGCTGCTGGTCATGGTGATTATCGGCGGCGTGGGTTATCTGTACGGCGGTGTCGTCGGTGCCATCGTGCTCTTGCTGCTTGAAGAATTCCTGCTTGCGTGGTTTGAGCACTGGCATATTGCGCTGGGCCTGCTCCTGCTGGCGGTGGTGCTGTTTGCGCCCAAAGGGGTGGCGGCCTTGTTCGGGAAGTCTCATGGCTGAAGCTTTGCTGCAGGTTTCGGGTCTCTCGCGTCGCTTTGCTGCGGTCGACGCCTTGAAAGAGGTGAATTTAACGGTGGAGGCTGGCGAGGTCCATGCCCTGATCGGGCCGAATGGGGCAGGCAAGACAACCTTCATCCATCATTTGTCGGGGGCTCTGGTGCCGGATGCGGGCAATGTCCATTTTGCCGGCCAGGACGTGACCCGCTTGAGCATGCACCAGCGGGTTGCAGCGGGTATGGCGCGTTCGTATCAAATCACCAATGTTTTCCTCGGGCTGTCGGCGCTCGACAATGTCGCGCTTGCCGTACAGGGACGCGCCGATGCGGGCAGCAGTTTCCGCTTCTGGCACCCGGTTCAGGCGGAAAAGCGGCTGTTTGACGAAGCGCAGCAGTTTCTTGAGCAGGTCCGCTTGCAGGACAAGCCCCAAGTTGTTGCTGGTCAGTTGTCGCATGGCGAGCAACGGGCGCTTGAGCTGGCCATGGCCCTGGCGACCCAACCCAAACTTCTGCTCCTGGATGAGCCTATGGCGGGTACCGGGCCGGAAGAGTCGGCGCGCATGGTGGACCTGATCGAGCATCTGGCTCGCCACGTCACCATCCTGCTGGTCGAGCACGACATGGATGCCGTGTTCCGCCTGGCCGACCGAATTTCGGTGCTGGTCAACGGTCAGTTGATCTGCACCGGCGAGCCGGAAGCGGTCAAGAATGACCCGGACGTGCGGCGTGCCTATCTGGGGGATCACTTATGAGCACCTTGCTGGAGATCGAGGCGCTGGAAGTTGCCTACGGCCCAAGTCAGGTGCTGTTCGGCATCAGCCTGAGCATGCAGGAAGGCGAAGCGGCAACCTTGCTCGGGCGCAACGGCATGGGAAAAACGACGACGCTGCGCACGTTGTGTGGTCTGGAGCCCTTGAAAGCCGGGGCAGTTCGATTTGCCGGAGAGCGGATTGATGGCTGGCGGCCGGATCGTATCGGGCGGGCCGGGATTGCGCTGGTGCCGGAGGGGCGACAGTGTTTTCCCAATCTTACGGTCGACGAGCATTTGCGGGCCTTTTTCGCCAATCGACGGCAGTTGACCGCAGCATGGACGCCGGCGCGCGTCTACGCGCTGTTTCCCCGGCTGGCCGAGCGCAAGAAAAATCTGGGCAACCAGCTTTCTGGCGGCGAGCAGCAGATGCTGGCCATTGGTCGCGCCCTGGTGACCAATCCGCGCCTGCTGGTCCTTGATGAAGCCACCGAGGGTCTCGCTCCGCTGATCCGCGATGAAATCTGGGCCTGCCTGGCGACCTTGCGGGCCGAAGGCCAGAGCGTGCTGGTGGTAGACAAATACGTTGAAAAGCTGATCGCCTTGGCCGATCGACACACGATCATCGAGCGCGGCCAGGTGGTTTGGTCGGGCAGTTCAAGCGAACTCGACGCCGACCATGGCATCTGGCACCGTTATCTGGGGATTTGAAATTTTACCCATGGGCTCTACGACACATTCTCACTCGCACCGCAATTTCCTGCTTGCTCCGCCGCAATAACTCGATTTCGGATGGTGTCAGCATCCGCGGTGCGCTCAAGGTAGCGTGCTTCTGATTGAGTAAGGCAGTCGAAAGTGTGACCGAACCGAGAGAGCCACCAGTTTTCGAGGTCTGCGCCATGTTTGCTCCTGAGTAGATGAAGTTGCTCCAACGAGGGGGGAAGGATAGCGGAATGCACTTTGCCGGTCAGCACCGTGGCGCCAATGACCTGTCCGCCTTGAGACTCAACAAAACCGCGCAGGTTCGCCAGCGTACCTCCTTGACCAACGAAGTCATCGACCAGAAGGTAATCCAGGCCTGGTATGACATCACCCGCAAAGGCGGCTTGATGTGCCAAGCGGGAAAAACCGTTTGCGCCGGTGTGCCCAACCACATTGCTTTGCACGATGGAAGTATCGACGGGTAAATCAAGCAGGCGTCCCAGTTCATCGGCAAGGGCTTCCGGAATTGCATTGACCCCGTCGCGCTCAACGGCATGGGCGGAAACCAGCACCGGGCAGCGTGTTCCAACCAAGTCGCGCAGGAGGGCTAGTGCTGTTTCCGATAAAGTGTCTCGAACCAAGGCATACGCGGCATCACTGTCACCTGACTTTGCCGCGCGGTAGGCTGGGTGTTGCTTGACCGCAGATTCACCCGCATGGATCACAACTGCCGGAAAATCCTCTGGCCAGGGCGTTCGGGGTGGGTGATTGAAGGTCATGCTCTGTTCAATAGACGATCGAGACTGGGCTAAATCCTGAACCTCCATATCCGCGGTTCCCTCGTGGTATTTTCTGATCCAGGTGCTGTGGTCACCGCGCCATCAGCAAACCGACTTCGCGTTCCAGTGTCGCCTCGTCGCCGGAATTCAGTTCGACCAGACGACGAAGGTGGGTGACGCTGTCGAGGTCGATTTCGCGGCAGGCCAGGCCGTAGCAGTCAGCTTGGTGATGGACGATTGTCACGGCCATGCGCAGATCGATGTCGTTATCGTTCAACTCGACATGCA
>JAVEXE010000307.1:0-2731 GCA_034004105.1 Azonexus sp. | reverse complement strand
ATCGAGCACCGGCACAGCCGCCTGAATAACCACCGGCCCGTGATCCAGTTCAGCGGTAACAAAATGCACCGTACAGCCATGAATCCGCACGCCCTCGTCGAGCGCCCGTTGATGGGTATGCAAGCCCGGAAAGGACGGCAGCAAGGAAGGATGAATATTGAACAAGCGCCCTTCGTAATGACGCACAAAATCCGGCGTCAGGATACGCATGAAGCCCGCCAGCACCACCAAATCGGGGGCAAATTCATCAATGCAGGCCGCCAGGGCCGTATCAAATGCTGCGCGATCGGCAAAGGCCTTATGGTCCAGACAGCGTGTGGCAATGCCCGCCTTCGCCGCCGTTTCCAATCCTTTTGCATCGGGCCGATTGCTGATCACGGCGGCGATATTCACCGGCAAACGGCCCGCATCGCGCTCGGCAATCAGGGCTTCCATGTTGCTGCCACGACCAGAAATCAGGATGACGATATTTTTCATTGCTCAAAAACCTACAGGAAGAAAAATGGCCGTCGCCACTGATTGCGTCAGCCGCGACACCGTGCGGCCATTCCGATCAGCGACAACATGCGCCATAAAATCGAGCAAGCCGGTCAGCCGGCCAAACTCGCGTTCAAAAGACAGATTCCGGTTTAGCGGGTCCAGTTCATTTGCCAGCAGGAAGAACGATCCATCCCTGCGACGATCCTGATTCAGTTTCCAGACCGCAATTTCCATATTGCGTGCTGCATTGAACAACTTGATTTCATTGAGCGAATCCAGCAGGTAAAAATCGCTTTTATGCTCAAAGGCCGCGTCGACCATGGTCAGCAAACCAAACATCAAGGCCCCCACCCGGTCGTCGACATAGTGTTCGGCAAAAGCCAGCGAAGCCGCCAGCCGCTCCCGCTGCCCGGCAAGCGCCGGCCAACTCGCCCGCACACGCAAGCGCTCCATGGCCGCCTCGCGACTCGCCAGCCCCGAGTGCTGCCACTCGCGCGGATTACGCCGGTACAGCTTTTCGGCAATGCGCAACAAACCCGCCTCAACCTCGGCGCGGTTGATATCCGCGATGCGGTCAACCTCGGTTTTCAGTAAATATTTGGCGTCGACCGTGGTCGTGGCAAATCCTGCCGAATCCAGCCGCGTGGCACACGCCGAACTCAGCAGAGCAAACAACAGCAGCAGTGATATCCGGTAAGCGGCAATGCCAAGCATGCGTTTCGGTCAGAGAAGAGACAAGGCGGCATTATAATCCGCGCATGCCAGCCCATTTTCCAAAAATCGCCCGCCTCCCCGATCTCCTGATCAGCCAGATTGCCGCCGGCGAAGTGGTCGAACGCCCCGCCTCGGTGCTCAAGGAACTGCTGGAAAACAGCCTCGATGCCGGCAGCAAGGCCATCCAGGTGCATCTGGAAGAAGGCGGCGTCAAACTCATCCGCATCACCGACGATGGTTGTGGCATCGCCCGCGACCAACTCTCCCTGGCACTGACCCGCCATGCCACCTCAAAAATTTCCAGTCTAGACGACCTCGAACACGTCGCCACCCTCGGTTTTCGCGGTGAAGCGCTCGCCTCGGTCGCCTCGGTCGCCCGCCTGACCATCACCAGCCGCGAACGCGGTGCGCCTCAAGCCTGGAAGCTGCGGGGCGACCCCGGCCCCGACATCAACCATGAACCCGAACCCGCCGCCCTGATGGCTGGCACCGTGGTCGAAATGCGCGACCTGTATTTCAACACCCCGGCGCGGCGCAAGTTCCTGAAATCCGAAAGCACCGAATTCGCCCATTGTGCCGACGCCGTACGCCGCCTGGCGCTCACCCGCCCGGATGTTGCAATCAGCCTCACGCACAACAGCCGCAGCCTGTTTCAACTCGCTCCAGCCGATTCACAGCGACGCATCGCCGATGTATTGGGCAACGAATTCGTCAGTGCGACTTTTGCGGTCGACGCCGCTGCCGGGCCAATTTCGCTCAAGGGTTTCATCATCGACCCAACCCGCGCCAGCGAGGCCAAAGATGGTCAACAGGTGTTCGTTAATGGCCGTTTCGTGCGCGACAAAATCATCAGCCACGCCCTGCGCGAAGCCTATCGCGACGTACTGCATGGCGCTCGCCAGCCAGCGGTGTGCCTGTTTGTTGACATCGACCCGGCGCTGGTTGACGTCAATGTCCACCCGGCCAAAACCGAAGTGCGCTTTCGCGACTCCCGCGCCGTGCATCAATTCGTCTATCACGCCATCCAGCGCCGGTTGGCAACGCCAATCCAAAACAGCCACAGCGAAAATCGGCCCAATATTGCGGTCGACCGCGAAAGTTTCCCCAATGCAGCCCGCAGTTCAAGCACCGAAGCAAGCACCGAAACCAGCACGCCCCGAAACGAAGCGGCAAACCGCCCCAGCAGCGCACCATCGGCCTACCAGCCGCCGCGGCAATCCACACTGGGTATCGGCGAGCCTGCCGCCCGCGCCTACCTCGATTTCGCTCAAGCCGCGCAACGCCTCAATCCATCAAGCAGCAGCACCCACAACGCCCCGCAATTTCGTCCGGAAACGCCGGTCGACCGGGACAGTCCGCCACTCGGCTACGCCCTAGCCCAACTGCACGGCATCTACATCCTGGCGCAGAATGCCCGCGGTCTGATCATCGTCGACATGCACGCCGCCCACGAACGCATCCTTTACGAAAAGCTGAAGGCTGCCTTCGATCAACAAACCGTCGCCACGCAAGCACTGCTGATTCCCGCCGTTTTTTC
>JAVEXE010000306.1:0-2751 GCA_034004105.1 Azonexus sp. | reverse complement strand
GTTGGCATCGCGACCTTCCCACGCGATGCCAATACGCCAAGCACCTTACTGGAACGCGCAGACGCGGCGATGTACCATGCCAAGCGAAATGGCGGCAACCGCTACCAAGTTGCCGCCGATATACCCAGCATTGAAAATACCGCCGATTAGTCGGCCAACTCGACGCGGTCGCGGAAGAAATCCAGCGCTTCCGGGTTGGCCAAGGCTTCGACATTTTTCACCGGCTGGTTGTGCACCACATTGCGCACCGCCAGTTCGACGATCTTGCCCGACTTGGTCCGCGGAATATCCTGTACCTGAACAACCTTGGCCGGCACATGGCGCGGCGTGGTGTTGGCCTTGATCTGCTGGCGAATGCGGTCAACCAGGGCGATGTCGAGATTTTTCCCCTCGGCCAGTTTGACGAAGAGCACCACCCGCACATCATCGTTGCGCCCCGGCGGCCAGTCCTGACCGATCACCAGCGACTCCAGCACTTCCGGCAATTGCTCGACCTGGCGGTAGATTTCGGCCGTACCGATGCGCACGCCACCCGGATTGAGGGTCGCATCGGAGCGACCATAGATAATCATGCCGTCGTGTGCGGTCAGTTCGGAAAAGTCGCCATGGCACCAGATATTGTCAAAGCGCTCGAAATACGCCGCCCGGTATTTGGCCCCGTCGGGATCGTTCCAGAAACCAACCGGCATCACAGGGAAGGGTTTTCTGCACACCAACTCGCCTTTTTCCGAACGCACGGGCTTGCCGTTTTCGTCGAAGACATCGACGGCCATCCCCAGCCCCCGGCACTGAATTTCCCCGCGATAGACTGGCAGCACCGGGTTACCCAACACGAAGCAGGAAATGATGTCGGTGCCACCGGAAATCGAGGCCAGCAACAGATCCTGCTTGATCTCGCGATATACCCAGTCAAAACCTTCCGGACTCAAGGGGCTACCGGTCGAGAACATGGCCCGCAAGGCAGACAGATCATGCGTCTTGCCCGGCGTCAGGCCCAGCTTGGCAGCGGCATCGATGAATTTGGCCGAGGTGCCGAAATGGGTCATCTTTTCCGCCGCCGCGTAATCGAACAGCACCGTGCCACGGCTGGCAAAGGGCGAGCCATCGTAAAGCAACAGCGTCGCGCCAGCCGCCAGACCAGACACCAGCCAGTTCCACATCATCCAGCCGCAGGTGGTGAAATAAAACAGCCGGTCGCCGGAGCGCACATCGCTGTGCAACATGTGTTCCTTAAGGTGCTGCAACAACACCCCGCCATGGCAATGCACGATGCACTTGGGCACGCCGGTCGTGCCGCTGGAGAACATGATGAACAGCGGGTGGGCAAACGGTACGCGCTGGAAAATCACCGCAGTATTGCGGTCGACCGCAGCAGAGGCCGGATTTTCATCGGCCAGCGCCGTCCAGCAGACGGCACCGGGAATGCCCGCCAGTGCCGGCGCGGGGTCGAGGTAGGGCACCACCACGGTTTTCACCAAGGTGGGCATACGCGCCACCACTTCGGCATTCTTGGCCAGACAATCGACCGGCTTGCCGTTGTACCAATAGCCATCGACACAGACCAGCACCTTGGGCTCGATCTGGCCAAAACGATCCAGCACGCCCTGCACGCCAAAATCCGGCGAAGCCGATGACCAGATCGCCCCCAATGCTGTGGTCGCCAGCATGGCGACCAGCGTCTCCGGCAGATTGGGCAAATAACCGGCAACCCGGTCACCCTCCCCGACCCCAGCCGCCCGCAGGAAGGACTGAAAGCGGGCGACTTCCGCATACAACTCGGCGTAGCTCATCCGCCGCTTGACCTTGTCTTCGCCCCAGAACACCAGCGCCTCGCCATCGTCACGGCGCTGCAGCAGGTTTTCGGCGTAGTTCAGTTTCGCCTGCGGAAACCAGCGTGCACCCGGCATCTGATCGCCGGCTTCGAGCACAACATCGCCGGGATCACCCACGGCAGCGCAGAATTTCCAGATTTCGCGCCAGAAGGCCTCGGGCTGGTCGACCGACCATTGCCAGAGATCGCTGTAGCGACCCTGCCCGGTCGCCTGCATGAATTGCGCCATCCGTGTATCGCCGACGGTCGCGGGATTGGGTTGCCACAAGGGCGTCGAATCAATTGCGTAAGTCATTTTGTCTCCTTGTTGTTTTATTCTGCATCGGGTTGCCGGGCCGGTGCCGCGTCAGCAAATGCCGGCAGGCGATCGCAGGCGTCGACAATACGCCGAATGGTCGGCAGCGTATCCAGCGGGCAATCGAAACGGCGGGCATTGAATACCTGCGGCACCAGGCAGCAATCCGCCAGGGTCGGCAAGTCACCATGGCAGAAACTGCCGGTGGCCGGATTGCTCGCCAGCATCTGTTCAATGGCCTGCAAACCTTGCATCACCCAATGACGGTACCAAGTGTCCTTCTGCGCCTGCGTCGCGGCAAATTCCCGCCCCAGATACTGCAGGATACGCAGGTTGTTGACCGGGTGAATGTCGCAGGCAATGGTCTGGGCAATGGCCCGCACCCGCGCCCGCTCAACCGCCGATTCAGGCAGCAGTGGCGGTTGCGGAAAGCACTCTTCCAGATATTCAATGATAGCCAGCGACTGCGTATGCGCTCCGGCGGCATCTTCCAGCGTCGGCACCGTGCCCAATGGGCTTTTGGCGCGGTACGCCGCCTGATGCTGCTGTCCGCCATCCTTGAGCAGATGCACCGGGATGCTCTCATAGGGCAAGCCCTTCAGATTCAAGGCAATCCGCACCCGAT
>JAVEXE010000305.1:0-2759 GCA_034004105.1 Azonexus sp. | reverse complement strand
GGCCTTTCCGATGGCCGCGACTTCGGCGCCCCCGGCTGGCTGCGCCTGAATTTCGGCTGCGCCCCCGAAACGCTGGAGGAGGCCATACGGCGGCTGACGGCTGGATGTCTGGCGCAATAGTCGCTCCGATCGGATCACTACCCGAATCACTGTCCCTATCCAACTTGAAGAATTACGTCGTATCAGCCATTATCCCGATCAGTTTTTGTCATGAGGCCTTGCCGGCATGAGCAGCTATCAAGTCGCCCAGATCGCCCTCGTCGCGGGCATCTTTGGTCATGCATTGGCCAGCGGCACGGCAATTGAATCAGCGCTACGCCAGGGTATTTCAAGCGCACGGCGTGCATTCTGGCTGGCGATTGGCCTCGGCGGGCTGTTGCTGGCCTTGCAAAATGGCTTTGCCCTTGAACTGGCGCTGAAAACCGGGCTGTTCGACCTGCGTCAATCGCTGCTTGCCGGCGCCGCCGGTGTGTTATACGGCGTTGCTGTTACCGGCTTGAGCCGGCACAGTTGAATGCGCCTGCCTCGGTAACGATCCAGTCCAGCGGCAGATCGTGGCTTTCCGGGCGGATGCTGTCCAGGCGATTGATTTCAAAGCCAACGCCAACCGTCAGCGGTCGTGGTGACAAAACCGCCAGGGTGCGGTCGAAGTAGCCTCCCCCATAACCAAGCCGGAATCCCTGTGCATCGAAACCATTTAGCGGGACAAGAATCAGATCGGGATGCACGAAATCACCCTGCACTGGCGTTGGAATCCCGTAGCGATCCGGCTGCAGGATGCTTTCAGTCGTCCACTCGCGAAAAGCCAGCGGCTGAGCCTCGCCCAGCACGACCGGCAAGGCAGCAATCGTTCCTTCGGTTCTCCAGGTTTGCACCACGGCCAAAACATCCGGCTCGTGCTTGATTGGCCAGCAGAAGGCGCAAATGTTGGGGCGAGGTACGGTCGACCGCAGAATCCGGACAATTTCAGCCGACTTTTCCGCATGAGCGAGGACACTCAATCCAGACCGGCGTGTGACCATCTCGCGTCGCATGGCCCGACGCCAGCCCGTGCTATCCTCAAGCGGCTTATCACCCATTTATGACTGCCTATTTTCCATGATGTTTCGTATCACCCTGCTCGCCCTGACACTGGCCTTCACCGCCTTACAACCCTGGGTTTACGCCAGCGAGTCAGCCGATGACCAACGCTTTCTTCAAGCCCGCGAAGCCTTCAGCAAAGGGAACGCAATTGCGCTGCACGACGCGGTCAATCGCCTCGATCCCGCTCACCCGCTGGCAATCTATGCCGAAAACTACCGCTTGCGCAACTTGATGGCACGCGACGATACCTTAGGCATCAGTGAATTCCTCGATCGTCATGAGGGAAGCCATGTGGCCGAACGCCTGCGTGCCGACTGGTTGCGCTGGCTGGCGAAAAACGAGCGCTGGGGCGAGGTTGACCGTGAGTTTGTCAAATTACGGGCACCAACCACCGACGATTTGTGTATTCACCAGCAGGCGCGCTGGGCACTCGGCGACCAGCGCGTGCTGGATCAGATCCTGCCTTTGTGGCTGGGTTTGCCCGAACCTGGCCTTGAGTGTCAGCCGGTGATTGAAATTCTGGCCAATTCGGGACGAATTGATTCAGAAGCCTTCTGGAGCCGGGTGCGGTTACAAATCGAAGCCAACCGCATTACGGCTGCCAAGCGTACGCTGGAATACCTTCCTGCCGGCCAGACGATCGATGACAAAACACTGAACAGCGCAACACGCAATGCCATGTCTTACCTGGCCAAGCTGCCCGAGAGCGGCAATCGTCCGCGTCATCAGCGTGAACTGATGGCCATTGCTATTCGTTACCTGGCAGCCAGTGACCCGGAACAGGCAGCGGCACAACTGGAGCGGCGCAAGAACCAGTTACAGGCCAGCGAGCGTCTTTGGGCATGGAGCCAAATTGCGCTGCAGGCGGCGCGCAAACATCTGCCACAAACCCTGGAGTGGTATGCCAAGGCCGGTAATGCACCCTTGAGCGAAGAAAACCATCAATGGAAAGTACGGGCAGCCCTTCGTCAGCTTGACTGGGGTACCGTGCGTAACGCCATCGAGGACATGCCACGCGAACTTGCGGCTCGCCCCGAGTGGGTTTACTGGCTCGGTCGGGCCTTTAAAGCCGGAGGCCGACAGACCGAAGCCGACAATCTATTCCAGCGCATTGCGGGTCAGGCAAATTTTTACGGCAACCTCGCTGATGAAGAACTCGGACGCCAAGTCACGCCACCCGCCCGTAGCGCCCCGGTATCGGCACAAGAGCTGCTTGCGGCCCGACAAAATCCTGGCCTGCAACGCGGTCTGGCATTGCTCCGACTAGACCTCCGTGTTGAAGGGATCAGGGAGTGGAACTGGGCACTACGTGACATGAATGATCGCGAATTGCTCGCGGCAGCCGAACTGGCACGACAAAACCAAGTCTGGGATCGTGCGATCAATACCGCCGAACGAACGCGCGAAGCGCATGACTATTCCTTACGCTTCCTTGCACCCTTTGCCGACCAGATCCGTCCCGCTGCACGACAACAGGCGCTCGATGATGCCTGGGTTTATGGGCTGATGCGTCAGGAGAGCCGATTCATCACCAATGCCCGCTCCAGTGTCGGTGCATCGGGCCTGATGCAGTTGATGCCTGCAACTGCAAAATGGGTGGCCAAAAAAATTGGCCTCAACAATTTCTCCCTCAATCAGGTCAACGACACCGATATCAACGTCCTGCTCGGGACTTC
>JAVEXE010000304.1:0-2766 GCA_034004105.1 Azonexus sp. | reverse complement strand
CCATGCGAACTCCTTAAGCGTGCGCGCCGAGATAGGCGGCGACCACATCCGGGTTGTTGCGAATTTCCGGGCCTGTGCCCTCAGCGAGCTTCTTGCCGTAATCAAGTACCAGAATACGATCCGACAGGTTCATGACCATCTTCATGTCGTGCTCGACCAGCACGACCGTCACACCGGAATCGGCAACCTTGCGTACCAGTTCATCGACTTCCAGCGTTTCCTTCGGATTCAAGCCTGCCGCCGGCTCGTCGAGGAAAATGATGCGCGGCTTCATCGCCAGGGCGCGGGCAATTTCCAGTCGCTTCAAGGCACCATAAGACATCGCATCGGCACGCTCGGCAACGTAGGCCTCAAGACCGACGAAGCGCATCAACTCAGCCGCCTCATCGCGCAATTGTGCATCCCGTTTGCGCAGACCAGGAAACCGTAGCGCCGCCTTGAACAAGTTACGGTCGAGGCGCAGATGGGCGCCGACCATGACATTCTCCAGCGCACTCATGTTCATGCAGATTTGCAGATTCTGGAAAGTACGCGCCATGCCACGCTGGGCCAGTTCATTGGGCGATTTCCCCTGGATGACCTCGCCATCCAGACGGATTTCCCCAGTCGTTGGCGTGTAGACCCCGGTAATCAGGTTGAACAGGGTTGTCTTGCCCGCCCCGTTCGGACCAATGACGGAATAGACGATCCCCTTGTCGATGGCAAAGCTGACATTCTGTACCGCCTTGACGCCGCCAAAATGAATGGACAGATCCTTGACTTCAAGCAATGCCATCTCACTCTCCCTTGCCAAATTTCGCCGCCAGCGTCGGCACGATGCCCTTGGGCAGGAAAATCATGAAGCCCATGAGGATGGCACCAAACACCACGGTTTCCCAACCTTCGAAGGTTGCCAGCAACTGCGGCAGGGCCGTCAACAGCACCGCCCCAACCAGAGAGCCAAAAACCGAAGCCATGCCCCCCACCACCACCATCGTGACCAACTCAATGGAGTGGAAGAAGTCGGCAAAATTCGGACTGACAAAACCGATGTAATGCGCTGTGATGCTCCCCATCAGACTGGCAAAGACGGCCGACAATACGAAAATGGAAACCTTGTAGCGAACGACATTGACGCCAACCACCTGAGACGCCACTTCCGAACCATGCAAGGCCCGCATCGCCCGGCCAAATGGCGAATCGATCAGGTTCAACGAGGCCCAGACAGCGATCACCAACATGGCCGCCACGACCCAGTACCAGGTCTTGTCGCTGTAGATTTCCGTGCCAAAGACGCTCATCGGCATCACCGGCATGCCATCCGGCCCGCCAGTCCATTGCGCTTCGTTACGCAGCACGATGTTGATAATGATCCCCAGCCCCAGCGTTGCCATCGCCAGGTAATGCCCCTTCAGCTTGAAAATCGGTCGCGCCACCAAGGCTGCCAAAATGCCGGTAATCACTGCACCGCCCACCATGGCAAGCACGGGATGCCAGCCAAAATGCGTCGGCAGGACAGCAGAAGCGTATGCCCCAATCCCCAGAAAACCTGCATGACCCAGACTGATCTGGCCGGCAAAGCCAATCAACAGGTTCAACCCAAGGACGATCATGGCGTTGATCGCCATACGAATGGCCAGATCGAGATAAAAGCTGTTGGGCACCACGAAAGGCACGATCAGCAGGATGACGATCAGAACCAGCAATCCAATATTCAGTTTCTTTTGCATGCTTACACCCGATCAGTCGATTTACCGCCAAACAGACCGCGCGGCATGAAGAACAGGATGAACAGGATCAGGATGAAAGGAATCGCATCCTTGTATGCGGAGGAAATGTATCCCGCGCCCATGGCTTCCAGAATCCCGACCAGCAAGCCCCCAAGAACCGCACCTAGGCCATTGCCCAGGCCGCCGACAACCGCTGCCACGAAGCCCTTCAAGCCAAGCATGATGCCCACATCGTAGGAAGTCAGGGTGATCGGGGCAATCAGGATGCCACCCAGCGCACCCAGGGCTGCCGACATGGCAAAACTCATGAACAGCACCCAACTGGTATTGATGCCCACCAGCTCAGCCGCCAGACGATTGAACGAGGTTGCCAGCATGGCTTTCCCCGCCAGCGTGCGGTTGAAGAAATACCAGAGCGCAACCACCACGATGGCCGTCACACCAAACACCCAGAGGCTTTGCGGCATCAGCGTTGCGCCCATGATCTGGATTGGCTCGTCACCGGAAAAAGACGGCAGCGAGAAGGTGCCCTTGCCCAGCCAGACCTGAATCAGACCGCGAATAACCAGCGAGGCCCCGATGGTAATGATGATCAGGGTCACGGTCTCTGCGCCCTTGACCGGCTCGATCGCCAGCTTTTCAACGATCACGCCCACGATGGCAGGAACCAGAATCGCCAGCACCAAAGCCACCGGCAAAGGCAGGCCAGCCATCGTGAAATAAACCGCCAACATGCCTCCCAGCATGATGAACTCGCCTTGGGCAAAGTTGATCACGTTACTGGCGTTGTAGATCAGGGTGAAGCCGAGTGCCGCCAGCGCATACGTCGCGCCAACCGTCAGCCCGGAAAACAGGAATTGCAGGAATTCAGCCATCACCAGCCTCCTCTTCCTGCCGTGCGCAAACTCAGCGCGGTACTCCGCTGCGGCAAAGTCATCTTGTCTCCTCCGTTTATTGTGATCGTCTCACCGACAGCAAGCCGGCATGGTCAAATTCTGAAATGTGAAACTAATTCTGTCAATAGAAATTGAGACAAAAAAAACAGCCGAGGCCGACT
>JAVEXE010000303.1:0-2768 GCA_034004105.1 Azonexus sp. | reverse complement strand
CGCGCCTGATCAATGGCATCAATCACCACATCGAAACCGCCGCCCAGGGTGTTTTCCAGATTGTCGGCAGTGACGAAATCTTCGATGCAGCGTATCTGGCAATCCGGGTTGATCTGGCCAATACGCTCGGCCATGGCATCAACCTTTGCTTTGCCGTAGATGTCGCCCAGGGCGTGAATCTGCCGGTTGGTATTGGATTCGGCAACCATGTCGAGATCAATCAAGGTCAACTGGCCGACTGCTGTTCGCGCCAGCGCTTCCGCGCACCAGGAGCCGACGCCACCAATGCCGACAACGGCCACGTGTGCCGCTTGCAGGCGTTGATAGCCGACCTCACCATACAAACGGGCAACCCCGCCAAATCTGCGGTCAACGGACATTTTCAGGTGTTTTCCAGGGTTTTGCGGATGACCGTGTTGAACGGGCCGATCCATTCAGCGGCGAATTGCTTGTCGCAGGCGTTGATTTCGGCAATGGCGCGCAGTACGGAGCGATTCTTGCCACGATGGCTGTGCTTGAGCATTACCGCTTCGAAGGCGTCGACAATGGCCAGGATCTTGGCCCCGGCACAGATGGCCTCGCCTTTGAGTTGGTGCGGGTAGCCAGCGCCGTCGGGCATCTCGTGATGCTGGGAAACCATTTCTGCCGCAGCCTCCCAGCCGGGCATGCGTTGCAGCAAACCCGCGGCGAATCCGGGGTGGTTCTGCAGCACGATTTTGTCGGTGTCGTTCAGTCGTCCAACTTTAAGCCAGGTGGTCTCCGGGAGGAACATCATCCCAACATCGTGGACGTAAACTGCGGCCTCTAGTTGTGTAGGATCAACGGGGGTGCCTTTGATTTTATTGGTTTCCAGTGCCAGACGCAGGACACGGGTTGTCCGGCCTTTGAATAGTGGTGAGCGACTCTCGAATTGCAGTGCAAGCGTACGGAAGAACAGCAAATCAGCGTTGGTGCTGGCGTTGTGTTTGGCTCGCTGGAAGGAGTTTCCTGGCGATGCTTTGCTGGCAAGATTGCCAATGGCCTGGAAACCGGTGACTTGCTCGATCAGGCGACTACAGCTGGCGTCGACTTCATCTGCACTGGTGGTCGCGAGTTGCTCCAGGCCTTGGATCAGCGCGGGCAGTTCAAGATGCGAGAGTGACTTGCCTTTGAGTAAGGTGTCAGTGGCCAATTCCAGACGGTCCACGGCCAGCAGCAGGGTTTCGGCCAGTAGGTCGGAGAATGCTATTTCACCCTCCCGAAAGCGTGACATGACCGATTCCATGGGGTGGGCGACCGTGATCCCCAATGGGAACTTGCACAAGGCGGCATCGCCTTTGATGTTGTGCATGGCCCGAAAGAGGTCCGCCATGATCTCCCTGCTGTCAGGTGACTTGCGTAAACGCGCGACGTCACGTTCGATTTCGACGGCGCGGTCTGTCAGTGCGTCAGCAAATTCTTCCAGTGCGGCACGATCCTGAATCGGGTAATGTGCAGTTGCCTCTACGCTCATCTTGCTTGTCCGATATTTCAATTCGCTGAGTTTAGCAAATGCTAACTCTGGCCGGGGCTTCTACTGCTTGTTTGCGCTTGACGTGACCGGGGGTGCCCCCTAAGATTCCGCGCTTGATCCTGAGACAAACAGCCGTGACCCTGGAAAACCTTTATGCCCTGATTGGGCCAGACATGAAATCCGTCGATGCGGTGATTCGTGACCGCCTGCATTCTGAGGTAGTGCTTGTCCGGCAGGTGGCTGAGTACATCATTCAAAGTGGAGGAAAGCGCATGCGTCCGGCGCTGGTGTTGCTGGCAGCAGGGGCGCTTGGTTATCAAGGGAAATACCATCACGAGCTTGCCGCGGTCGTTGAGTTCATTCACACCGCCACGCTATTGCACGACGATGTTGTAGACGACTCTTCGCTGCGTCGCGGCCGGGATACCGCCAACGCGGCCTTTGGCAATGCAGCAAGCGTGCTGGTCGGCGACTTCCTGTATTCCCGCGCTTTCCAGATGATGGTTTCGGTCAACAACATGCGAGTCATGCAGGTCTTGTCGAACGCGACCAACATCATTGCCGAAGGCGAGGTCCTGCAGTTGATGAACTGTCATGATGCTGATGTCGACGAAGCACGTTACATGCAGGTTATCCATTACAAGACCGCCAAGCTTTTCGAAGCCGCTGCGCAACTCGGCGGCATCATTGCAGAAGTCGACCCGGATACCGAAACCGCGCTAGCGCGTTACGGCATGCATCTGGGTACGGCCTTCCAGCTAGTGGATGATGTGCTTGATTACTCTGGTCAAGAGGCGGATACCGGCAAACACCTCGGCGATGATCTGGCTGAAGGCAAGCCGACCCTGCCGCTGATTTATGTCATGCAGCACGGCACACCAGCGCAAGCGGCCTGTGTGCGCAAAGCCATTGAAGAAGGTGGGCGCGATGATTTTCCCGCAGTTCTGGCAGCCATCCAGCAAAGCGGTGCGTTGGGGCATACCCGAGCACGCGCAGCGCGCGAAGCAGAGCTCGCCCGAGCATCAATTTCAACGCTAGGGGATTCAAATTATAAAAAAGCTCTGCTAGAATTATCCGTCTTGGCAGTTGAGAGAAATCACTAGTCTCTTCAGTCAGTCGGAGTGTAGCTCAGCCTGGTAGAGCACTGCGTTCGGGACGCAGGGGTCGCATGTTCGAATCATGTCACTCCGACCAAATCAAAATTCCCGCAAACCCGCACAGCGTAAGGCTATGCGGGTTTTTTGTTTGCGCTGTGCATTATTCTATTTGACTTGCC
>JAVEXE010000302.1:0-2770 GCA_034004105.1 Azonexus sp. | reverse complement strand
CGTTGTTGATTCATGGTCTGGTGCTGTTTGGCGCACAACTGGATTGGTTGCCGGAAACTGGGGATGGACTGTTGCCGCATCTGTCACAGTCCCAGCCCTTGCGGGCTGAGTTGCGCGCGCCGCCGCTGCCCGAGCCCAAGCCCAAGCCGGCGGCCCCGCCAGCGCGGAAAATCCACCAGCCCCCGCCCGAGCCAGTTGTGAAGCCTGAAGTGAAACCTGAACCTGCGCCTCGACAGATCGATGTACTGCCGGAAACCTTGCCTGAAGCCAAAGCCGAGCCGGTAGCGCCGCTCGATGAGATCATCGTTCCGTCTGAACCGGTGGAAAATGCTCCCGTTTTGCGGTCGACCGCAGAAGACACGGCAAAATCGATCGCGACAGAATCGGAGACTTTTGCGACGTCACAGAGGATTGCCCCGGTTCATTCTGGTTCTGGTCAGATCAATTTTGTCGTGATCAAGGACTCGCTGGGGATGCAGATTGGGCGTGCCGTGCATCGCTGGCACTTTGCCGAGGACGGCAGCTATGTGCTGAATAACCGGATGGAAACCAGCGGCCTGGTCAGTCTACTCAAACCCTTGCGTCAGGAATACGAGAGTCGCGGGCGACTGGGAGCGAACGGTTTGCAGCCAGAAAGCTTTCGTGTACTGCGTAACGGCAGAGACAGCCGGGAAAATGCCGATTTTGACTGGTCGACCGCAGAAGTGCAGCTGGCGCGCGATGCAAGCCGGCAGCGGATTGCGCCGGGGACGCAGGATCTGTTGTCACTGAATTATCAACTGGCGTATTTGCCCAACCCGGAAAACGGCAGCACCTTGGGGGTGGTTACCGGGCGCAAGTACGAGCGCTACAACCTGGATTCGCTGGGCGAGGTCGAGATCGAAACGCCGGCTGGACGTTTTCGTGCGCTGCATTTACGTGCAGCTGGGGAGACGCTAACGGAAATCTGGATTGCCCTCGATCATCAACGCTTGCCGGTTAAAATTCGCTTTACCGATAAAAAAGGCGACAGTTATACCCAACTCGCCACCGATCTCGATCTGGCCCGCGAGCTTCGGTCGCTCAAGCCCTCTTCGTCAGGAAATCCATGAAAGCTCGTTTTACCCCTGCCTTGTTTGCTCATGCCGAGGCTGTATTGACGCAATTGCTGCGTTTTGATCATCCCGCCGATGCGGTGGCATCGCGTTATTTTCGGGAGCACCGGCAACTCGGTCACGCCGACCGGGGCTTTGTTGCCGAAACCGTGTTTGCCTTTCTGCGCCGTCGACGCAGCCTTGAGATGCGTTGCGAGTTGCAGGGTGCTGGCCGGGTGACGGATCGCCAGCGCTTGCTGGCGACGCTGGCGGTGGCACGTGGCTGGAGCCAGCGCGAATTGGCGCCGGTGTTGAGAGCTAGCGAAGAAAGCTGGCTGGCCGGGGTGAAAGCCGTGTCTGCCGACGATTTGCCACCTGCCGTACGTTGCGATTTGCCCGATTGGTTGTACGAGCGGCTGCTGGCGCAATACGGCGCGCAGGAAGTGCAGGCCTTGGCCGACGCCCTGAATCGCCCAGCGCCGCTGGATTTGCGGGTTAATACGCTGAAGCTGGAGCGCGATGCGTTGTTGGCGCAACTGGCAACCGC
The DNA here is from genome assembly GCA_034004105.1 of Azonexus sp. GTDB lineage: Bacteria > Pseudomonadota > Gammaproteobacteria > Burkholderiales > Rhodocyclaceae > Azonexus. The sequence continues at coordinate 1,150 of JAVEXE010000302.1, read as the reverse complement.
TGGGATAGCCGCTACGCCGGGGCGCTGGTCGCCGCTGTGCATCCGCTTGCAGGAAAAGCCAGCTTTGGCCCGGCATCCCTTGTTTGAAGCGGGCATGTTCGAAGTGCAGGACGAAGGCAGTCAGTTGCTCGGTTTATTGCTGGAAGCCCGGCGCGGCGAGGTGGTGGTCGATTTCTGTGCTGGGGCTGGCGGCAAGACTCTGCTGCTCGGGGCGCAGATGCGTAACACGGGTCGCCTCTACGCCTTTGATGTGTCGGAGAAGCGCCTGGCCAATCTGAAACCCCGATTGGCCCGCTCGGGCTTGTCCAATGTCCATCCGGGGCGGATTGAGCACGAGCGCGACATGAAAATCAAACGCTTGGCAGGCAAGGTTGACCGGGTGCTGGTCGATGCGCCGTGTTCCGGCCTGGGCACGCTGCGACGTAACCCGGATTTGAAATGGCGGCAGGATGAGACGGCGGTGGCTGAACTGGTGGAGAAACAGAAGGCCATTCTCGCCTCGGCGGCGCGTTTGTTGCGTCCGGGCGGGCGGCTGGTTTATGCCACATGCAGCCTGTTGACCGCAGAAAATGATCAGGTGGTCAGCGAATTTCTCAGCGAACACAAGGACTTTGCCTTACAGCCTGCGAGTGCTGTGCTGAGCAAGTTCGGAATGGATTATGCGCAGGATTGTTTGCAACTCTTGCCGCACCAGCACGATACCGACGGCTTTTTTGCCGCCATTCTGGAGAAGCAGGCATGAACGAGGCGGGCATCGAGGCGCTCAAGCTCTTCAATAACCTGATTGACGACTTTCAGGACCCGAATTTTGTCTGGCAACTGGTGGCCTTGTCGTGCAGCCTGACGCTTGCCTGGTTCGCTTCGCGTTGGTGGCGGCAGACGCATCCACAGGAAACGAGTGGCCGTTTTCGGCAAGCTGGGAGCCGCCTGGTTTTCCCGCTGGTCGGGATGTTGATGACGGGGATTGCACAACTGGTGCTCAAGCCGTTTGTCGCAGTCACGCTGCTGAAAGTGGCCATGCCCTTGCTGGGTTCGATGGCGCTGGTACGTTCTCTGGTCTTTGTCTTGCGACAGGCATTTCCGGGGGCTGGCTGGCTGACGGTCTGGGAAAGATTCATCGCTGCCGCTGTCTGGGGGTGGTTGGCGCTTT
>JAVEXE010000050.1:5238-12672 GCA_034004105.1 Azonexus sp. | reverse complement strand
CTGCTCCGGTAGACTGCACTTCCCTGAGGAATTTGCGATGACCGGTAAGCAACTGCTTTTACTCTGTGTGTTTCTGCCCGTATCGGCTGGCGCTCAGACGATTTACAAGTGTACCGAGCCCGGTGGCGGCGTGCTGATTTCAAACAGCAAGGTACATAAGAACTGCCAAGCCATTGTGAGCGAGAGCAGGAGCAATGCCCCTGCGTCGGCTTCGGCGTCTGCATCTGCAACTCGCACGCCGAATGCGCGTGTGATCAGTGCAACACCCGGTGGTTTTCCCAAGGTTGAAGAAAATGCCCAGCGTTCGCGGGATGCCGATCGACGCCATATTCTTGAGCAGGAGCTGGCTGGTGAGCAACGCAGCCTGGCCCAGGCCCAGCAGGAGTTGGGCGCGCTAGGCGGTGGTGGCCCGCATGCGGCTGAGAAGGCAGCCCCGATTCGCGAACGTATTGCCCAGCACGAGCGGAACATCCAGGCCATTCAGAAAGAACTGAAATTGTTGCGATGACCGTAGCGTGTGATCAGTGTTGCCCTTTGCCTACCTTGAACCAGGCGGCGTAAAGGGCTGGCAGGAAGAACAGCGTCAGTGCCGTTGCCACCGTCAGACCGCCCATGATGGCAATGGCCATGGGGCCGAAAAAGTCATTGCGCGACAAGGGAATCATCGCCAGCACAGCCGCTGCCGCAGTCAGTACGATTGGCCTCAGTCGGCGCACGGTCGATTCGACAATGGCTTCGACGCGTGCCCGTCCGGCGGCAAGATCCTGGTCAATTTGGTCGACCAGAATCACCGAATTACGCATGATCATGCCAAACAGGGCAATCGTGCCCAGCAGTGCCATGAAACCAAAGGGCTGATTGAACAAAAGCAGGAAAAGCACGATGCCGATGATGCCCAGCGGGGCGGTCAGCAAGACCATGGCAACACGCGAAACGCTCTGCAACTGGATCATCAGGATGGTTACGACGGCCAATATGAACAGTGGCACGCCAGCGAGAACGGAACCGCCGCCTTTGGCGGATTCCTCGACTGAGCCGCCCACTGCAATTGAAAAACCGGGCGGTAGCGTGGCACGCACCTGATCGATGGCCGGCTTCAAGGTGTCGGCGACGGTGGCAGGCTGGGTTTCGCCATAGAGATTGGCGCGTACGGTAATGGTCGGGACGCGGTCACGTCGCCAGATCAGTCCGGGTTCAAATACCGGTTCCAGGTGTGCCAGCTGCCGCAACGGGACGCTACGTCCACTTCGGGTCGGTATCATCAGATCGCCCAGGCTGGAGAGTTGGCTGCGTTCGGCGGCGTTGGCGCGCAGCACGACATCAACTTGCTTGCTGCCTTCGCGCAACGTGGTGATTGCCTGGCCCTGCACCGAAAGATGGATCAGCGCGGCAATTTCCTGACTTGAGGTGCCGAGGAGCCGGGCCTTGTCTTGGTCAATGTTGAGGGCTATTGCCTTGGATTGTTCGTGCCAGTCGAAATTGACGTTGGACAGCCGCGCATCCTGTCGCAGGATTGCAGCGACCTGCTCTGCGGCCGAGCGTAATTCGGCGAGGTTTTCCCCGGCAACCCGGAACTGAATGGGGTAGCCGACGGGCGGACCATTTTCGATGCGAGCCACATTGGCACGAACACCGCTGGCATCGTTTTTGAAGTATTCGATCAGTCGACCGCGCAAGGCCTCCCGGGCTGACTCGCTTCGGGTGACAATCAGGAATTGCGCCACATTGCTGGCGGGTAACTGCTGGTCGAGACTCAGGAAATAACGTGGCAAGCCGCTGCCAACCGTGGTCAGGTAGTGGCTGAAATCTTCATTTTGCTGTCGATCTTTCTCCAGCCAGTGCTCCAGTCGGACAACGGCCTGTTCTGTTGCCTGCAGTGAGGCACCATCCTGTAGCCGCAGTTCGACGTTGAGTTCGAGGCGGGTGGAATTGGGGAAAAACTGCTTTTGCACCTTGCCCATGCCGACAATGGCCAGCGCGAACAGGGTTAGGGTGGCGCCAATCACCAGCCAGCGGTGTGCGACACAGAAACTGACCCAGATACGGAAGCGGCGATAGAACGGTGTGCCATAGACGTCGTGATCCTCACTGTGTGCCGGGCCATAAGCGCCGAGCCGACGCGCAAGGGCATCAAGCCGGGGCCAGTTCCGGCTGAGCGTGCCGGGTTGTTGCGCAGCGCGTGGATCAGGAAGCAATTTGTAGCCCAGCCAGGGAATCGCGACCACCGCCGCGAGCCAGGAGAGGAGCAAGGCAATGGCGTTGATCTGGAAAAAGGCGAAGGCATATTCGCCAGTCGACGATTTTGCCAGGGCAATCGGGATGAAGCCGGCGACGGTTACCAGCGTCCCGGAAAGCATGGGGCCTGCGGTGCTGGTGAAGGCAAACGAGGCTGCACGGGTACGCTCCCAGCCTTGCTCCATTTTGACCCACATCATTTCCAGGGCAATGATTGCATCGTCCACCAGCAGGCCCAGCGCAAGTACCAGCGCGCCTAGCGAAACCTTGTGCAGGCCAACGTTCAACGCATCCATGGCCAGAAAAGTCGCTGCCAGCACAAGCGGGATGGAGACCGCGACCACCAGCCCGGTGCGCAGACCCAGGCTGATGAAGGTGACGGCCAGGACGACAATCACGGCTTCGGCCAGTGCTTTGATAAAGGCATTGATCGAACGTTTGACGGCCTCTGGTTGGCTGACGGCAGAATGGATCTCCAGCCCGACCGGCAGGTCCTGTCTTAACTCGGCAAGTCGAGCGTTTAGCGCCTTGCCTAGCGCAACGATGTCACCACCGGGTGCCATGGCGACACCGATGGCCAGGCCGGGTTGGCCATTGAAACGTATTCGGGTGTTGGGTGGGTCGCTGGTGCCTCGCGAAACATGCGCAATGTCGCCGATCCGGAAGCTGCGACCATTGGCGCGGATCAGCGTGTTTTGAATGGCTTGCTCGCTGTTGAACGCACCGCTGGGGCGAATCTGGATACGCTCGTCGCGGAGCTCAAAAAAACCGGCATTGGCGATGGCGTTTTGTTGTGCCAAGGCCTGCGTGATGGTTGTGAGGTCGAGGCCCAATGTCGCCAGTTTGGCGTTGGATAGCTCGATAAAAATCTTCTCGTCCTGGATGCCGAAAATCTCGATCTTGCCGACATCGCGAACGTGCAGCAACGAGTCGCGGATGTGCTCAGCCCGGTCCTTCACTAGCGGCATGGCCAAGTCGTTTGCGGTCAACACAAAAATGTTGCCAAAAACGTCGCCGAATTCGTCATTGAAAAAGGGCCCCTGAATACCGGGAGGCAAGGTGTGGCGAATATCGCCAATTTTTTTACGAACTTGATAAAACACTTCCGGCATCTGGTGCGAGCGCATGCTCTCGCGGGTAAAAAACATGACCGTCGATTCGCCCGCCCGTGAGTAGCTGCTGACGCGGTCGAGATAGGGCAGCTCTTGTAGCTTCTTCTCGATCCGGTCGGTCAGTTGCTGTTCGACCTGTTGCGCGGTTGCACCTGGCCAAAGGGTGCGGATGACCATGACTTTGAAAGTGAATGGCGGATCTTCGGCTTGGCCGAGTCGGCCATAGGCAAAAAATCCCATGACTGCAATTGCCAGCATGAAGTATCCGACCAGCGTGCGGTGATGCAGTGTCCAGTCGGAGAGATTGAAGCGCTGGCTCATCTCAATGCTGCTCGGCGGGGGTGGGGGCAATCAGGATTTTCACGGTTTGCCCGGCAGTCAGTTGATGAATGCCGCTCATGACAACAGCCTCGTTGGCCTGCAAGCCCTCGGATAGAACAGCACCATCCTCACGAAAGGCAGAAATTTTTACGGGGCGTTGTTCCAGCGTGTTGTCTTTCACCACCCAGACAAAATGTTTTTCATCCTCGCCGCCCACGGCTGCCAGCGGTACCAGCCGCCCTGTTGCGCTCATGCCCTTGTTGGCGGCAACCTGCGCAGTCATGCCAAGGCGGATTGATTCTGGTGGGTCAATCAGGCGGATGCGTGCTGGGTAGGTGCGTGTTTGCGGGTCCGCGACCGCACCGAGCTCGCGCAATTCGCCACGAATGGTAATGTTGCGGTCTACCCACAATCTGACAGTAAATTGCTTGGCTTGCCGCAGTGTTGCGAGCTGGCTTTCCGGTATGGCAACCTGGACTTCACGATCGCCATTGCGCGCCAGGCGTAGTACTGGCTGACCCGGCGCAACGACCTGTCCGGCGTCCGCTAGCACGGCACTGATAACCCCGGGAAAATCACTGCTCAGGCGGCTGTAAGCCGACTGGTTGCCAGCCAGTCCAAGTTGCGCCAGCGCTTGGTCGCGGCGTGCTTTGGCTGCATTCAGGGCGTGTTCGCGCTGTTCAAACGCCGCTTGGCTGACAAACCGGCGGGCCAGAAGATCGGCATAGCGATTGCGCTCGGCCTGGGCGGTATGAAATTCACTCTCGGCGGCGGCCAGTTGGGCTTGCGCTGCCTGGGTGCCCAGTTGCAAATCCTGCGGGTCCAGTTGAGCGAGTGTTTGTCCGGCATGAATTTCGCTTCCAAGCTCGACGTGGCGTGTCATTAGCCTGCCGCCGACCCGGAATGCCAGGTCGACCTCGTGCCGGGCGCGAATCTCCCCGGTCAGCAGTAGTACCTCTTCTGGTGCATCTGTGGCAATGTGCACCATAACGGTGCGCGTTTTGTCCTGTGGCTCGCTGGGTGGGCTGCAGGCACTGAAGTGGGGCAATAGCAGAAGCAGAACAACCGGCAAGGCAGGGCGCATGGCGAAACAGAAGCCTTAGCAAAAGGAACGCAGGATGATAGTGAACATTGAGTCATTAAGGCAAGCGGCAGGCATATCTCACAGGGGCCTGCGATGACGCCGACGCACGCCAATTTTGCGGGTCTGGATCTGTTGGCCTCGGCCGTCTTGTTGATTGATGAAACCCAGTGTATCCGCTATCTGAATCCTGCTGGCGAAAACCTGCTTGCAATCAGTAGTCGTAGCGTCATTGGACGACGGCTGGATGAAATCTGCCAGTGCTCAACGACCTTGCAAGGCGCGATTGCTAACGGCTTGTTGAACAATTGGGGCTATACGGGGCAGAACATCGCGCTGGGTCGTTTGGACGGTGAAACCTTGCATCTCAACTGTACGGTGACGCCCTTGCGTCCCGACATTGCTGCGGGCATGCGCTTGTTGCTGGAACTGCAACCCATTGAACATCATCTTGCCGCCACACGCGAAGAGCGCCTGCTTGAGCAGCAGCAGGCGAACCGTGAATTGATCCGCAATCTGGCCCATGAAATCAAGAACCCGCTGGGCGGCATACGCGGAGCCGCGCAACTGCTTGAGCACGAGTTGGGTAATCCTTCGTTAAAGGAATATACCCAGGTCATCATCAAGGAAGCGGACCGGCTTCAGGATTTGATGCAGCGTCTGCTGACGCCGCACCGGGCGATGTTGCCAACGACGGTGAATATTCACGAAATTCTTGAGCGTGTGCGCAGTCTGCTGACAGCAGAGTTTTCCGAGGGCTTGCAAGTGCGCCGGGATTACGACACGAGTTTGCCCGAACTGGTGGGGGATCGTGAGCAACTGATTCAGGCAGTATTGAATATTGCCCGAAATGCGGCGCAGGCCATGAACGGGCACGGTGAAATTGTCTTGCGCACTCGATCTCTGCGACAGGTGACGCTGGCCAAGAAGCGCTATCGTCTGGCGATTGAAATCAAGGTTGTCGATAACGGACCGGGTATTCCCGACCACATCCGTGAGCGGATGTTTTACCCGCTGGTTTCGGGGCGAGAGGGGGGCAACGGTCTCGGGCTGACCATTGCGCAGAACTTCATTCAGCACCATCAAGGCAGTATCGATTGCCACAGTCGTCCGGGTCAGACCGCTTTTACCTTGCGTCTGCCTGTTGAGCCGGCCTGAGTCTTGCTAAGACTCGGTGAAATACAGAAACCAATTGACGAGGCGCATTGATGAAACCAGTCTGGATTGTAGACGACGACCGCTCCATACGTTGGGTGCTGGAGAAGACCCTGTCCCGCGAAGGTATTCCTTACGAGAGTTATGGCTCGGCCACGGAGGCGATTGATGCACTGGCTGCGGGCGGCGAGCCGCCGCAAGTCCTGGTCTCCGATATCCGCATGCCAGGACAGTCCGGGCTTGAATTGTTGCAGGAGATGAAAACCCGTCACCCGGCAGTGCCTGTCATCATCATGACGGCGTATTCGGATCTGGAGAGTGCTGTCGCGGCTTTCCAAGGCGGGGCATTTGAATACCTGCCCAAGCCATTTGATGTCGATCAGGCCCTGGAGCTGATCCGGCGCGCCATTGATGAATCGATGCACCAAAGTGGTGCGACCGAGGAAGAGGGTTTGGTGCCGGAGATTCTCGGCCAAGCCCCTGCGATGCAGGAAGTGTTTCGTGCCATTGGCCGTTTGGCCTTGTCGCATGCCACTGTGCTGGTTACGGGGGAGTCCGGTTCCGGCAAGGAACTGGTGGCTCGGGCACTGCACCGCCATAGCCCGCGATCTGAACGTCCATTCGTTGCGATCAACACTGCGGCCATTCCCAAAGACTTGCTTGAGTCGGAATTGTTTGGTCATGAACGCGGGGCGTTTACCGGGGCGCAGACCCAGCGGCGCGGGCGCTTCGAACAGGCCGAGGGTGGGACCTTGTTTCTGGACGAAATCGGTGACATGCCTTCCGAACTGCAGACGCGCCTGCTGCGAGTCTTGTCCGATGGCCATTTCTATCGTGTCGGTGGTCATGCGCCTATCAAGGCCAATGTTCGGGTCATTGCGGCGACCCACCAGAATCTGGAAAGCCGGGTCAAGGACGGGTTGTTTCGCGAGGATCTGTTCCACCGTCTGAACGTTATTCGTATTCGCCTGCCTTCCTTGCGTGAGCGGCGTGAGGATATTCCGCTGCTCACCCGCCATTTCCTGCAGAAAAGTGCACGCGAGCTTGGCGTCGAACCCAAGCGGCTCTCGGAAGGGGCGTTGAAATATCTCTGCGGCCTGGATTTTCAGGGCAATGTCCGACAACTGGAGAATCTGTGTCACTGGTTGACCGTGATGGCGCCGGGGCAACAAGTCGAAGCGGGCGATCTGCCCAGCGAATTGCGTGAAGCACCGCCACAAATTCTTGTCGGAGATTGGGAAAAAGCCTTGGAAAACGAGGTTGACCGCCTCCTGGCGCGGGGGGTGGCCGACGTACATGGTTTGCTCTCGCAGAGTTTCGAACGCATCCTGATTTCCCGGGCGCTGGCGCATACGGGCGGACGGCGTATCGAAGCGGCCCAGGCTTTGGGTATCGGGCGCAACACGATTACCCGGAAAATCGCCGATCTGGGTATTGATGGCGGCAAGGAGCCGGCGGGAGAGTAAAATCCCGCCCCATGCCTCTAATTGATCCGACCTTGTTGCAAAGCCGGCTGGCCTCGATGGCTGG
>JAVEXE010000050.1:0-5138 GCA_034004105.1 Azonexus sp. | reverse complement strand
GCCTGGCTGGCACGACATGCCTGGCAAGACAAATCGGTGCAACTCCTTGCCGAGGGAGAGCAGGTCCGTTGTGGGCGGTGTTGCGGCGTGGATGATGATGGCGCTTTGCTGCTGGATTGTGGCCAGGGGCTGGAGCGTATCCTAGCCGGTGACCTGAGTTTGCGGCCGGCATGATTCTTTGTCTTGACAGCGGCAATAGCCGGCTCAAATATGGGCTTTTCGACGCTTCAAGCGGCAATACCGGCTGGTTGACCCAAGGGGCTTTGCGGCATGAAGCGACAGACCATTTGTCAGCGCTGCTGGCGGATTATCCGCGGCCTGAGCGTATTCTCTTGGCCAATGTGGCCGGGGGGGCGGCAGAAGCAAGAATTCGTGCCGCATTGGGTGCCGGGGTTGCGTTAGAAGTGGTCCGCAGCGGTGAGCATGCCTGCGGCGTGACCAATCATTATCAAAATCCGGCCAGTTTGGGTGTGGACCGCTGGTGTGCTTTGATCGGCGCCCGGTCGCAGTATAGTGGTGCCCTCCTGGTTGTGATGGCGGGTACCGCCACGACCATCGACAGCCTGGATTCGCAGGGCAACTTTCTTGGCGGTTTCATCTTGCCTGGGCAGCACCTGATGCTATCGTCGCTGGCTCGGGACACCGCAGACTTGCCGTTTGCCAACGGCCAGCATCGGCATTTTCCTCAATGTACGGAAGATGCCATTGTCAGCGGTGCACTGGAGGCCCAGGCTGGTGCCATTGAGCGAGCCTGGGCTCGTCTGCCAGTCCCGCGGGGAAAGTGCCTGCTTTCGGGGGGTAATGCCTCGCTGCTTGCCAAGCATCTTCTGCTTGATCATTATTGCCTAGATAATTTGCCTCTGTTGGGGCTCAGGCAGTTGGCCCTGACCAATTGAAGTACGGATCTATATCCTATGGAAATCATTCCAGCACATGAACTGAAAATCGGCATGTTTGTGGTCGAGCCCGATTGCTCGTGGACCGAACTGCCCTTCCTGATGCAAGGGTTTGTCGTTTCCTCGGTCGATGAGGTCGAGATTTTCCGCAATAAGTGCCGCTTTGTGCACATTGACCGCAGCCGCTCGTTGAAAGAGCATTTCGCTGCGCCCAAGGCGCGACTTTCCCGCGGCCTGACGGGCGGTGAAATGCTGACCCGAGCTTCGCGTGAAGAAGCCCCACCGCCGCCGCCTCGCCCGCGCATGCCGGTTTTTTCTGCCGAGCAGACCGATCGCCAGAAGCGCCGCAGTCGCTTTCTGAGTTTTCTGTACCATCAGGAGGGTGATGCACATGTCCAGTCACTGAGCCAGGAACTGGCGGTGATCGAACCGCGTTACGATGCTTTGCAGCAGGCTCTGCAAAAAACCTATCAGCAGATCTCTACCGAGAACCACTTCGATTACGGAAGTCTGCGTGAGGGCGTGCGAGATGTGACCGGCAGTTTGCAGCGCAATCCGGATGCCGTGATGTGGCTATTGCATCTGAAAAGTGTCGACGAGTACAGCTTTGATCATGCCATGGATGTTTCTGTTCATGCCCTGTTGCTGGGTGGGCATCTGGGTTGGCGAGGTAGCCGATTGCTCGACCTTGGCGTTGCAGGTTTGCTTCAGGATGTCGGCAAATCGCAAATTCCTGCAGAGTTGCTGACCAAGACCGACGCCCTCGACGCCTCGGAACAGCAGATGATTCACTCCCATGTGGCCAGTTCACTGGAAATTCTGATGCAGCAACAGCATTTGTCCCCCGACATCCTGCAGATTGTGGCGCGTCACCACGAACGCTGGGATGGCAGTGGTTACCCCAGGGGCTTGCGACTGGACCAGATCGGGATGTCAGCAGAAATTGCCGGTCTGGTTGATTCCTTTTGCGCCATGCTGCGTAACAAGCCTTATCGCAGTGCCGTGGGTCATCAGCAGGCGCTGGAGGCGCTTTTCCGCTTGCGCGACAAGCAGTTCAATCCTTATCTGATGGAGCAATTTGTTCAGTGTGTCGGGCTTTACCCTATCGGTACACTGGTCGAATTTAACAGCGGTGAAGTGGGGGTCGTCATTCAGCAGAACCGGGTTCAACGTTCCCGGCCCCGGGTATTGCTGATGCTGGATCCGCAAAAGGCGCCTTTGCGTGGTTACAACGTGGTTGATTTGCGGCAGGCACAAAAGGCCGACATGCGTATTATCCGGGCCTTGCCCCAGGGTGCTTATGGATTGACGCCGGATGACTACTACCTTGGCTGATACCGAGAGCCTGATCGATTTCACCCGCTTTGGTTTGAGTGACGACGATTTACGCTCCTTGAACGGACTTGCGCCACTGTGGCAAAAGGCGATCGAGAACGTTTCCCAGCAAGTCGTTCATGATCCGCTTCTCGATGCCTTTCTGCGAATGACCGAGGCCTTGCCGTCCTGTATCGCAGATCCGCTCTGGCAGGAAACCTGGATGCGTGCCTGGCACGATCTGAGTGGCCGCGGCTACTCCACGGTCGAAGTTTTGCACTTATTCTTTGCAGCGCTCAATGAGTGTGAACTCGATTTGATTGGTGAGCGCGATAACGTCAGCCGGGTGATCATCCGGCTCTTTGCAGCGCTTCGCCATGCACTGGTTGCCGCTTTGAGTACGGTACTCGAATTGGGCGAAGAGGCCCGACTTGAAGAGTCCGGCACGCCGGGGGAACTGGTTGCCCTGCGCTGTCTTCGTGACTGGCTGGCAGCGGGCAAGGCGATCAGTGTTCTGTCTATTTCCGTGGTCAACCGGGATTCTTTTGCGTATTTGTCCGCCGGTGATCTGCAGCGTCTCCCGAGTATGCTGGTGAAACGTATTGCCGAGCGACTACGCCCAACCGATCGTGTCTTTGCCGGGCGCGAAGGTGAATGGCTGGTTCTATTGCCCGATGTCCACACCATGACTCAGCCAGCCTTGGCCGCCAGTCAGGTGGCTCGCCTGTTTGCTGAGCCGCTGACCCTGTTCAGTGGTCGCAATATCATGATGCATTGCACCATCGGTGCGGTGTTGGTTCCCGAGCAGGCACCGGATGCGGAAAATGCCCTGCATGCGGCTCGTTTGGCACGTTGGGATGCCAGCGGTCAACATCAACCCTTTGCCTGGTTCAATCCGCGCCTGAATGCCCGGTGGCAGCAGCACTACGAGCAAGTTGCCGCTTTGCGCCTGGCGTTGCAGCAAGAGTCACTGGAATTGCATTTGCAACCGCAGGTCGACCTGAAAAGTGGCCAATGTTTCGGGGCGGAGTTATTGCTGCGCTGGCGGAACAAGGAGGGGCATTGGGTGCCACCACAGCGTATTGTCGATCTGGTGGAAGAAAACGGCTGGCAGGATATGTACACCGAATGGATGCTGCGGGCAGCGATGCGAACTTCTGCCGACCTCGCTGCAACGGGTATTCCCATCAGCTTGTCGCTTAACCTGACCGCGAGTGATTTCGCCGATGAAGATCTGCCGGATGTCCTGGCGCAGCGCCTTGCCGGCTGGGAATTACCAGCTAACCGATTCACCCTTGAATTGACGGAATCTGCGTTGCTTGCTGATCGGGAGAAAGGTTTGGCCATCATGCGGCGTTTGCGTGAACAGGGATTTCGTTTGGCATTGGACGATTTTGGTACCGGCTATTCTTCGCTTAGTTATCTTGTCAGTTTGCCGATCAATGAAATCAAGATTGATCGTTCATTCGTCCTGGCGATGTTTGATTCGCCCGAGGGTTTGCGCATGGTGCGCACCATCATTGACATGGCGAACGACCTGGACATGATGTCGCTTGCTGAAGGTATTGAAGATGTGGAGCAACGCGCCCAATTGCTCGCGCTTGGCTGCCAGGCTGGGCAGGGGTATCTTTATGGCAAGCCGATAAGCGTGACAGACTTCATTGACTGGTATCAGGCCCGTCATCAAGGTTTGCCCCCCATTTCTCATCCCTGCCACTGAATTTGAAGGAGACGGCCATGTCCTTGAGCGGATTCATCAAGAAGCAATTCATTGACGTACTTGAATGGCAGGAGGCCGGTGATGGTGTGCTGGCCTGGCGCTTTCCGATGCGGGACAACGAAATCCAGACCGGTGCCAGCCTGACGGTGCGCGATTCCCAGATGGCGGTTTTCATCAATGAGGGCGAAATTGCCGATGTCTTCAAGCCGGGCCGTTACCGGCTCAGCACCAATACGCTGCCGCTGCTGACCAATCTGAAGAACTGGGACAAGCTGTTTGCCTCCCCCTTCAAGAGCGATGTGCATTTCTTCTCGACCCGCCTCCAGCTCGATCAGAAATGGGGAACCTCAACGCCCATCGTTATCCGCGATAGCGAGTTCGGTTCCATTCGCTTGCGTGCTTTCGGGATTTATAGCTATCGGCTGGCGGATCCAGCGGTTTTTTACCGGCAGATTTCCGGCAGTCGCGAAATTTATACGGTCGACGAGCTGGCGGGGCAATTACGCAATACCTTGGTTGCCGGACTGAGCGATCTCTTCGCGCAATCTGGCATACCTTTCCTGGATCTGGCAGCCAATCAGGACCGACTGGGCGCAGCGATGCGCGACAAAGCGGTGCCCTTGTTCGCGCAACTTGGCCTCGAACTAGATCAACTGGTGGTGCAGAATTTTTCCCTGCCTGATGAATTGCAGAAAACCCTCGATCAGCGTACCAGCATGGCGATGATTGGCGACATGCAACGTTATACCCAGTTTCAGGTGGCCAACAGTATCCCGGATGCTGCGCGCAATGAAGGGGGATTGGCGGCGATGGGGGTCGGCATGGGGGCCGGGGTTGGTTTTGGTCAGGTAGTTGGGCAGTCGATGGCTGCCGTCCTGACGCCAGCGCCAAATACTGCGCCGGAGGCCGCTACAGCCATGCGGGTTAGTGTTGATGACGTTGTCGCGACATTGGAAAAACTGCACGGCCTGGTGCAAAAGGGCATCCTGAGTCAGGTCGAGTTCGATGCCAAAAAAGCAGAAATGCTGAAAAATCTCGGTTGACCGCAGATTTCAGTCGCCACCGCATCCCCCGCCACCATCACCGCCGTCACTAGAGCCATCTCCCGAGTCACCGGCGCAACCGCTGCTGCACCCGATGTGGCTGGCGCAGTAGCCACCGCTCCCGGTGCCGCCGGCAGCCAGGCAGTCAATCTGATAGACGAAACC
>JAVEXE010000301.1:0-2774 GCA_034004105.1 Azonexus sp. | reverse complement strand
CGTGCGATTCAGCGGCAAAATTGAGCACGGCACGCGGGCGGTGTTCGGCCAGCAGGCGGGCAACAAGATCGGCATCGCCGATATCGCCCTGCACGAAAATATGGCGCGAATTACCGTCGACCGTGGCCAGGTTTTCCAGATTGCCAGCGTAGGTCAGCGCGTCGAGATTGACGACCGTTTCATCGCTCTGCGCGAGCCAGTCGAGGACAAAGTTGCTACCAATAAAACCGGCTCCGCCGGTGACGAGGATGGTCATGGGAATTACTCTACAGTGACTGATTTAATTGACACGCAACGCTGGCTCATTGCAGAGCCCTCCTTCGGTATTTCTGCAAGCGGCTGTTGGGTGTTTCGGGGCGGGTCATTTCGATAAGGCCCTGGGCCAGAGCCGGTTTCAGATAGCTATCGCTGAAATTTTTCCGATCCGAAAGCTGCAAGCTGTCCATAAGTTCAAGACGTGACATTTCACCTTCGAGATGCTGCAAGAGTTGCTGGACTTGCGGGGTGACTTGCGGGGATTCAATCTGTTCCACAGTCAGAGTCGTCAGTTCAAACACCGCCCACACCCCACCCTGGGCTTCTTCGATGCTGAATTTGACTTCCGGGTAATCGGCCATTGCGCGGCGGATTCGGATGAAGCCGCTGCCGTATTTTTCGATGACGTTGGTGAGGTAGAAGCCTTCCGCAACGAGCTTGTTGCGCAGGCTGGAGCGGTAGCTGTCTTGCTGGATTTCGGCGATGGTGAGGCCACCGTAAAAGATGCCGGGGCTGAAAATGCTGATCTTGTTGTCGAAGATCTTGATCTGGATGTCGTTGGGGTCGGTGTAGCTGCGATGTACGACGGCGTTGATCAGTGCTTCGCGGATGGCTGGCAGCGGGTAGGCAAAGCGTTCTTTGCGTTGCACGCTGCCGTCGAATTCGAAGGCGACGGCAATGTGGCTGATGATGAATTTCATCGATTGTTCAACGGCTTCAAACAGGGTGTCGGTGAACTGGCGGTCGTCGATGATGGTGCTGGGGGTTTTGAAGCGGCCGATGTGGATGTTGTGGCGCAGCGGGTGGTTTGAGCTGGCGACGCGCTTGTAGTAACGACCCTTGGTCGAAACCGGCTTGACCGGGAATTCCAGCACTTTCCCACCGCGCGCGTTGGCGAAGGCCACCAGCGATTCGATGGCGGCCTTGTCGAACGAGGCCTTGAATTCAAGGACCTGTGATTCGCCGGTTGAGAGGAGGGAGAGGAGTTCGGGCATCGGGTTATATCACTTTCCAATAGCCACCTTTGGCCGGTCCCACGCGTTGCAGTCGGCCTGCTTCACGCAGCTTGCGAATTGCGCGTTCCACGGCACTTTCTGATTTGGCCAGGTGAGCAGCCAGTTCAGGGATCGACTCGTAAGGCATTGCTCGCAAACGTTCCAAAATCAATTCCGGCGTTTTCCCCGGCGTTTTCCCCGGCGTTTTCCCCGGCGTTTTCCCGGTATCTGCCACAGCATGCTGTTTTAGCCTGAAGGTTATGCTGACGCAGTCGACTTGCACTTCAATCGTTGGTGGCTGCAGCCCCGCTTCTTGCATTAGTGCGGCCATCTTCAAGGTGCCCCGCCCCCAGGTTTCGATCAAACCACGACGATGGAAGATTTTGGCAATCCATGGGTTCCATGGTTTTGATTCATGCGGTTTGAACAGAGTTTCCGGGGTGAAACCGAAGTGCAGCTCTCCCGGCGAGATGATTTCAAGCCGATCATCGTATAAAGCCAAGGCAACCGCCCCCGACGCACTGGCGTAGTCTCGATGTATGAAGGCATTCGCCAAGGCCTCGCGGACAGCTTCCGCCGGTAGCGCTGGCGTATCCACGCGAACCAATTGCCCCGGCACAATCTTGCTGGCCACCGGCAACCAGTCAATGAGGAAACGCTCTGCTCGACGCATCAGGGCAAATGCATTGCCTGAGTACTGGCGGTTGTCAAGAAACTCGTCCCGGGTCGTTCCTTTGAAACGGGCTAGGCGAAGACAGAATTGCGGAAAGGCGGGCAATGACACTTCGTCTTTGCAAAACAACGCCATGGCAGCCCTCGAAAGCGCTCCACCGTTGACCAGCAAGCCAAAACCACTCAGCAGTTCGATGGGATCTCGCGTTCCAGGGTCTTCCATACGCCCACGGCGGATAGACTCTTCAAGCGTAAGCACGATCTCCCGTGTGTCCAGGCTATCGACCTCACAGTCTTGGGCTGGCAAAGTTTCCCAGCGCTGCGTGGCATGCATGCTTTCCATCAGCAAACGTTGATAATTAGCACGAGGCATCACACGCGTCGTGTTAAGCACTTTCTCATACGCCACACCACGAAAAGATACAGGTTTTTCTGCGGTGGATTCAACTTGGATCAGCAATACCTCAAGTGCCCCTTCTGTCGTTCGATTAACCACGAGACGTTGCAGCTTGGGTGAAATGGGTGGCTCAAACCCCTGAAACTCCTGAGCGATCTCCTCCAAGGTTCGGTCGGTCACCGTTTGCCCGACGACTTTACCTGCAGGTGTCACGCCAAACAGCAACACGCCCCCCGTAGCATTGGCAAAAGCACACAGGGTTCGGCACGCGCGCTCCTTTTCTGCGGTGGATTTTTTGAACTCCAGCGTGCTGGATTCTCCCGCAGATGTAAGTTGCTGCAGCATACCGACGGTGGTAGTTTGATCAGTCATGTGATGCTTATTCGACCGTCACCGACTTGGCCAGATTGCGCGGCTTATCCACATCCGTGCCCTTCACCAGCGCCGCGTGGTAC
>JAVEXE010000300.1:0-2778 GCA_034004105.1 Azonexus sp. | reverse complement strand
GTCGAGTACCGGACAGGAAATGGCCCCAGGAATATGGTCGTCAGCAAATTCAGCGGGCGAACGGACGTCAATGATGACATCGAATTCGCCAAGTTCATCGAGCGTGGCAATGCCTTTGCGTCGTCGACTGAGATCGGCAGGGCTCATGAATGACTCAATTGTCCCATTGCCTCACCCATGCGAATCGCCCCAGCGGGTGCCCAGGTCGGATTGAATTGCAGGGTGTTTTTCGGGAAGGTCATGACCACGGTGGAGCCCAGCAGGAAACGGCCCATTTCCTGACCCTTTTCCAGGTTGATGCTGGTTTCGCCGTCGTAACGCCATTCGCGGACAACGCCGGGGCGCGGCGGGTTGACCACACCGTGCCACACGGTCGCCATGCTGCCGACAATGGTCGCACCAACCAGCACCAGGGCAAAGGGGCCGAATGCTGAATCGAAAACACAGACCACGCGTTCGTTGCGGGCAAACAGACCGGGAACGCCGCGTGCGGTTGTCGGATTGACCGAGAATAATTCGCCGGGGACGTGGATCATGCGCGTCAGCTTGCCGGCGCAGGGCATGTGAATCCGGTGGTAGTCCCGCGGGCTGAGATACAGCGTCGCGAAACTGCCATTTTCAAATTGTGCAGCCAACTCGCGGTCGCCACCGAGCAATGCCGCCGTCGAGTAGCTGTGGCCCTTGGCCTGAAATATCTGGTCACGTTCAATGGCACCAAACTGGCTGATCGCGCCGTCGACCGGGCAGAGAAAGTCGGCATCGGCAAAGGGCCGGGCACCCGCCTTCAGCGGGCGGGTAAAGAATTCGTTGAAGCTCTGATAGCTGGCCGGGTCAGGATTGGCGGCTTCAGCCATGTTGACCCCGTAACGGCCAATAAACCAACGGATGACCGAGGTAGTCATCGCTCCGGCTTGCGCACTGGCAAGTTTGCCAGCGAGAACGGTCAGCGCCTGCTTGGGGAGCAGGTATTGGGGCAGGACGGCGAGGCGGTCGGACACAGGCAAATTCCAGTTTGAAAAGCTTTGATTATACGGGGTCGACCGCAGAAGCCTGCGGGGCGGTCGGGTCAGGCGTCATGGCCCAGCGTTCACGCCGCCATTTTTCGCGCTCTCCGTTGGCGCAGAAAGTCCAGGCGACGATGCGGCTCTGCTTCTGGCCTTGGGTCATCGGCAGGATACGGGATTCGACCACCTTGGCTTTTTTTAACTCGGCTTCGATATGAACCAGGTTATCGGCTTTTGAGAGCAGTGTTGTGAACCACAAAACGCGTTTGGGTATCTGGGTACTTTGCTCGATCATCGATTTGACGAAGGCGCGTTCGCCACCATTGCACCAGAGTTCCGTGCCGCCACCCCCGAAATTGAGGCGCGGCTGTGCGCTGCCTTTCTTTGCGCCTGGCTTGCCCAGGTTGTTCCACTTGCGCTGGCTCACGGCCAGGACCTCATCGGGCGAGTTGTGAAAGGGCGGATTGCACAAGGAGACATCGAAATTTTCGCCAGAGCGTAGCAGGCCGGTGAAGATGTTGTCCCAGACGGGTTGATGGCGTAACTCGATGCAGTCGTCGAGTTCCGGGTTTTTGCTCAGGATTTTCCGCGCATTGGCAAGCGCGGCTTCGTCGATGTCGGTGCCGAGGAAGGACCAGCCATATTCGGCATGGCCGATCAGCGGGTAGACCAGGTTGGCACCCGTGCCAATATCCAGCGCGCGCACGCCGGGGCCGGTCGGGATGGTTTTTTTGTTGCAGGAAGCCAGCAGGTCGGCCAGGGCGTGAATGTAATCGGCACGACCAGGAATCGGTGGGCAGAGATAGCCTTCCGGGATTTCCCAGCCCTTGACGCCGTAATGGTGCATCAGGATGGCACGATTGAGCGCCTTGACCGCTGCCGGATTGGCGAAGTCGATGGTGGCTTTGCCATCCGGCGTGGTTTTGTGGAATCGGGCGAGCGCGGCGGATGTGGCCGTCAATGCCGCCAGGTCGTAGCCGTCGGCGTTCTTGTTGCGCGGGTGCATGGTGGTTTTCCGGGTGTAAGAGCGTCATTGTCCCATGGCTGCATGGGCTGACCAAGCATTTGCGGTCAACCGCAATCAAGGGCAAAAAGTGTCCGATGCGGCGAATTGTCAAATAGCAGGGTAGACTTCGCCTCCTTTGTGGTCATTCGAATACGATGCCGAATACCTTTCTCGACGTTCCCTTCAAACAAAAAGACGACGCCAAGGCGCTTGGTGCGCGCTGGGATGCCGCCGCCAGAAAATGGTTTGTTCCAGAAGGTGTCGACATTGCCCCTTTTCGCGCCTGGTTACCTTCGGGCGTTAAACCGCCTGTCTCGACGGCAAACCCAGCCGGGCGCGAATTGGCGCTGCCCGATGCCTCCGGGGGAGAGTTGGCGGTGGCCAGGAGCGCCATGCGCTTGTCGCAGCTTCTGGCTGGCGTTGCGCAAGCCGTTGCTCAGGCGTTTCGTGCGGGCGTTTGGACTGTCGTTGAGGTCGTCGAGGCGAGAAGCAAGAATGGCCACGTCTATCTCGAAGTCTCTGAGCGAAATACCGAGGGTAGTGTTCTTGCAACGGCTCGTGCCAGCATCTGGGCCAATACCGCCAGCAAAATCCTGCCGGCCTTTGAGCAGGCAACCGGGGCGAGTATTGCGCCCGGCATTAAATTGCTTGTCCGAGCCAAGCCGGTGTTCAAGGCACAGTATGGTTTCAGTCTTGAAGTCGATGCGATTGATCCGGAATACACACTGGGTGACCTTGAGGCGCGCAAGCGTGAGATCCGTACCCGTC
>JAVEXE010000299.1:0-2782 GCA_034004105.1 Azonexus sp. | reverse complement strand
TGGCCGACAGCCCGCGTACAAGATGACGCCAGAAAGCGGCCGCACAGGTGTTCAGCTCGGGCAGCCGCAATGCCAGCCGAGTGAGCCTGAACAAAGGAATCGCGGTTCTCGTTATGCGGCTTTCGCAGTCATGAGAGCAAGGCAGGCCACAGCTTGATCAAACTGCCTCAGGCTGAGCGGTATTTCATCCCTAGAACCGATCACTGTATCGAACATGACGCTTGAGGAACAGGAAGACAGGCTGGTGTGCGCCGCACCCATGGCAATAGCTTGTACATATACGGCAACGACGTATAATGCCTACATGCACACCTTCATCGAACTCCCCCTCTTCACCCGCTACGCGAGGGACTATTTTAGCGACGAAGAGTTGGCTGCATTGCAGCGCCACCTGTCGAAAGACAGTAAAGCGGGTGATGTGGTGCTGGGTTCCGGCGGGGTGCGCAAGTTGCGCTGGTCGCGGGCCGGTATGGGCAAGCGGGGTGGCGTGAGGGTGCTCTATTACGTGCAGGACGCCAAGGGGCGTATCTGGCTTTTGACGGTTTATGCCAAGAGTGCTCAGGAGAACATTTCTGCGGCAACGCTAAATTTATTACGGGAGCTGGCAGATCATGCCGAAATTGACTGAAGCCGAATTGATGGCCCGCGATGCAGGGCGCGATCTTGATGCCGAATTGCGGCAAGCCGCGCAGGAAATGCAGTCCGGCAAGCTTGGCCGGGTATCGATGGTGAGCCGGGATGGTCGGGTTGTGGACTCGCCGGTGGCCAAGGCCCGCTTGACCTCCCGGTTATCGCAGTCGCAATTTGCCGAACTGATGGGCGTGTCGGTACGCACGCTACAGGAGTGGGAGCAAGGCCGGCGTGAGCCTTCTGGCGCGGCAAAAACACTACTTCGGGTGGCGCAGTCGCATCCGGATGTCTTACGAGCATTGGCAGCCTGAAAGCCTGAATTTGCTCCTTGACCTATCAACTGGGCATTACTTTGATTGCCGGATTTTTTGCTGTTATGCACAGCCTTACTCAGGTTAACAAGAGATATCGCTCTTCCGGCACTGTTTTGTCATGACGCCAAACCCCGTTTCTGAACGTGGTCACCGCCTTGAATGAGGACAAAAAGTCGCAGCGGAGGCAGAATGGAATCCCGCAGTGTAGCAATGCAGTAATCAGCCAAGCACCTGGATAACCGCTATCAGGCATCTGCTGCTCTCCGACCCATGCGCAGCGAAGAATCAGGATGTCGAACAGCTGGATACCGGGCCGGAACAAACCGAATACGGTGGCCTCACGCCATCGCTAAAATTTTGGCGCAGTTCATAAAACTGCGCCAAAATAGCGCCAGTCCGACTCGAAACGGTGCCAAATGGCAATCTCACACACCACTGACTTACTCCACAGCATCCAGATTTCAGAATCTGGATTAACGCTGGCCGAGCTTCTGACCCGCCACCCTGCCATTGCCCGGCGCACGGCGCAGCGGCTGATTGCGCAGTTGATTGAGCGGGGACAAATCAGTGCCCAAGGTGAAGGCAGAGCCCGGCGCTATTTTGGCGCTGGCTCCCGTGTTGTTGCGGCCGATTCCCTACGTGTCAGCAGTGAGGACTTCCCTAGCTACATCCCGCTTTCTGCTGATAGCCAGGATATCCTCGCGTACATCAATTTGCCGCCCGAAGCCCGTAAGCCCGTTGGCTATCAGCGTGATTTCCTGGATGCCTATCGTCCCAATCAAACCGGGTATTTGTCCGAGTCCCTGCGCAGGCAGTTGCACAAGATGGGCAGAACCGTTGATCGGAGTGCGCCGGCTGGCACCTACAGTCGCGCCATTCTGAATCGTTTGCTGATCGATTTGTCTTGGGCGTCCAGCCATCTGGAAGGTAATACCTATTCCCGCCTGGATACACGCGAACTGATCGAGCACGGCAAGGTGGCCCAGGGCAAGGGCACCATCGAAACGCAGATGATTCTGAACCACAAGACGGCAATCGAACTGTTGGTTGAAAACGTCGACAGTGCCGGGTTCAACCGTTATACCCTGATGAATCTGCACAGTGCCTTGGCGGAGAACCTGTTGCCCAACCCGGCGGATGAGGGTCGAATTCGGCAACACGCGGTCGATATTGGCAAAAGCGTTTATCGCCCCCTATCCACGCCGCAGCAGATCGACGATGTACTGGATATGCTGCTCGCCAAGGCCAGTCAGATTCGTGACCCGTTCGAGCAGTCATTTTTCATGATGGTGCATTTGCCCTATCTGCAGCCCTTTGCCGATATCAATAAGC
This sequence comes from Azonexus sp., assembly GCA_034004105.1. Taxonomy (GTDB): domain Bacteria; phylum Pseudomonadota; class Gammaproteobacteria; order Burkholderiales; family Rhodocyclaceae; genus Azonexus. Next base: position 506 of record JAVEXE010000299.1, on the reverse strand, counting down.
GGACTTCGCGACTGGCCGCCAATCTGCCGCTGTTTCGCGCAAACCTGTGTCCGCTGACGTTTCTCGATGTGCCGGAACAAGCTTATAGCCGCGCTACGTTGGGCGTCTATGAAATGACGCGCGTCGAGCTACTGCGCGATTTATACGTCTGGGCTTACGAGCGTTCGATGCAGGAGTATCTGGCAATCAAACAGGATCTGGCTGAACCGGACCCGCTACGCCTGGCCTGGCGTGACTTCATCAAAGAAACCCTGCGCGAGGTCGTCAGGCATCCGGAGATTGATCCGCTCAGCCAGATTCGGCAAGCAGTGGCTGCACAGGTGCCGCAGCCGGAACAGGGTGATGTGCAGGCGCTGCTCATCGAAGAACTCCGACGACTTCACGAAGGTGTGCTGGCGCGTTACGGTCTGCGCCCGACGGAATATGTGGCCTGGAAAGCCGTGCATTGAGCCTTAGTCCCTTATCGGTTCAGTCTTGACAACTTGTGAGCAGACTTTCGGTGTGCC
>JAVEXE010000298.1:0-2784 GCA_034004105.1 Azonexus sp. | reverse complement strand
GCAGATCCCGGAAAACCCCGATATTTTTGTGGTGGACCGCAGAAACCTTGCCGTGCATCAAGGTCTGCGCATGCACAATGCGCCCGCCAAAGGCTTCACCAATGGACTGATGCCCCAGACACACCCCCAACAAGGGAATCTTGCCGGCAAACTCCTTGATCGCCGCCAGCGAAACCCCCGCCTGAGCCGGCGCACACGGCCCCGGCGAGATGACCAGATACTCTGGCCGCAGGCGCGCAATCTCCGCCAGCGTGATTTCGTCATTCCGAAACACCTTCACCACCTGCCCCAACTCACCAAAATACTGGACAAGGTTGTAGGTGAAACTGTCATAGTTATCGATCATTAGCAGCATATCTGAACCATCCTCTGGTTGGGTCTAGCCTCATCTTGAGTGGGCAAATTTGATACGCTTGTCACGAAATGCAACATTGACCGCGCCCGGATCAAAACAAGAGTCCGTTATTCTCGCCTATCTTGGCCCACAGACAAACCACCTGCCACACTCTGACCCATCAATTCTCCATCCCCTACCATGACCTACCCCCTCCCCGATTTCGAAAGCAAAATCTGCCCACCCGAGCAGTTGACCGCAAGATCCGCGCAACTGCCCCGACCTTTGGTGTTCACCAACGGCTGTTTTGACATCCTGCACCGCGGCCATGTGACCTATCTGGCGCAAGCGGCGGCGCTTGGCACGAGTCTGATTGTCGCGCTCAATAGCGATGCTTCGGTCAAACGACTGGGCAAGGGGGATGACCGGCCCGTGAATCCGCTGGAAAATCGATTGGCGGTGATGGCGGCCTTGGGCTGCGTGTCGCTGGTGACCTGGTTCGACGAAGATACGCCTTTGCAGCGCATCCTGGATTGCCGCCCCGATGTACTGGTCAAGGGTGGCGACTGGTCAGTCGACAAAATCGTGGGCTGCACGGAAGTCCGTGGCTGGGGGGGGGATGTGCACTCCATCCCCTTCCTGCACGAAACCTCGACCACCGCACTGTTGGAAAAAATTCGCCGTCTCTGAGTCGCCTCAGTAAGACGCTGAGTCAACCACCCAAGGCAGCTTTCAGTGAGGCAACCTCTTCCTCTGACTCTTCGATTATCGACGCCAGTGTTTCAGCGTCGAAAAGTTCTTCAAGCATCGAGGTATCAATAGCTGCGTCGTATTCAGGGTCACGCCAACTAGAGGTACGGTTGGCAATCTTGTTAGCTACGTAGATGACATCGGATAGACTGCGTACCGCCTTGATTTCCCGGTCGGTCTCGTGCTCCTGCACAGCCAGCACGACCTGCTCCGGCGACCCCAATGCGGTCAGCAAAGCATGGCCGATATTGTCGTGCCAGCCAACGAGGAGGCCGTGCAATTCGGCTTTGTCCGCCACCAGTTCGGGAAACCCCGCGGCTCGCGACATCAGGTAAAACACCCCGATATCGTGCACCAACCCGGTAAACATCGCTTCGTCCCCGTTGATGCGAGCGACCTTGCGCGCCAATACTCGCGCCAAAGCGGCAACATGAGCCGTGTGCTCCCAAAGTCTGCGCGACAAGCCTTCGAAAGGCTGCATTTGCTTGGATTTCAGCAACTGCTCCATCGCCACAGCAAAAGACACCGTGCGAACGGCTTCCATACCCACACGGACGATGCCATTCTTGACATCGGCCACTTCGCGCCCTGATGGATTGAGCGCGACAGAATTGGCCATGCGAATGATCTTGGCACTCATCAAAGGCTCGGCACCAACAAGCCGTGCGAGTTGATCAACACTCAGATTGGGATCTTTCAGGGCTGTCCGAACCTGGAAAGTGATATCAAGAAAGGTCGGGAAGGTAATCTCCTCCCCGGACAAATCCTTGGCAATGTCCTCAAGAATCTTGAAGGTAATGGCCTTGCTCATGCGTACTTCCCTTGCAGTAGGGGAAAATCAGAAAAAACGGTCTCAGAATGGTATGTCGTCACCGAGATCGTCAAATGATGGCTTGGGTTTGTTTTTTGGCGGGGCGGGTGCGTAATCAGCGGGTTCGTCGTAACCGCCACCGGACGACATGGGAGCGCCCATCCCTTGACGGGAGCCCAGCATTTTCATCTCGTCAGCACGAATCTCGGTTGTGTAACGCTCCTGGCCGTCTTTATCGGTCCACTTACGCGTACGAATGCTACCTTCGACGTAAACCTGCGAACCTTTTTTCAGATACTGCCCTGCGATCTCTGCCAGTCTTCCAAAAAAGGAAATCCGATGCCACTCGGTCATTTCTCTCTTCTCGCCGGTCGCCTTGTCCTTCCAGCTCTCCGTCGTTGCCACGGTAATATTGCACATGGCATCACCCGTGGCGGTATAACGAACCTCTGGGTCTCGCCCCAGATTGCCAACGATGATTGCCTTATTGACGGATGCCATCTTGCCTCTCTCCCGAAAAATGAATGGCTTGAAGTATACCCTGCCAGCCTTTACCTGACAGCCCTCGCTCGGCAGCGCGCCGCCTCGTACCACGGTATGATCCGGTAAACACTTCCGATAGATTGATCGTGCGACATTTTTTCACCCGACATTTTCCTGACCGGATTCCGTTTTTTGGCCTCTTACTGCTGTTGACCGCAGCAATCCTGCCGCAAGCGGCTAATGCCAACGATTTACGATGCCCCTTGAGCCTTGGTGTTTTTGCCTATCTGGGCCAGGAAGAAACCCGTGCAATTTACACACCACTGGTGGATTACCTGAACCGTATCCTGACGGATGAACGCATCGTCCTGCACGTGCTTTCACAAGAAGAAATTTATCGAGGCGT
>JAVEXE010000297.1:0-2785 GCA_034004105.1 Azonexus sp. | reverse complement strand
AATCCAGCAAACCGACCAGCACAAAACACATCAGCAAGGTGCCGGAGGCCATGCCGCTACGGCTGCGCCCAACCCGCTGCCAGGCAGTCAGCATCGGCGGGCTGCGCCGGACCACCACCGCCAGCAGAACAACGACGGCAACCAGCAGCCAGACCAGCACATCAGACCACAAGACGACAACCTGAAAATCGCTCATGAGAAGCGTATCCTCGGGTCGACCAGGGTGTAGGAAATATCGGTCAGGATCAGCCCGATGATGTACAGCACCGAGCCGATGAATACCATGGAGCGCACCACGGCAAAGTCCTGGGCATTGATCGCATCGATGGTGTAACTGCCCAAGCCGGGAATACCAAAAAAAGACTCCGTCAACAGCGAGCCCATAAACAACAGGGGAATCACCACCACCACCCCGGTCAGGATGGGAATCAATGCATTACGCAGGATATGCCGGTAAAACACCACCGTTTCGGCCAAGCCCTTGGCCCGCGCCGTCCGCACGTAATCCTTGCTCACCTCCTCAAGAAAGATGGTGCGATACCAGCGCGTCGACGAACCAATGCCGGAAACAACCCCGATGAAGACCGGCAAAACCAGAAACCGCCAGGCATCCAGACCGTCTCCGAAACCCGAAATGGGTACCAATTTCCAGACCTTGGCAATCAGATACTGACCGCCAATGATGTAAAACAAACCGGAAATCGACATCATCGCCACGCACAGCACCACCCCCCAAAGGTCAAAGGCGGTGGCGCGAAAGAAAGACAGAATCAGCGCAAAACTGACCGTCACGAACAAGCCCAGCAAAAAGGTGGGAATGGCGATGGCCAGCGATGGCCCCATCCTAGCGCCGATTTCACGGGCAATATCGCGCCCGTCTTCGGCCCGGCCAAAATCGCCGACAAACATGCGCGCCGATTTCTCGAAAAAGATGGTGTCAGTTACGGTCGACAGCCCGGAAGCGGCAGAATTGACGAACAAGGGCTTGTCGTAACCCCGCTCCATCTTCCATTTTTCAATGGCCTCCGGGGTCACCCGCTTTACCCCCAATTGCATACGCGCCATGTCGTCGGGTGTATTCACCACGAAAAACAAGGCAAAGGTAATCAGATTGACGCCGATCAGGATGGGAATGGCGTACAGGAGGCGGCGGAAAATGTAGGCAAGCATCGGGGTGGATTATGCCTCAGAAGAAAGCCAGGTAGACCGCCAGCAGCCCAGACAACAAAGCCGTGATCGACAAGCCGCTGAGCAAACGATCCGAGCGCAGCGGCGGCTCAGGCGGGGTCAGCGGGTCGCGCAAGTGTGCCGGGAAGGGGCGCGCTGGCACCGGGATGATTTTTCGTTTCTTGGGGTCAACCGGAATTCGGGCACGATATTCCTTCGCCGAAGCGACCGGCCAGTCACCCCAAGCACGACTGGAGGGAAACTGCGGCACCCGGAGCAATAGCAACTGATCGACATCCTCGGTCAACGCGTCGATCAGCTTGGAAGAGCTGCCAGCCTTGCCACTCGCCGCACCCTGCACCAAGCGGCACCACAAATCCGCCGTCAATTGCTCAAACGCCACAGCCGGGTAAAGCTTGGTCCTGTCCTCGGTCAGATAATCGAAAACCGCCTTACCCCGGGCAATACTGCCCTCCTGCAGCGCACTCAACAACGCCGCCGGAAAAGCCAGCAGCCGGCTTTCCGGCCCGGCCTCGGGCACAGGCCAACCTATCTGACGCAACGTCGTGATCGATATCCCGGCACAATTGGCCCGCGCGTGCTGATAGCTGAACTGATGCCGGTAGAACTGGTTGAACACCCGCCCCAGGGCCGATTGCAGATACCAGGCACAGCGCGCGTCACGCAGCGTCGCCAGCATCATGCACGAGGGTCGATACCAGGCCTGACCCGCATTCAGGTCGCCAAGATAAACGTCCAGCGGCACTGGCGCAGCGATGATGCCTTTCTCGCTTTCCGCATCCAGCGTATAAAAGTTGTAGACCAGACAATCATCCAATGCCCCACCCGGCCCAAGCTGCCCGGTCATCAGCGCAAAATGCCCGCCATGTGCCTCATCATCATCGCCTTGCGCACCATTGAGCATGGCCCCGATGAAAGGCTGGCCAGGCATAATTGAACTTCCCGCACTGCGCTGCCAAAGCCTTTCCACCGAAAAGCCAGCCCTGGCACCACCCTCCGGCAAGGCGCGCACCCAGGCACGCAAGCGGCTTGCTGCCGAATCTTGAGACAACTCGTGCGACAGCAACGCCGGGACAAACGTATCCGGCACAGATTCAGGCAGGCAAAAATCCTCGGGCCAGAGACTTTTGACGCGAAAAGACGCCTCGTCCACCTCGGCAAAACCACGCAATTTCAACGGTCGACCGCAAAAAAAGGCCAAAGACGACGCATCAAGCCAACTGCCGTTCAACGGCAAACGCGGAACCGTTGCCCAATTCAAGCGTTTACCCTGATGAACAATTTTTTCCCCATCAGCAGACCACGAAGCTGACCGCAACACCTCCGGCGCGGCAAGCCAGATCAGCGGCGGATAATCCCTGGCCTGAGCCATGGCAGTAGAAGCCCAGGTAGAAAGATCTTCCTCAATGGCCAAGGAAGCCGAAAACCCCGCCAACGGCAACCCCGGCTTTGGCACCGCCACCCATTCAGAAAAAAAATACCAGGCGGCTTGGGGCAGGATTTCCTTTGCGCCCATATCCTGCGGTCCACCCCGAACGATGGAAAAACTGTCTGGCGGATACAGTCCGAGAGAATACATGTTGCAATTTTGCCCAAG
>JAVEXE010000049.1:2534-12784 GCA_034004105.1 Azonexus sp. | reverse complement strand
CTGTCGGGTGGCGAATTGCCGGCGATGGTGCTGATTGACGCTGTCGTGCGGCAGTTGCCAGGGGTGCTTGGTGATGCGGCTTCGGCGGTGGAAGATTCGTTTGTCGGTGGTTTGCTGGATTGCCCGCACTACACCCGCCCCGAGATTTATGAAGGGCAATCGGTGCCGGCGGTTTTAATGTCTGGTGATCACCAAAAAATTCGTCGCTGGCGACTCAAGCAGTCGCTGGTGCGGACCCGGGGGCGTCGCCCGGCGCTGTTCGCGGAATGGCTGGCGCAACGTAGTTTGACTACGGAAGAAGCGCAACTCCTTGCGGAAATTGCCGAAGAGGAGCAATGCGGTGAGTAAGTGTTTATAAATTCAAGGATCTCACATGAACCTGATTCAACAACTTGAGCAAGAAGAAATTGCCCGTTTGGGTAAAACCATCCCCGAATTTGCCCCCGGCGACACCGTCGTCGTTCAGGTGAAGGTCAAGGAAGGTAACCGCGAGCGTCTGCAGGCTTACGAAGGCGTGGTCATTGCCAAGCGTAACCGTGGCCTGAACTCGAACTTTATCGTCCGCAAGATTTCTTCTGGTGAAGGCGTCGAGCGTACTTTCCAGACCTACTCGCCGTTGGTTGCTTCGATCGAAGTCAAGCGTCGCGGTGACGTGCGTCGCGCCAAGCTGTACTACCTGCGCGAGCGTTCGGGCAAGTCGGCTCGTATCAAGGAAAAACTGCCGGCGAAGAAGGCTGCTGCCTGATCGACGGTTTGCTGCAAGACATGAAAAAGGGGCTTCGGCCCCTTTTTTATTCGCTGAAGCGTTGGCAAAAAAAGGAGGCTGCAGCCTCCTTTTTTTGCCATTTCTACGGTCGACCGCAGAAATTAGCCATTTTTCTTGTCGCGTTCGATCAATGCGTAAGCTGAGTGGTTGTGAATTGACTCAAAATTTTCTGACTCGACAACGTAGGCGTCGATGCGGGCTTCGGCATTGAGGCGGGCGGCGACGTCGCGGACCATGTCTTCGACAAATTTGGGATTGTCGTAAGCGCGTTCGGTGACGTATTTCTCATCCGGGCGCTTGAGCAGGCCGTAAAGCTCGCAGGAGGCTTCCGATTCGACCAGTTGGACCAGTTCTTCGATCCACATGAACTCATTGGTCCGTGCGGTCACGGTGACATGTGAGCGCTGATTGTGTGCGCCGCGCTCGGAAATCTTTTTCGAGCAAGGGCAAAGGCTGGTGACCGGGACAACGACTTTGACGGAAGTGACAATTTCGCCATCGCGAATGTCGCCGAGGAAGGTGACGTCGTAATCCAGCAGGCTCTGGACGCCGGAAACTGGCGCAGTCTTGTTGATGAAGAAGGGGAAATTCATCTCGATGTGGCCGGTTTCGGCTTCGAGACGTTCAACCATCTCGCGTAGCATGACCGGGAAATTCTCTACCGAGATTTCACGTTCATGGCTGTTCAGGATCTGCACGAAGCGCGACATGTGCGTGCCCTTGAAGTTATGCGGCAGACCGACATACATGTTGAACGTTGCGATGGTGTGCTGGATGCCTTCCGATTTATCCTGGACCTTGATCGGGTGGCGAATGGACTTGATGCCGACCTTGTTGATGGCGATTTGGCGGGTATCGGCGGAGCTTTGTACGTCGGGGATGCAGGTTGCAGTCATTGGGCTGTTCTGTGGGTGAGGTTTATTGGGTCAGGCGTTCGCGCACGCTACGCACGATGCCGTCCTTGTCGAGGCCAAGCTCGGCGAGGAGCTGACCCTGTTCGCCATGATCAATAAAGCGATCCGGCAGGCCGAGACGTAGCACCGCCACGTTCAGTCCGCGTTCGCCAAGCACGCGCTCAATTTCAGCGCCTGCACCGCCGATCACGGCATTTTCTTCGATGCTGACGAGCAGGGAATGGTTCCCGGCCAGTTCGATGATCAGGTCAACATCAAGGGGTTTGACGAAACGCATATTGACGACGGTGGCATCGAGGGCTTCGCCAGCGGCTTCGGCGGCGGCGACCAGGCTGCCAAAGGCGAGCAGCGCCACATTCTTGCCTTGCCGGCGAATCTCGCCTTTGCCAACGGGCAGCGTGTCGAGGTCCTTGCCCGGTAGCACGCCGGTACCCGCGCCGCGTGGGTAGCGAACCAGGGTCGGGCAATCAAGCGCATAGGCGGTGGACAGCATCTGCCGGCATTCGGCTTCGTTGGCGGGAGCCATGACCACCATGTTGGGAATGCAGGTGGTGAAGGAGAGATCAAAGGTGCCGTGATGGGTGGGGCCGTCCGCACCGACCAGGCCGCCGCGGTCAACGGCGAAAACGACAGGTAAATTCTGCAGGGCGACATCGTGGACCAGTTGGTCGTAGCCGCGTTGCAGAAAGGTTGAGTAAATCGCAACGATTGGTTTCAGGCCTTCGCAGGCCAGGCCGGCGGCGAAGGTGACGGCGTGCTGCTCAGCGATGCCGACGTCGAAATAGCGGTCTGCGTGTTCATTGGCAAACCGAACCATGCCCGAGCCTTCACGCATCGCCGGTGTGATGGCAACCAGCCGTGGGTCGCTCTTGGCCATATCGCAAAGCCAGTCACCAAAAACCTGGGTGTAGGTGAGCTTGCCGCCGCCCTTGCTTGTCGCGATCCCCTCGGTGGCGGTGAATTTGCCAACCCCGTGATACAGAATGGGGTCGCTCTCGGCCAGTTTGTAGCCCTGCCCTTTCTTGGTGATGACGTGCAGGAATTTTGGCCCTTTGAGTTTTTTCAGGTTTTCCAGTGTTGGAATGAGGGCATCAAGGTCGTGGCCATCGATGGGCCCGTAGTAGTGGAAGCCGAACTCTTCGAAAAGTGTGCCGGGGGCAATCATGCCTTTGACGTGTTCTTCAGCGCGTCGGGCGAGTTCGAGTAGTGGTGGCGCAAAGCCCAGCATGTGGCGACCCGCTTCACGCGCGACGTTGTAGGTCTTGCTTGAGGTGAGGCGCGTGAGAATGTTGTTCAGCGCACCGACGGGAGGTGAGATGGACATCTCGTTATCATTGAGAATGACGAGCATGTCGGCATCAGCAACGCCGGCATTGTTCAAGGCCTCAAACGCCATCCCTGCCGACATGGCACCATCGCCAATGACGGCGACCACTTTGCGCGCTTCACCTTTCAGTTTGGCGGCAAGCGCCATGCCGAGCGCGGCTGAAATGGACGTCGACGAGTGACCGACGCCAAAGGTGTCAAACTCGCTTTCACAGCGCTTGGGGAAGCCGGCGATGCCGTGGCGCATGCGTAGCTTGGCCATGCCATCACGTCGTCCGGTAAGGATTTTGTGCGGGTAGCACTGATGGCCAACGTCCCAGACCAGGCGATCTTCCGGGGTGTCGTAGACCGCGTGCAGGGCAATCGTGAGTTCCACGGTGCCCAGATTGGACGACAGATGCCCGCCGGTTTGGGAAACTGATTCAATCAGGAAATCGCGGAGTTCGCTGGATAATTGGATAAGCTGTTTGCGCTCCAGTTGGCGCAGGTCATGGGGGCTCGCGAGGGATTCCAGCAGCGGGTAGCTCATATTCAGAAGGACCGATGGCAGATGAAGTCGGCGAGTTGGGTCAGCCGTGTTGCCCGCTCGCCAAACAGAGACAACGCAGCTAACGCTTCGGTTCGCAGTTCGTCGGCGTAGCGACGGGCGCCCTCCAGGCCGAGCAGGGCAACATAGGTGGGTTTGTCTGCGGCTTCGTCTTTGCCGGCGGTTTTGCCCAGTGTGGCGGTGCTGGCGGTGCAGTCGAGAATGTCGTCGACGACCTGGAACAACAGGCCGGCGCGTTTGGCAAAACGATCCAGTTGCAGGCGTTCTGCGTTGGTTAGTGCTTGACCGGTCAGCGCCCCCAGCAGCACCGAAGCACGGATCAAGGCGCCGGTTTTCAAGGCATGCATCAATTCCAGCTCGGGCTGTTCCAAAGGCTTGCCAACGGATGCAAGATCAATTGCCTGGCCACCGGCCATGCCCCGTGAGCCGCTGGCATGCGCCAGCAGGGCGATCATTTCCAGTTGTTGCTTTCCTTCGGCCAGGGGCTGGCTGGCCAGCAATTCGAAAGCCAGCGTTTGCAGGCTGTCTCCGACTAACAGGGCAGTTGCTTCATCAAATTCGACATGACAGGTCGGTCGACCGCGACGCAGGGTATCGTCGTCCATGCAGGGAAGGTCATCATGGACCAGCGAATAGGCATGAATGAGTTCAACAGCACTGGCGACGGCATCCAGTTTTTCAGCCGCTGCGCCGGTCAGTTCGCCGGCGGCAAAAACCAGCAGTGGGCGCACACGCTTGCCACCGCCGAGGGTGGCGTAGCGCATGGCATCGTGCAGGCGGGAGGGGATGCAGTCCTTGCCGGGCAGGAAGTGATTCAGGGCAGTTTCGGTGCGCGCCTGAGTAGCGGCCATCCAGTCAGCAAAGGGTGTCACCGTGCCTCCATCGGGTTGCGGTCAAGGGATTTTTCAGTGCCATGCGGATATCGAGGACCGCGTCAGGTCCATGGCTAACGAATTTGGGAAACGCGTGAAAATACTCCATACCGGGTCATCTGGTCAAATTCGGGTTAAAATCTCGCCCTTTAACCCGCTGGAGGCTTGGAATGTCCGACATGGCAACTTTGTCCCGGTTGGCACCCGCAGTTTCCCAACTGCCGGTGGACTGGTATTTCGACGAACGGATTTACGCATTGGAGAAAAAACTCATCTTCGATGACGGTCCGGGCTATGTCGGTCACCAGTTGATGGTGCCTGAGGCGGGAGATTATCGCACGCTGGAATGGAAAGATCATGGCCAGATGCTGCTCAATGGTGGTCAGGATGGCCCCAACGCGGGAATCTGGCAGATGTCCAACGTCTGCCGTCATCGTCAGGCGATCATGCTCCAGGGCTCGGGCCGACTGGAAGGGCCGATTGTCTGTCCGATCCACCGCTGGACGTATGAATCTTCCGGTCAACTGATCGGGGCACCACATTTTCCGCAAAATCCCTGCCTCAATCTCGATAAGGCTAGGCTGGAAAACTGGAATGGCCTGTTGTTCAAGGGCCCGCGTTCGGCCAATGCCGATCTGGCGGGTATGACGGTTGCGCGGGATCTCGATTTCACCGGCTACAAGCTCGATCACGTCGAGATGCACGAATGCAACTACAACTGGAAGACCTTCATTGAGGTCTACCTGGAGGATTATCACGTCGTTCCGTTCCACCCTGGTCTCGGTAATTTCGTCACCTGTGATGACTTGAGCTGGCAATTTGGCGACTGGTATTCGGTGCAGAAGGTCGGCATCACCTCGTTGATGAAGTCCGGTTCGGCGGTGTACGACAAATGGCAGAAGGTTGTGCGTGAATATTACGGCGACCGCGGCGAGACCCCGCCGCAAGGGGCGATCTGGCTGACTTATTACCCCAATGTGATGGTCGAGTGGTATCCGCACGTGCTGGTGGTGTCGACGCTGATCCCGCAGGGCGTAGATAAGACGATGAATGTGGTCGAGTTTTATTACCCAGAGGAAATCGTCGATTTCGAGCGTGAGTTCATCGAAGCTGAGCGTGCCGCCTATATGGAAACGGCTATCGAGGACGACGATATCGGTGAGCGCATGGATTGTGGTCGCAAGGCCTTGCTGGCAGCTGGGCGTAACGAAGTCGGGCCGTATCAGAGTCCGATGGAAGACGGCATGCAGCATTTTCACGAGTTTTATCGGCGTATCCTGCAAAAGGATATCGAGGCACGGTAATTTTCTGCTGCCGTTTTTCGTGTTTTTTTGCGGTCGACCGTGGCACCGGGTAAAAATCCGGTGCCATTTTTTCGCTCCCTTCTGAGTTGAAGCATGCAATCCTTGTGGATGATTGTTGCCAGTTTTCTCTTTGCCTGCATGGGCGTATGCGTCAAGTTGGCAGCCCAGACGCACAGCGCGGTTGAAATCACGTTCTGGCGAAGTTTCATTGCTTTGCTGCTGATGTTCGGGCTGGTGCGACTCCGGGGGGTGGCGCTGGCGACACCGCATTGGCGCTGGCAGATTACCCGTGGTCTGGTGGGTTTCTCCGCTTTGTTGGCCTATTTTCATGCAATCACATTGTTGCCATTGGCTACGGCAGTGACACTGAACTACACCTCGGCAATATTCCTCGCGCTCTATCTGGCGCTGGCAGGCTGGCGCATGCGAACGGGCATGCTCGGGGCGCTGGCGGTTGGCTTGGGTGGGGTGGCACTCCTGCTTAAACCGACCTTTCATGAGGAACAACTGCTGGGTGGCTTGATTGGTCTGGGTTCCGGCGTGCTGGCGGGGATGGCTTATTTCAGTGTGCGCGAACTCGGGGCGCGGGGAGAACCGGAAACGCGGACGGTTTTCTATTTTTCGCTGGTAGCGACCGTGTGTTCGGGGATTTGGCTCAGTTTTACCGAGATTCATGCGGTCGACCGCGATAGCGGGCTGATTTTGTTTGGCGTTGCGGCATTTGCCACGCTCGCACAGTTGGCCATGACCCGCGCCTACTCTCGCGGTAAAACCCTGATGTCGGCGGCGCTCGCCTACAGCACGGTGATTTTTTCCAGTCTCGCCGGGATGCTGTTCTGGGGCGAAGTCTTGCCAGCATCGGCCTGGGCGGGAATAGGGCTGATCATTTTGTCCGGTATTGCCGCGACCCATTTTTCCCGTGCCAGCCCGGTCGAGCAGGATTAAACTGGCACCATAAAACCAAGTCATCAAGCAACCAAGGAGCAGGATCATGATTGTCATCGACCATAAAAACCATCGCGTCAATGTCGCTGTCTTTGGCGAATTCACCTTGGCCGACTATCGGGAGTTCGAGGAAGTCGTCAATTACAAGATCAAGTTTGAAGGCCCGGTGGATCTGTTCTTCGATCTGAGCAAGATGGGCACGCTGACCCTGGATGTCGCTTGGGAAGAGGTGAAGTTCTCGCGCGCCCATGCCAATGATTTCAACCGGGTTGCGGTGGTGACCGACAGCGAGTGGGTCACTTGGAGCGCCTGGATTTCGCAAACTTTCGTTAATGCCGATGTGCAGGTTTTTGACGATGCGGCAGAGGCCGATGCGTGGCTGGAGTCGGAAGATTGAGTTTTACGACCCTGATTTCTGCCGCCCAGTTGCGTGATCGACTGGGCAATCCGGATTGCTGCATCATTGATGTGCGTCATCAGTTGCTTGATACTGGTTACGGCGAAAGTGCTTACTGGGCGGCGCACCTACCTGGTGCTTTTTTCCTGCATTGTGACCGTGACTTGTCCGGGCCGATGGATGGTCGTAATGGACGCCATCCTTTGCCGGACCCCGTGGTGCTGGCCGAAAAGCTGGGGGGTATCGGCATTTCGCCACAAACGCAGGTGGTCGTGTATGACGACGCTCAAGGGATGATCGCAGCCCGTTTGTGGTGGTTACTTCGCTGGCTGGGGCATGATGCCGTGGCCGTTCTCGACGGTGGCTGGCAGGCGTGGTTGGCCCAGGGCGGGGAGCTTGATCAGGCGCTTCCTTTGGCTTCGCCGACGCACTTTCCAGTGTCTTTGCGTGATTTTGCGGTCGACGTCCGTTTCGTGGAAAAAACGCTCCAGCGCACAGCACCGGATTTGGGTTTCTGCTTGGTTGATGCGCGTGCAGCGGATCGTTTTCGGGGCGAAAACGAAACGATTGATCCGGTCGGTGGGCATATTCCTGGGGCGATCAATGCTTTCTTCCGTGACAATCTTGCCGCTGATGGCTGTTTTAAGTCGGCCGGTGCCTTGCGTGAAATGTGGCTGCAGATATTGAATGGCCGCCCTGCAGAACAGGTCGTGCATTATTGTGGCTCAGGCGTCTCGGCTTGCCACAACCTGCTGGCCATGGAAATTGCCGGTTTACCCGGGGCGCGTTTGTACGGCGGCTCCTGGAGTGAGTGGTGTGCTGATCCCGGCAGAGCGCTGGCCCGCTGATTGGTGGCGGGCAGGCGCTTGGTTGTTTGTCTGAATCAAAGGCGGGTTTCGGCGTTTTCATGCCTTCGCAAAGCCCAAAGAACATGTTCTCGCACCAAGGCTGATGATGTGTTTGCGCGACTTCTCAATGCGGCAGTAATTTCTGGAGCACTTGGGGCGTTGCCAAGTGCTACGGCGATGTTTCGCAGCCAGCGCTCATGACCAATGCGCCGGATGGGATTGCCCGCAAGCCGGTCGTTGAATAGCGCTTCAGTCCAGGCAAAAAGATCAATCAGGCTCGCAGCATCAAGACCGTGGCGCGGGGCAAATTCGCGGTCGCCAATTTGGGCAAAACGATTCCATGGGCAACAGGTCTGGCAGTCGTCGCATCCATAAATGCGATTGCCGAGTAACGGGCGGAAATCTTCGGGAATGGCGCCAGCGAGTTCGATCGTCAAGTAAGAAATGCAGCGCCTGGCGTCCACCACGTAAGGGGCGATGATGGCTTGGGTGGGGCAGGCGTCCAGGCAGGCATGACATGAGCCGCAGTGTTCATCGATGGGGGTATCCGGGGGAAGTGGCAGATCGCAATAGATTTCACCCAGAAAACGCCAGGAGCCCTGCCGCGAGAGTAGCAGCGTATGTTTTCCCCGCCAACCCAGACCGGCTTGGCGGGCGTATTCAACTTCCATCACGGGGGCGGAATCAGAAAAAACACGGTAACCAAAGGGGCCGGCCAACGTGCTGATTGCGCTGGCCAGTTTTTGCAGTCGAGTGCGCACGACTTTGTGGTAATCGCGACCTTGCGCGTAGCGAGAGATCGCGGCATTTTCAGGCAGGTTGTCGGTTTTTCGGTGAGGAAGATAGTCGACCGCTGCAGAAATTACGGTGAGCGTTCCTGGCTGGAGTTGTTGTGGGTTGGCACGTAGTTCAGCGTGACGCGCCATATAATCCATCTCCCCGTGCATGCCGGCGGCCAGCCATGCACGCAGTCGGTCAATGGCAGTGCCAGGTTCGGCACGCGCAACACCGATGGCGGAAAAACCCAGTTGGCGTCCGATTTCTGTGATGCTTGCCTTGAGTGCTATCGCATCTACGTTGGAGTTTTGATCATGCATGTTCCTCATGTTACCGCGGTTTTTGAATTACCTGACGAGGCGGCAACGCAATGCCTGGGCGCAGGATTGGCGAAAACCTTGCAGCCCGGCTTGGTCATATTTCTGGAAGGCGACTTGGGGGCAGGGAAGACCACGCTGGCTAGAGCCCTGATTCGAGCCCTGGGTCACACTGGCCCAGTGAAAAGTCCGACCTATGCTTTGGTTGAAGTTTACGTAGTTTCGAGTTTATACTTGTATCACTTTGATTTTTATCGCTTCGAGTCACCAGAGGAATTTCTCGATGCGGGTTTTGGCGAATACTTCAACGCATCATCCATTTGTTTGGTCGAATGGCCTGACAAGGCGGAGCCTTGCGTGCCGTCGGCCGATATCCGTGTTAATTTGCGACACGCCGGTTCGGCGCGTTTGGCTGAACTTGAAGCGCTGTCCGCCAGGGGGGCGTCATGCATAGAGACTCTCACCTCGATTCGCACCGCAGGCAGTTTCTAAGGCGTACCGGTGCGGCCTTGGTTTTGTCCGTTACGCCACTGAGTGGCATGGCGGCCAAATCGTCGTCCATTCTGGCAGTACGTATCTGGCCGGCAGAGGATTACACGCGTGTCACGCTGGAACATAGCGCACCGCTGAAATTCAATTATTTCACCATCGAAAACCCGGATCGTCTGGTGGTCGATATCGAGGGAATTGAATTCAATAGCGTACTTGAAAGTCTCTCCGGCAAGGTTGCGGATAATGATCCGTATATCAAGCTGTTACGTGCAGGGCGTTTCAAGCCGGGGGTCGTTCGCGTAGTCATGGACTTGAAGACGCGAGTTCGTCCGCAAATATTCTCTTTGACGCCGGTTGCCGAGTACGCCCATCGGCTGGTGCTTGATGTTTATCCAGAAAATCCGGTCGATCCGTTAATGGCATTGCTTGAGGGGCGAGAGGAGGCGGTGGAGCCTTTGCGCCTTGATCACGAGTTGGCCCAGTCTCGCGAGGATTCAGCGCAGCCGGGGGGTGAGAAGGGGCGTGCCGCTGCGAAAAAGTCCAAGGTGGAGCGCCTGGTCACGATCATGCTTGATCCTGGTCACGGTGGCGAGGATCCGGGGGCGATCGGTCGACGAGGGACCTACGAGAAGAACGTAACCTTGGCGATTGCGCGGCGCTTGAAACGGCATATCGATGCCGAACCCAATATGCGGGCGGTGCTGACGCGAGACGGTGATTTTTTTGTGCCGCTACACACGCGGGT
>JAVEXE010000049.1:0-2434 GCA_034004105.1 Azonexus sp. | reverse complement strand
AGCAAACCAGGTTTCAGAAAAGTTCGACCTCACCCTTGGCGATTTCGCGGGCCTTCAGATTCCCGTTCTCGATGAGAGACTCGTAGCATTCAACGCGGTTACGTCCGTGGCCTTTGGCAAAATAAAGTGCTTCATCGGCACGTTCGATCACATCGGTTGGCGTATCGTGAGGAAGTAATTGGCTAAAGCCTACACTGACGGTGACGTGGCCAACGCGGCTGAAACTGGTTTGCTCGACAGCGAGACGAAAACGCTCCAGCGTACTTTGGGCTGACAGTCGATCGGTCGGTTGCAACAGCGCAATGAACTCTTCACCACCGAAGCGGAACAATTGATCATCAAAGCGGAAGCTGTGCCGCATGACCTGGGCCATCATGATCAGGACCTCATCGCCGATCAGATGCCCAAAGTTGTCGTTGACCTGCTTGAAGTGATCGATATCGCAGACGGCCAGCCAATGATTGCAATCGCTGGTCTTGTTACGACGGGCTGGACGCGAGTCTCCGCTCAGCATTTCATCCGACGCGGCTTTACCGAGTAACTCGAAAAGATGTTTGTCGAAAGTTTTTCGGCTGGATAAACCCGTCAGCGTGTCGGCTTCGCCATAGTCCAGCAGGGCGATGTGATTCCCGAAATACTCAATCAACCCCATCAGGGCAACGCGCTTGTCTGCCGAAAAATCATCCGGCAAGGTCAGGTCAATAAAGTAGATGGGTTCATTCAGGCGTAGTACCGGAAACACGACACGGTGATGGCCGCCATCAACAACTTCAAGTACTGCTGACAACTCCTTGCGGCATTGTTGCAGCAAAGGGTGCTGGTCGATGGGATGGCAGAAGTGGTGATCTGGCAGGTAGGCATTGCGCAGGAATGGCCCCTGTTTTCCATAGCCTGCACAGGCGAAAACAATGGCTTTTCTTTTGCTTGCGTAACAACGGAATATTGTCAGCTTAATTGGGGCAAACAAATCCATCAGGGCATCGACCATGGCCGAGTTGATTTCGGTCCGGTCGCGCCGGGCGGAAATTCTCACAACATGGGATATCAGGTGCAGCATGGATGGGATTTGCGTAATGAATTACGGACATTATAGCGACAGCGTTTAGCGCTTGTGTTTGAAACAGACCGATTTTTCCGGGAGGCGGGTGGCTATCGGTATAATCGCGTTTTTTTGACGCTGGCACTGATGCGCCTTTTTCGTAGTTACTCTCGTCCTGTACCGACGCCGGTCGCCTTGGCTATTGGCAACTTCGACGGTGTGCATCTGGGGCACGCCGCGTTGATTGGTCGCCTGGTGAAAGTGGCTGCCCAGCTTTCTGTGGTGCCGACAGTGCTCAGTTTTGAGCCGCATCCGCGCGAATTTTTTGCCCCCGATTCTGCACCGGCCAGGCTCAGCACGTTCCGCGAGAAGCTTGAATTGCTCGCAGATTGTGGCGTCAGTCAGGCGATGGTTTGCCGCTTTAATCATGCCTTCGCCAGCCTGAGTGCCGAACAGTTTGTGACAGATGTTCTGGTGGGCGGGCTGAAGGTAAGACACGTCGTGGTGGGTGACGATTTTCGCTTTGGCAAGGGGCGTCGTGGGGATTTCGGGTTGCTGCAGCAGCTTGGTGCCAGATATGGATTCACCGCCGAAGCAATGGGAAGCCTTGTTGTGGATGGCGAGCGTGTCTCCAGTTCTGGCGTGCGTCTTGCGTTGGCGGCGGGTGATATGGCGCATGCGGCGAAGTTGCTTGGCCGGCCGTATGTCATGGATGGCCAAGTAGTGCATGGACAGAAACTGGGTCGCCAGCTTGGTTTTGCGACTGCCAACCTGCGGATAAAGCATAACCCCTTGCCGATGACGGGGGTTTTTGCTGTCGAAGTGATAGGGCTTGCTCCGTTACCGCTAGCTGGTGTTGCCAATCTTGGCGTTCGGCCAACAGTTGGCGGCACGCGGCCGTTGCTTGAGGTCCACCTTTTCGATTTCGACCGCGACATCTACGGCGCGCATATCTCGGTGCGGTTTGTGCATAAATTGCGCGATGAACAACGTTTTCCCAATTTTGATGCCCTCAAGGCGCAGATCGCGGCAGATGCCGCTGCAGCGCGGGCTTTTTTCGTGAGCACGCAACATGGCTGATTACAAAGATACCCTGAACCTTCCCGACACGCCGTTTCCGATGCGTGGTGACCTGCCCAAGCGTGAGCCGCAATGGGTCGCTCAGTGGCAGGAGAAGAAGCTCTATCAGAAGATTCGCGAAATCTCGGCCGGCCGGCCGAAGTTCATCCTGCACGACGGCCCGCCGTATGCCAACGGCGATATCCACATCGGTCATGCGGTCAACAAGGTTTTGAAGGACATTATCGTCCGTTCGAAAACGCTGGCCGGTTTCGATGCGCCCTACGTGCCGGGCTGGGACTGCCACGGCATGCCGATCGAGATCCAGATCGAGAA
>JAVEXE010000048.1:0-12808 GCA_034004105.1 Azonexus sp. | reverse complement strand
CCCGGAGGGATTCGCAACGCAGGCGACATCCCCTCCTCTTCAGCGTCCTCGCTTTCCTTGACGAAAGCTTTGTTCATCAGTAGCCGATGCTGTATTGCTCAACATCAACTCGGATCAAGTCGCGCCCCAGTATGGCCGCGGTGTGTCTGGCAAATTGTTCAGCCCACTCCGCCTGATTGCGAAAACGATCTTCCCCTGCATATTTGGCAACACTGAGAATCCGGTCTACCGCCAGAATTTTCCCGGTTGGCGTTGCCACATCACATTCCAGCGCCGTGAATTCACGATCAAACCACTGTCGCGCCTCATCAGGCGCTCCAACTCCGGTCAACTTGTATTCAAACTCGCTTTCCTTACCGAAAGAAACGATTACATGGTGCTGCATTGGGCTCTCCTCCTGTTTATGGTTCAGGTATTCTAAGCAAAACATTTGAGGCTGTCAGGAGTCGATCATGTCTTACCCAACACTCACGGATGAAGAAGTTACCGAGATCAAATCCGAATTGCAGCGACTTCATCTTGAGCACCGAGACCTTGACCTTGCAATCAGTCAATTGGGGGACACAGTTGTTCAAGACGAACTACTGATTCGCAGATTGAAAAAAAGGAAACTTAACCTCAAGGACCGTCTCATCGCACTCGAAAAATTGCTTGTCCCTGACATTCCGGCCTGAAATTCCGATGCATTTTCCCGACAAGCTTTTTGGTGACCCCTTCGATATCGAGAGACTCACCCTTCGACGCCCTGCTCAGGGTTACGCTGTGCAAAAACTGAACACCGATCTTCTGCTGGATCGCCAATCCGGTGTGTTCCTTCCTGTTCGATCAGCCGATTTAAAGGCGCTGTTTTCAAGTTATCAGGATGCCTGTTGTGCCGCCGAATGCTGGCTGCAAAATCAACAAATCGCGTCCGATGAACACGAACTGGCGATTGTTCCGGCCAGCTTTGATCCACGACTCCAACGACACATTCTCGTTTACGGTGTTTTACGCAGTGAGCCATAACCGGTTTTTCAGTCAGAATCGCTGCAACTGAGGGCTTACCGCGTTGACTAAAGGACTGGAGCAAGCATAACGTGCCGTAAAAACCGTAAGGGGCATTTATGGAAGGCATCAATCTCGCCGGTTTATTGGGTGGCGTCGGACTTTTCCTGCTTGGGATGACGATGATGACCGATGGTCTGAAACTGGCTGTTGGTCCGTCGCTGGCCAAGCTGTTGCATTTATGGACCGCGACACGCTTTCGTGGCCTGCTCTTTGGCATTTTCGCCACGGCACTGGTTCAATCATCAAGCGCCATCACGGTTGCCGCCATTGGCTTCGTTAATGCAGGACTCCTTCCATTGGGACAGTCCTTGTGGGTTTTTTTTGGCTCCAATGTTGGCACCACCTTTACCGGCTGGCTGGTTGCCGTTATCGGCTTCAAACTAAAACTGGAGGCCGCAGCACTACCCCTGATTGGCATTGGGATCTTGTTACGGATTTCCGGACCTGAAACCCGGCGCGGAGCCATTGGCGGGGCGATTGCGGGTTTCGGCGTACTTTTTCTTGGCATTGGCTTCCTTCAGGAAGCTTTTGCTGGTGGCGGCAGTTCTCTCAACTTGAGCGCTTTGTCGGGTTACGGGGTCTGGTCAATTCTGGCATTTATTCTCGCCGGGACGGTGTTGACCGTACTGATGCAAGCTTCGGCAGCAGCACTGGCGATTGTCTTGACCTTGGCCGAAGCCGGCGTTTTGCCACTGACCGAAGCCGCTGCGGCAGTGATCGGGGCAAATATTGGCACAACTGCAACCGCCTTGCTGGCAACGATAGGTGCAACGCCCAATGCCCGCCGAGCGGCGATGGCTCATGTCATGTTCAACCTGCTGACCGGTGTCGTCGCCTTGATTCTTATTTCGCCACTATTGCAGGGAATTGCTTTTTTGCGCGACTGGCTTGAACTGGGCAATCAGCCCGCAGTCAGCCTGGCTTTGTTTCATAGCGTTTTCAATATCCTTGGGGTTTGCCTGATGTGGCCCCTGACGGATCATCTGGCAAAATTCCTGGAAGGGCGGTTTCGCACCCAGGAAGAAGAAAGTGGAAAACCACGTTACATCGACCGGAACGTCGGTCTCGTCCCTTCGCTTGCGGTCGACGCGCTCCATCGTGAAATTTCCCGTCTTGGGAATATTGTGCTTGATGCAGCACGACAACGCAGCACACCAGATGGCGATGGCCCATCAGCCTGGCCTAAAGTCAATCCATTCCCGCCGCTTTCCCGCGCAATTCTGGACTTTGTCAACGAGGTAAATCGCCACCCCATGCCACAAGATACTGCGCGAAACCTGGCCGCACTACTACGCACGCATCGGTACTACGATAATTGCCACGAGTTGAGTGCAGAACTTGGAAGAATACATACGACGTTACCGGTAATGAACGAAGATGGTTTATCAGAGCAAGCGCGCAAACTGGCATCGCAAGGGGTTATGCTGCTAGCGCAACTTGATCCCTTGCTCGCTGATACCCAAATACCTGATAGCGAGTCGCTGGGCCAGTTCGAAGTCGACTACCACATCTTGAAATCACAACTGCTGGAGGCCGGGGCCGCTGGAAAAATCCAGATCAATCACATGGACGAACTTATGTCTGGCTTCAGTGCGCTCCGGCGATTGATCGAACAAGCAAATAAAGCAGCCAACACACTCAACACCCTTTCGCCAGTCCCGATAAGTCAGCCCGTCTCCGCATCGGCGAAAACGGGCGACATTTAGCGCTGGTCAGGCTGCCTCAACCATCGGCACCAGAAAATCTTTACTGATGCCATCACCCAAAAGATAAATCCTGTCCATGAAATCGGTGAGCCAGTTATGCAAACCCACTTTGAGAATATCCTCCAAGCGGCCATAGCGTAGCTGAGAGTAGAGTTGCCCCGCTTGACGCAAGGTCTCACCCGACTGCTGATTCGCAACCAGTTCAAGATTCTTGACCACCCCGTTTAAACAGAAACGCAGGGATCTGGGCATGTCGCTGTGCAGAATGAGCAATTCAGCCACCCGCTCCGGCGTAATCACATCGCGGTAGACCTTGCGATAAACCTCAAACCCCGAGACAGAACGCAGCAACGCAGCCCATTGATAAAAGTCCGTAGCCCCCTCGTCACCATGGGGTCTGAGAACGTGGTATTTGATATCCAGAATCCGGGCAGTGTTGTCAGCTCGCTCCAGTAGCGTACCAAGTCGAATGAAGTGAAACGCCTCGTCCTGAAGTAATGTTCCGAGGGTTGTCCCACGCGAGAGGGAAGAGCGCATCTTGACCCACTCGAAATATTCGCCAATACCTGCATTCAAGACCTGCTCAAAACTCCGACTCCTGGCTTCGAGCCAGGTTGAATTGAGTGTTTCCCACATTTCCGTGGTCAATGTGCCACGAACCGCATGGGCATTTTCACGGGCCATACGCAGGCAACTGTGAATGGATGAAAAATTATCGGGATCACTGACCATGAAACGTAATACGTTTTCACCGTTGACCGCAGAATACTTGGCCGCATAAGTCTCTTCGAGGCTGTTCAAGGCAATGATGGCAGCCCAACTCTGATTGGCAGCCTCCTCGGATTGCGGAACGAGTGACATTTGCCAGGTTACATCCAGAAGGCGGGCAAGGTTTTCTGCCCGCTCGATATAACGTGACATCCAGAACAAATGATCGGCAGTACGACTCAACATGACTCAGTCCTCCAGAACCCAGGTATCTTTGGTACCACCACCCTGCGACGAATTGACCACCAGCGACCCCTTCGTCAAAGCCACTCGTGTCAGACCACCAGGGACCATATTCACGCACTTCCCGGAAGAAAGTACAAAGGGCCGCAAATCAAGATGCCTGGGCGCAATCCCTTCTTCAACAAACGTCGGACAATTCGACAATGCCAGCGTGGGCTGCGCGATGTATCCGTCAGGTTTGCTTAACAACAATTGACGGAACTGCTCGATCTGCGCTTTTGTAGACGCAGGGCCAACCAGCATCCCGTACCCACCAGCACCATGCACTTCCTTGACGACGAGTTCAGGTAGATGATCCAGCACATAGGCGAGATCGTCGGCCTTACGGCACATGTAAGTAGGCACGTTATTCAAGGTCGGCTCTTCGCCGAGATAGAAGCGAATCATCTCGGGCACATAAGGATAAATCGACTTGTCATCTGCAACGCCGGTCCCGATAGCGTTTGCCAAGGTGACATTACCGGCTTGATAAGCCTTCAAAATTCCAGGAACACCCAAGGAAGAATCCGGACGGAAGACCAGAGGATCAAGAAAATCGTCATCGATACGACGATAAATCACGTCCACCCGTTGCGGCCCTTGTGTGGTTTGCATGTAAACCACTTCGTCACGAACAAACAGATCACGACCTTCGACCAGTTCAACACCCATTTGCTGAGCCAGGAAGCTGTGCTCGAAATACGCGCTGTTATAAGCACCAGGCGTCAAGACAACAACCGTTGGATTGCTGACCCCTTGCGGCGCGACCGCCCGCAATTTCTCCAGCAACATATCGGGATAATGCTGAACCGGTGCAACCTTGTGACGGGCAAAAAGCTCGGGGAAAAGGCGCATCATCATCTTGCGGTCTTCCAGCATGTAGGAAACACCTGAAGGCACACGCAAATTATCTTCCAGAACGTAAAACTCGCCCGCTCCGGCGCGGACCACATCCACCCCCGCGATATGGGCATAAACGCCACCGGGAACATCTACCCCCCGCATCACGGGGCGATATTGCGCGTTATTCAGAACCTGCTCAGCGGGAATCTTTCCTGCCTTCAGGATTTCCTGATCATGGTAGATGTCCCATAAAAACATGTTCAGCGCCCTGACACGCTGACGCATGCCTTTCTCCAAGGCTTTCCACTCTCGCGAGGGAATGATGCGCGGAATGATGTCAAAAGGGATCAGGCGCTCCTTACCGGCCTCCTCGCCATATACCGCGAATGTAATACCAACGCGGTGAAATGCCAGATCCGCTTCAGCTCGCTTACGCTCAATCCGCTCGGCCGGCGTTGCTGCCAGCCACGTCTCGTAGGCTTTGTAATGCTCCCGGATGCCTTGATTGGCATCGTACATCTCATTGTAAAAATTCATTTTGGACTCGTCATTGAGGATGCGCTCAAATGGCATCAGCAGAATCCATGCCACACCGCCATATGCCGTAAATCAGTGAATTATCAATTAATGCCCCAGGCTTGCGCCCCACCATGGTGCATCCAGAATCGTCAGGCTGGTGCAATAAAAAAACCCGCCGATTTTCAAGGGCGGGTTTTCAACATCAGAACCTGGAATCAGGCGCGTTCGAGAATGACCGCAATGCCTTGCCCGCCACCGATACACATCGTGACCAAAGCGTACTTCCCACCAACGCGCTCCAATTCGTAAAGTGCTTTGGTTGCGATGAACGCACCCGAGCAGCCAACCGGATGCCCCAGAGCAATCGCGCCACCGTTCGGATTGGTTTTGGCCGGATCCAGGCCCAGAACCTTGGAAACACTCAAAGCCTGCGCTGCGAATGCCTCATTGGACTCGATGACATCCATCTGATCAAGTGTCAGACCGGCTTTCTTCAGCGCCAGTTGGGTAGCGGGGATCGGACCTTCACCCATGATGTCATTCGGCACACCGGCAACGGCGTAACCTGCAATACGGGCGCGTGCCTTGTAGCCGGCCTTTTCGGCAACATCAGCAGCAGCCAGCACAAAGAAAGCGGCACCGTCGTTGATACCGGAAGCGTTACCGGCAGTCACCGTACCATCCTTCTTGAAAGCTGGCTTCATCTTGGCCAGGGTTTCAATCGTGGTGCCACGCTTGACGTATTCATCGGTATCAAAAACCACTTCGCCCTTGCGGGTCTGCTTGACGATGGGAACGATCTGGGACTTGAAGTAACCCGCATCAATCGCAGCCGCAGCGCGACGCTGGGACTCAACTGCGAACGCATCCTGCGCTTCACGCGTAATGCCATGTTTGGCAGCCAGGTTTTCAGCGGTGATACCCATATGACCCACACCGAACGGATCGGTCAGCACGGCCACCATCGAGTCGATCGCCTTTGTATCACCCATGCGAGCACCAGAACGCAGCGCCGGCAACAGGTAAGCCGCCTTGGACATCACCTCAACACCGCCACCAATGCCGTAGTCAGCATCGTTCAACATGATGTTCTGGGCGGTGGTGACAATACCCTGCAAACCGGATGCGCAGAGGCGGGAAACCTGCATGGCAACAGACTCCATCGGCAAACCTGCCTGAATGGACGCGACGCGCGAGGCATAGGCGTAACGAGAGTCGGTCGGCATCGTCGTACCAACGGTAACGTAGTTGATCTGCTGAGGATCAACACCGGAACGGGCAACCGCTTCCTTCATGACGATACCGGCCAACTCGCTGGTATCAAAATCGGCCAGGGAGCCACCAAAGGAACCGATTGGGGAACGAACGGCACTCAAAACGACTACATCTCTGCTCATAAAAACCTCCTTGTAAAAATTCTCACCCAGCCAGACTGGCCAGACCCAGCAAAAAGAGCAACAAAATCCACAACAGCGTGGCCCGCCAAACAAGACCGACTGCCGCCTGCATGGCGTCTTCGTCGGCCAATCCACCTACACCCAGTTCAGGATGAACATCGTATTCATCCGCTCTGGAAACGGCACCACCCAAACGAATACCCAAGGCACCCGCACCGCTGGACAACACGATACCGAGATCACGATCCGGCCACAAGGCCGGTTGAGTACGCCAGCAATGCACGGCGTCTTCAAAATCACCGACAACAGCAAAAGCCGCCGCAGTTGCCCGCAAAGGCAACCAGTCAATGATAGCGAAAGCGCGTTGAGCAAATATTGCGAACTCATTATGCTCCGCGACGGTGGCTGATGTCCAACGCTCGCGAACGATCAGGGCAAGACGATACAACAATGCGCCACATGGACCGGGCAACAGAACGAAACACAATAAAACTGCGAAAACATGGCGATGCGATGCGGCAAGTGCTCCCTCGATGGATAAACGCGCGATTTCCTCACGCCCCATCCCCTGCGTCTGGCAACCCAGCCAAGTTGCCAACAGGACACGTGCCCGCTCAACATCACCGAGCCGCAAGGCCAGCTGAATTTCAGTGTAATGATGACTGAACTGCCGAAACCCCATGGTCAGGTAAAGCACGGCAATATTGAGTAACCATGCCAGTAACGGACTCAACGAATAGAGCAACGCATAAATCAGCCCCAGCACGACCACGGGTAAGGCCACCGCCACCCACCAGGCGGCCACACCATGCTGACGCCCCCCGGCATTGAAATATGACTCGATGACGGAAGCCCACGCCGACAATGGCTGGTGAACAAGACGCCGATAATCCAGCGGCTTGAATTGTTCGATCAGGAAAACGGCAATCAGCGAGAATAAGCTCATTTCAGCGTAACCTAGGCGCTGGACAAACAGAACAGGGAGTCAAGATACCACAAGCCTTTCGCTGAGCGACCGGATCATCCCTGCAGTCGCCCCCCAAATGAAATAATCACCATAGGGCATGGCGAAGTAGTGCCGCAAGGCACCCCGCAAATGCACAGCATGGCGCTGGTGATTGTTTTGATCCAAGAGAAAACTCAACGGCACCTCAAACACCTCGGCCACTTCGAAACTGTCAGGCCGAAGTTCAAAAGGTGGCGTCACCGTGGCAACAACCGGAATGACCGAAAATCCGGTACCTGTTCGATACTCTGGCAAATAACCC
Source organism: Azonexus sp. (assembly GCA_034004105.1). Taxonomy (GTDB): domain Bacteria; phylum Pseudomonadota; class Gammaproteobacteria; order Burkholderiales; family Rhodocyclaceae; genus Azonexus. Next base: position 5,038 of record JAVEXE010000048.1, on the reverse strand, counting down.
AGAACTTCAACGTGACGACGGTCCAGACCAATTTCTTCTTCGGTTTCCCTTAGCGCCGTTTCCAGGGGTGAGGCATCCTCAAGCTCGACCCGCCCCCCCGGAAAACTGACCTGACCGGCATGGTCGCGCAAATGCGCGGTACGTCGAGTCAATAAAACGGTGTGTCCACCTTCTCGCAAAATGATCGGAAAAAGCACCGCCGCCGGGGTCAGAGCACCGGTACACGCACCGTCTTCATGCACCACCTCACCAGACGGGGGCATGGGTAACAAAGATTGCCGTAAAAGCGCCTTGTCAATCATCATGCCGAAGGCAGATTTTCCTCAATTTCAGCGTGGACCGCAGAAAGTGCATCCTGCAAGGTTTCCTCGGACAAACCATTGATGGTTGTTGCCACCACATCGGCAGCCTCGACAGCATTGACAGGTAGATGACGACTATCGAGCGACGCAATCAGGGCTGCGCTAGCTCCAACAACCCGCAATAGGGACTGGCGTTCGCGCATCAGTATTTCCAGTTCTTCACGCAAAAGTGCAATTTCCTGATCTCGATGCGGCATGATGCTCTCCCTGATGTTGTGCGACAGGAAAACCTTTTTCCGGCACGATATCTGCTTGCCACTGTCAAAACGGTTTTCCCAATTATTAGATGCTCACTCGGAGTTGCAGCATGAAACCTGTTGCCATTTTTCGCCACAACCCGACGGAGGGTCCGGGTTATTTTGCCATATTCCTTGAGCAGCAAGGGATTCCCTGGCAACTGATTGCCATTGATGCGGGCGAATCCATCCCTCAATCGGCCTCAGCTTACGCCGGCTTATGCTTTATGGGTGGCCCGATGAGCGTCAATGACCCACTCCCGTGGATTGCACCCGTCTGCGCCTTGATTCGCGACGCTGTGGCGAATGGGATTCCGGTCATCGGGCATTGCCTGGGCGGGCAGTTGATCAGCAAAGCATTAGGCGGTACGGTCAAGCGCAATCCGGTCAAAGAAATTGGCTGGGGACAAGCCATGGCCGAAGACCATGCCCTCGCCCGGCACTGGCTGGGCGAGCATGCAGGCAAGACGGGGACTGTTTTTCAATGGCATGGCGAAACATTCAGTCTCCCCAATGAAGCCACTCGGATCATCAGCAGCCCCTTCTGCGCCAATCAGATGTTCGTTCTGGGCCCGCACCTCGCCATGCAATGCCACGTCGAAATGACCCCCGAGATGATCGCCACCTGGAGCAAGCAATGGGCTGACGAGGCACTGTCTGTGGCCGACCAACCCAGTGCACAAACCCCGGCGGAAATGCTGGCACAGATCCCGACGCAACTTCCCTTGATGCGTGAGCTTTCCAACCAGCTTTATTCAGCTTGGATTCAGGGACTGCGTTTTTAAGGCTTTATTGCGGTCGACCGCAATCAGTCGCGATAATTGCCATCTTTGATGGGAAAATCGGTGATCTTGCCGCGTACCAGTGAAATCGCCTCGCGCAGCTCATCGATTTTCTTGCCGGTAACGCGCACCGCATCGCCCTGAATCGAGGCCTGCGCCTTGAGCTTCGCATCCTTGATCAGCTTGACGATTTTCTTCGCCAGTTCGCTGTCGATGCCGTCACGAATCTTCATTTCCTGCTTGGTCTTGTTGCCGGAAACGCTCTGTACCTTCTGCACATCCAGACGCTTGACGCTGTCTTTTTCCTTCTTTTCCATCGCAGGGAAGAGCAAATCCTTGATCTGATCGAGCTGGAATTCCGAATCTCCCCAAAGTGTAATCACCTTGTCCTTCTCATTGAGTTCGACCTTGGCTGACGTCCCTTTGAAATCGTAGCGGTTATCGATCTGGCGAGAGGCAACATCGACAGCATTCTTCAATGCCACCATGTCGGCTTCCGAGGTGAAATCAAAACTTGGCATCGCTTTTTCCTTTCCTGAAATGCAAAACCCGGCAAGTGCCGGGCTGGTTTTACGGTCGACCGAAAAAATCAGCCGAAATGGCAGACGTAGTGATACGGCTCATCGCAGGCAATTTCAAAACTGGAATTGCCCGGCACGTCGAAAGACTCTCCGGCACCGTAGGTTTTCCATTCGCTTTCGCCTTTGAGCTTGACGCGGCACGAGCCCCCCACACCTTCCATGACTTCCGGCGCGCCGGTGTTGAAGGTCAGCGACGATGGCAGGATGACGCCAACCGTCTTCTTCGTACCATCCGCCAGAACGACGGTATGGCTGACGCACTTGCCATCGAAGTAAACATTAGCCGCCTTGACGACTGAAACATTGTCGAATTGAGACATCAGATTCCCCACATTTTTTCAATAATCGATTTTGCAATAAAACCCACCATGCCGAAAGCCAGGACAAAGAACAGGACAAATGTCCCGGTTTTGCCCGCTTTCGACTTCCAGGCGATTTCGCCAATGATGAAGAGCATGAACAGGATGAAAGCGCCGACGCCCCAGGTCGAGAAGAAATCGGCAATCTGTGCTTCGGTCAGACCGAAAACGGTACCCGGCGTCGACACAGGCTCCATCGCTTACTTGCCCTTCTTGGCCTGCAGATTGGCAGCAATACGCATGCGCAAGGCATTGAGCTTGATGAAGCCGCCCGCATCCTTCTGATCGTAAGCCCCGGCGTCGTCTTCAAAGGTAGCGATGGTGGAATCGAACAGGGAATCCGTTTTCGAATCACGACCCACAACAATCACGTTGCCCTTGTAGAGCTTGAGGCGGACGGTTCCATTGACGGTTTGCTGAGTATGATCGATCAAGGTCTGCAGCGCACGACGTTCCGGGCTCCACCAGTAACCGTTATAAATCAGGCTGGCATAACGCGGCATCAGGTCGTCCTTGAGGTGAGCGACTTCGCGGTCCAGGGTAATCGACTCGATGGCACGGTGGGCACGCAACAGGATCGTGCCACCCGGCGTTTCATAGCAACCACGCGATTTCATGCCAACGTAACGGTTCTCAACCAGATCAAGGCGACCAATACCATGCTTGCCACCGAGTTCATTGAGCTTGGCCAGCAGTTCATGGGCCTTCATGCGCTCGCCATTAATGGCAACCAGATCACCCTGCGCGAATTCCAGATCAAGGTATTCAGCAGCATCCGGCGCAGCTTCCGGCGACACCGTCCAGCGCCACATGCTTTCCTCGGCCTCGGCAGCCGGATCTTCCAGATGGCGACCTTCGAAAGAGATGTGCAGCAGATTGGCATCCATCGAATACGGCGAACCGCCGTTGCGGTGCTTCATGTCGATGGGAATACCGTGCGTTTCGGCGTAATTGAGCAGCTTTTCGCGCGACAGCAGATCCCACTCACGCCACGGCGCGATGACCTTGACACCCGGCTTGAGCGCATAAGCACCCAACTCGAAACGGACTTGGTCATTACCCTTGCCGGTGGCGCCGTGCGAAATGGCATCTCCACCCGTCAAATTGGCGATTTCAATCAGACGTTTGGCAATCAGCGGACGAGCGATCGAGGTACCGAGCAAATACTCGCCTTCGTAGACGGTATTGGCGCGGAACATCGGGAAGACGAAATCGCGCACGAACTCCTCGCGCACATCGTCGATGAAGATGTTTTCCGGCTTGATGCCGAATTGCAGCGCCTTGGCGCGGGCGGGTTCCAATTCTTCACCCTGTCCCAAATCAGCGGTAAACGTTACCACTTCGCACTGATAGGTATCCTGCAACCACTTGAGGATTACCGAGGTATCCAGGCCGCCCGAATAGGCAAGCACGACTTTTTTGACGTCACTCATTTCAATTTCCCAATCAATTCAACGGGGTTTCACTCGTACCAATCAGACCCTGACGCGCCCAATCAGCAAATACTCCATCAGTGCCTTCTGAACGTGAAGGCGGTTCTCCGCCTCGTCCCAGACCACCGACTGCGGACCATCAATCACTTCCGCGGTAACTTCTTCGCCACGATGCGCTGGCAGACAGTGCATGAACACGGCCTTTTCGTTAGCCACCTGCATCATGTCAGCATCAACACACCAGTCGGCAAAAGCCGTCTTCCGTTCTTCGTTCTCGGCCTCAAAGCCCATCGAGGTCCAGACGTCCGTCGTCACCAGATCCGCACCCCGACAGGCATCCATCGGGTCGCTGAAAACCGCGTAATGCGAGGGGTCGACCCCGGCAATCAAGGCGGGATCAAGCTCATAGCCCGGTGGCGTCGATACATGCACCTTGAAATCCAGAACCTGCGCCGCCTGCAACCAGGTATTGCACATATTGTTGGCGTCGCCCACCCAGGCTACCGTCTTGCCCTGAATACAGCCACGATGTTCGATGTAGGTGAAGATATCCGCCAGAATCTGGCAAGGGTGATACTCGTTGGTCAGGCCGTTGATCACCGGCACACGTGAATTGGCGGCGAAACGTTCGATGATGTCCTGCTCAAAAGTCCGGATCATCACGATATCGCTCATGCGCGAAATGACCTGTGCCGCATCTTCGACCGGCTCACCGCGCCCCAGTTGGGAATCACGGGTATTCAAATAAATCGCCGACCCACCCAGCTGGTGCATGCCAGCCTCGAAGGACAGGCGTGTTCTCGTGCTGGCCTTCTCGAAAATCATCACCAGCGTGCGGTCGGTCAACGGCCAGTATTTCTGATAGGACTTGAACTGATCCTTGATCCAGCGCGTGCGATCAAAAATGTACTGATGCTCTTCGCGGCTGAAATCCTTGAATTGCAGAAAGTGTTTGATCGTCATGCCCTTACTCCGCCAGAAAAGCCTGGATCAGCGGAATCATGCGGTCAACCAGCTCACAGGCCTCGTTTTCACTGAAATTCAGCGGCGGCAGAAGGCGGATTACGGTATCGCCCGTGACGTTGATCAGCAGTCCAGCTTCAAGCGCGCGCGTCACCAGCACGCCGCAAGGACGATCCAGTTCGACGCCAATCATCAAGCCATGACCCCGAATATCGACCAGCCCTGCTGTGCCCGCCAAACCTTCGGCAAAACGCTGGCGGATCAATGCGCCAACCCTGGCAGCATTGTCCAGCAAGCCTTCTTCCTCAATACAGGCAATCGT
>JAVEXE010000296.1:0-2800 GCA_034004105.1 Azonexus sp. | reverse complement strand
CAAAGGGAGCAAACTGCCAACCACGCCCGGTGAAGGTCGCCCAGATCCCCAAATCGATTGGGCAAGGCGATTACCGCCGTCCGGCGACGCCTTGCGCGTGAGCCATCCCAGCGCTTCGAGACGTGCGTTGTAAGCGTTCGACGGTTCCACCTGTAAAAGTTATCTGGCCTTTGAGATGCTTTGATCCTGATTGAGGAGGGTCAAATGTCAGTAAGGCGAAGTGAAGGATTTTGGTACGGGCACGTTGAAGCGTGGCGTGAGAGTGGCCAAGCGCGGGTGGAGTACTGCACGAGACACGGGCTGAATCTAAAGAGTTTCGGGCGCTGGCTGAACAAAGCACGCTGCGCCCAAGCGGCAGCGGATTCAAGGCTGAGGCTTGTTCCGGTGAGTTCATTGCCTTCGGTAGTGCGCAGCCCGATTCAACTGTACAGCCCGAGCGGTTGGCGGATTGAATTGGGTTGCAACACGCTCGATGAACTTGGCCACCTGCTGAGGCAATTGCCATGATGCCCAGGCCGGAGAGGGTTTGGTTGGTCATTGACACCATCGATATGCGTGCGGGTATCGATGGACTTTCTTTGCGCATTCAGCACACCCTGGGCCGTTCGCCCTGCGATGGCAGCGCTTACGCCTTTCGCAATCGGCGAGGGAACCGGATCAAGCTTTTGGTCTGGGATGGCACCGGGGTCTGGTGTTGCCAGCGTCGTCTGCATCGCGGTCACTTTACTTGGCCGACCAGCACTGAGCTCAGTGTCAGCCAGTGGCACTGGCTCATCACCGGGGTGGACTGGCAGCGCCTGGACGCGCCAGCCCCTGCTCACTGGCGGTTCTGATCATGGCCCAATCAAGTCTGAATCGATGGCTTCCATGGCCTGCAATATTCGTCTGTTTCGGAGGCTTAAAATATGCCTCAAAGCCCCTGTTTATCAGGACTTTAAGCCTATTGGCCGATATAATTAAAGCATGGATTTATGCTCAGAAACAGCCTCTCGTTCGCAGCAAACTGCCTTCCCGGCAGGGATGCCTCAGTCGATCAATCAGCGGATTGCCGAACTGGAACAAGCGGCAGCCAACGCCAGCACAAAAGCCGCCCAGCTGGTCGAGACGCTTGCCCGGCGTGAGACAGAACTCCACGCAGCCAACACCAAGATTCAAGCCCTTGTTCTGGAGTTGGCCCATCTGCGTCGGATGCGCTTCGGGGTTAAAAGCGAGGCGCTGTCGGCCCAAAGCCGAGACCTGTTCGAAGAAACCCTGGCCAGCGACATTGCTGCCGCGGAAGCTTACCTGGCAGCACAGGCGGCCGCCCAATCACCCGCAACCGAACCCACAGCACCCAAACCGCCCCGTGCGCGGGCGGGTCGTCAGCCGTTGCCTGAGCACTTGCCGCGTATCGAGCATCGCCACGAACCCGAATCCTGTACTTGTGATCAGTGCGGTGCGGATCGGGTGTGTATCGGCGAAGATATTAGCGAGCAGCTTGATGTGGAGCCGGCACGCTTCTTTGTGCATCGGCACATCCGACCGCAGTATGCCTGCCGGTCCTGTGAAACCGTGAGCGCAGCGCCGATTCCGCCCGCCGTGATCGACGCAGGCTTGGCAGCACCGGGTTTGCTGACCTGGGTGGTGATCAGCAAGTATCTGGATCATTTACCGTTATATCGTCTGGAACAGATTGCTGCACGTTCGCAGGTGACGCTCTCGCGCTCGACGATGGCCGAGTGGATCGGGCGTGTCGGGGTTGCTTTGCAACCCCTGGCGGATCGCCTGAGAGCGTTATTGCTATCGCAGACCGTGCTGCATGCCGATGAAACGCCGGTGGCACAGCTTGATCCGGGTAACGGCAAAACACGCCGGGCGTATCTGTGGGCGTATCTGTGGGCGTATCGCAGCAACGTGCTCGACATCGCTCCGCCGATGGTCGTGTTCGATTACCAGACGGGCCGTGCCGGCATCCATGTACGCGAATTCCTGGGGGATTGGCAGGGTGCCCTGATGGTCGATGACTACGCAGGCTATAAACCGCTGTTTGCGCAGGGCATCGTTGAACTCGGCTGTCTGGCGCACGCACGTCGGAAATTCTTCGACTTGAATGCGGCGGCTTCAAATGCGATTGCACAAGAAGCACTGACACGGATCGCCGCCTTGTACGAGATCGAGGCACGAGGCAAAGCGCTTTCGGTCGCAGAGCGGGCTGCTTTGCGGCAACGCGAAGCACAACCGCGACTTCAGTCGATGCATGACTGGTTACTGAAAACGCGGGTGAGTGTCGCCAATGGCGGCGGAACCGCCAGGGCGATCGATTACAGTTTGCGGCGCTGGGCGGCGTTGAGTCGTTATGCCACAGCAGGTGATCTACCCATCGACAACAACCCGGTGGAGAACGCCATCCGGCCAATTGCCGTTGGCAAGAAAAATTGGCTCTTTGTTGGTTCCCAGCGCGCTGGAGAGCGGGCAGCTGCCATTCAAAGCCTGCTGGCAACAGCCAAACTCAATGGCCTGGACCCCAATGCCTGGCTGAAAGAAACGCTGGAAAAACTGCCAAGCTGCCGCAATAGCAACATCGATTCCTTGCTCCCCTTCAAAACCGCGCCAGAATCCTCAACAACCGACAACAACTCGACAGCAGCATAAAAACCTCGACTGGCGTGGTTGGGCCGGACGCTTACCGTGCGTTGACGTTGTTTGCATTTAATTTGAGCCCGCCGCCATGGAATGCGAGTCGGTGCCGATAAATGCAAGCTCATTTGCAGTTAATGTGAGCCCGAGCGCCGCTTCATTTGCAGTTAATTTGAGTCAGAAA
>JAVEXE010000295.1:0-2805 GCA_034004105.1 Azonexus sp. | reverse complement strand
CGGGCGGCCATTCTGGATGGCAATGTGAAGCGCGTGTTGTGCCGGGTTTTCGGTATCGAGGGTTTTCCGGGGGCAACGGCGGTTGACCGCAAACTTTGGCAACTGGCGGAACGACTGTTGCCAGAAGCCGGTATCGAGGCTTACACGCAAGGCCTGATGGACCTGGGAGCAACCCTGTGTACCCGAGGCATGCCAAACTGTCCGGCCTGTCCGTTTGCCGAAAACTGCGAGGCGCGGCGCAGTGGCCGCCAGCGGGAATTGCCGCAGCCCCGGCCACGCGCCAGCTTGCCGGAACGCAGCGCCAGCTTCATCTTTATCAGCGACGGCCAGCACTTGCTGCTGGAACGCCGCCCGCCGAGTGGTTTGTGGGGCGGATTGCTGGTGCCGCCGGAGGGCGAAATCCATACTGTGCTGGCCCGCCATGCCGTGATTCCGGTGGCAATTCAGGAACTTGAGCCGCTGAAACATAGCTTCACGCATTTTCGGCTGACTTTGCAGCCCGTTTTGTGCCGGGTTGGGCCATGGCATCCCGTCGCCGAGCCAGGCCGGGAATGGTTGCCGCTTTGTCAGGCAGTTGATGCCGGCGTACCGACGCCGATTCGGAAGCTGATCAAGCTGGCAGCCAGCGCACTGGACTGAGCCCCCAGCGCTCGAAACTCTCTGCCCGGACGATCTGGCCGTAATGGTTGCCCACCTTGCGCGTCAGATCAACACTCACCGGCGTAACGTATTGCCGCCGCGAGGCGTGGTAAATGACGTTCACCACCGGCTTGAATACCTGTTCGTAATTGAGTTGCTCAACCACGCCCAGATGCCCGCTTTCCAGTAACACCAGCGTCCCGACTGGATAAACACCCAGGGTTTTGACCAGGCCGGCTACCAGCGCCGGGTCAAACTGTGCGCCGCCCTGTTCGTACAACTCACGCAGAGCTTGCGTTGGCGACAAGGCAGCCCGATAGGGGCGGTCCGACGTCATCGCGTCATAGGTATCAACAATCGCCGCCAGACGACCGGCCAAAGAAATCTCATCGCCCGCCATGCGATACGGATAGCCCGCGCCGTTATAGCGTTCGTGATGTTCGAGCACCACGGCAACCGTCGTTTCCGGCAGGCTGGATGTTGCTTCGAGCACCGCCAACCCCTCCTCGACATGGCTCTGGACCAGCGTGTATTCCGCTTCGGAAAACTGCCCTCGCTTGCCCATCAATTTGCGGTCGATAGCCGAATGGCCGATATCCTTGAGCATCGTACCCAGAGCCATTTTTTCCAGCTCCGGCGCTGGCACGCCTTGCTGGCGGCCAAGCGCGATGATCAGGGCAGCAGATGCCAGCGCGTGCTCGCTGGCATAGGAATCCATGCCCTTCAACCGCGCCAGCGGCACCAGGGCATCGGGATTGCGCACCACTGACTCGTACATCTTGCTGACCACACCCTCCAGGCGGGCAGCGTCTACACGCTTGCCGACCAAGGCGGACAGCATCAGATCGTCGAGCATCTGCGTCCCTTCGCGGAGCAAGCGGCTCGCCCGTCGGCGTTCTTCGCCCAGCGAAACCTGCGGACGCGGTGGCCGGGGTCTTGGCCGGTCGATGCGACCGCGCTGATTGCCTGCGGTCAACACCGGATCTTCGGGCAAATCCAGGCCGCGCTCAGTATCAATACTGACCTGTCTCAAACCCTTTGCATAAAGACGATCAATCTGCGCCGTCTCGCTGATCAGAAAACCCTGACGGCGCAACACCTGATCCAGCCAGGACTGCGGCAAGCCCGACACGTACATGCCGAGCTTCAGTTGATCAATCGCGATCTGGCGTATCACCGAAAACAGCCGCTCAAGCTATTCGCGACCCGCCTTGGCAGCCGCTCGCGCTTCACGCTCAGCCATTCGCTCGACATGAGCATCAAGTTTGCGCTGATGCGCAGCTTCACGCTCAGCCTTACGGCGGGCACCCTCTTCTGCTTTGCGCGCTTTTTCTTCGAGACGTTGCTGACGCTCACGCTCGACCAACTGAACATCTTCACCCCGCAGTCGCTGTCGCTCAGGTAAGGACTGTTCACGCGCTGCACGCTCTGCCGCTGCCTGAGCGTCGCGTGCAACGAGTTGTTCGCGTTTTACTGCGCGCTCGATTTCAGCTGCTTCAATGCGCAAGCGGCGAATCGCTCGTGTCTCGGCAATGTTGGCTTGACGCGCCTTATCCACGCAGGCATTAACCAAAAATTTCTTCTGGCAAGCCAGATTTTGTTGCTCAAACTCAGCAGCAGCTAACTTCTCCCGCTGCCCGGCTTCTTCCTGCATGCGGGTAACGCGGTCCAGACGTGCCTGCCAGCTGGCTTCCTGAGCTTCATCCGCAACCAGGGAAGAAACGGGTAACAGCAGCAAGGCTGCAAACGTCAGGGAAACAGCTTTCATCACAAATGCACTCCAGTTGAAAACGCTGCACAACAGAAATATGCCCCGCGTCGGGGTTCGGCTGGGGAATTCTAGCAGCCCGCCGCTATAATTCGCCCCCTGATGATCGCCCTTCGCCAACTCACCTTCGCCCGCGCCGCCCGCCCCCTGGTGGTCGACGCTAACCTGCAGATCCACCCCGGCTGGAAAGTCGGCGTGGTCGGCGCCAACGGCTGCGGCAAATCCAGCCTGTTCGCGCTGCTGGCCGGCGAACTGCACGCCGAAGCCGGCGACTGCGAGATTCCGGCCAGCTGGCAGATCGCCCGCGTCACCCAGGAAACCCCGGCCCTGCCCGACGCCGCGCTCGATTTCGTGCTCGACGGCGACCTCGAACTGCGCCGGGTCGAACGCGAACTGGC
>JAVEXE010000294.1:0-2810 GCA_034004105.1 Azonexus sp. | reverse complement strand
TCGGGTTGAGCAAGTTGGTCAGAAAGCCGCGCTGAAAATTCCTCATCGGTGACCGTGATGTTGCTTGGTCAGCTACCTTGAATGGACTTGAGCGGAAGGACTTGATTGCAAGGTAAATGAGGTAAGCTGCGTATTCCGGCGAAACTGGACAGTCATTCCACGCCAAACTGGACAGTCATTCCAGAGCAAACTGGACAGTCATTCCAGAGCAAACTGGACAGTCGGAGCGTAGCGACGCGGGGTTTTGTTTTTTTACTCCAAAGATGCTGCGTGGGTCAATTAAAACTTGGTGTTCTCGGGTGCGTCGGCCGCTTTGTTACGGCGTAACGATTTGGCTTCGAAATACGTATTCCACGCAACCGTGTCATCGTCGTCGATCGCTCTGCAGACCTTGTCATCCGCCTCAAGGATCAATTTTTCCAGCATTTCCCGATGGGTTACGCCGTAACGGGCTGCCAGTCGCTTCAGGGCCAAGGCGGCAGCGGTTGTGACCCAAGTATTGATGCGACGCTCGCCATTCTCACCTGCCATCGAGCGGCGATTGCGGTAGTCCTTTTGTCTTTCAGATGCTGTTTTAGCCATGCTTTTTCTCCTTGTTACGCAGTAACTTATTATTGCTGGTGCACTGACAAACACGGGCACGCTGCAGAGTTATCCACGGCCGGCCGACAGACGGCGCGCCAAATGTCGCCGGCTGGCTGGCGGCCGGCGGTGGGTAACTCGTTGAAGTCGGGGTGCGGTTCATTCCGGCTTGCCTTTCTTGCGTAACGACTCACCCGTCAGGTTGAGGGTATGCGCCTGATGCACCAAGCGGTCGAGAATGGCATCGGCCAGGGTGGGATCGCCGATGGCTTCGTGCCAGTGCTGGACCGGCAATTGGCTGGTGATGATGGTCGAGCGGGTGCCGTGCCGGTCATCAAAGATTTCGAGTAAATCCCGCCGGCTTTCGTCGGTGAGCGGTGCCAGCGCCCAATCGTCGATGATCAAGACATCCGTCTTGGCCAGTTGAGCCAGGGTTTTTGCGTAACTCCCGTCACCGCGACCAATGGTCAATGCGGGCAACAGGCGTGGCAGACGAGCGTAGAAGGCGGAGCGGCCTTGACGACAGGCTTGATTGGCCAGTGCGCAGGCAAGAAAGGTCTTGCCGACACCGGTCGGGCCACAAATCAGGACGTTCTGGTGGTCGCTGACCCAGCGTCCGGTCATCAGGCGGGCGAACAAGGTGCGATCCAGGCCCCGAGGATGGCGGAAATCAACGTCTTCCGGGGTGGCAGCCTGTTTCAGCTTGGCACGCTTGAGGCGGGCGGCATTCTGTCGAGATTCGCGCTCGGCAAGTTCGCTGTCGATGAGCAGGCTCAGCCGGTCCTCAAAGAGGAGTTGATGGATTTCAGCTTGCTGTGCCTGGGCGGTCAAGGCCTTGGCCATACCGCTCAAGCGCAGCTGATGGAGTTGGTCGACGATGGGGTGATGGATCATGAAGGCTCCTTTGGGGTCAGTGGTAGTAATGGGGGCCACGCACGTTGGCGTGTTCGAGCGGTAGGCAGGTCTGCGCCGACATCGTCAGGCGCTTGATATCCAGGCCATGTTTCAGGATGGACTTCAGGCTGCTGTAGGAAAGTGCATTGATATCGATGGCCCGTTCGCAGGCCGCTTCCAGCCGGCTGTCGCCATAGGTCTTGGCAAGTTGCAAGATCCCCAGGCAACTGCGAAAGCCCTGCTGCGGATGGCGTCGCTGGTGGAGGATGTGATCGATGACGGCTTTGGTATGCGGCCCGATCCGGCTGGCCCACTCGATCAATCGTGGCGCATTCCAGCCTTGTACGGCCTGATGTGCCGGGGTCATGTGCGCGTCAATCGTCGTGTGCCGGCCACGTTGTGCGCTCCGTACGTGACTGGCAATTCGCTGCCCATGATGAAAGAGTTCGACGGTCGTGGCGGTGGCACGCACATCGACCTTTTGCCGGGCGAAGCGGTAAGGCACCGAATAGTAGTGATGGTCGAATTCAACGTGATAATCGATGTTGACCGTCGCAACCTTCCAGGCAGCAAACTCATGGCGCGTGGCCGGCAAGGGGCGCAGTGCCGGTTTATCCATCTCGACAAATGCGCTTTCGCGGCACCCTGGCAGTTTCTTGAACGGGCGACGGTTCAAGCGGAGCATCAACTCGCTGATCTGCGCATTGAGTTCGCTGAGGCTGAAGAATCGCTGGTTACGCAGTCGCGCCAATACCCAGCGCTCAACCAGCAGGACGCCTGCCTCAGCCTTGGCTTTGTCTTTGGGGCGATAGGGTCGGGCGGGAACCACCGCCGTCCCGTAGTGGACGGCCAACTCCCGGTAGCTTGGGTTGAGCTCCGGGTCATAGTAGCAGGCCTTATTGACGGCACTTCTCAGGTTATCTGGCACCAGCATCGCTGGTACACCGCCAAAGAACTCCAGGGCGCGAACATGGCTACCAATCCAGTCCGGCAGCGTCTGACTCCAGGTGGCGTCACAGTAGGTGTAGCTCGAAGCACCAAGGACCGCGACGAAAATGGCTGCCTGACGAATCTCTCCGGTCATCGGATCAACGATGGGCACCGTGGGGCCAGCGTAATCGACAAACAGTTTCTCACCCGGTGTGTGGGTCTGGCGCAGGCTCAACGACAGCCTGCCACTCCAAGCGCGGTAGTGATCGCAAAAACTGCTGTATTGAAATCCCGCCGGGTGAGCCATCTTGTACTCCTGCCAGAGCAGGTCAAGTGTCACCCCTTTACGCCTGAGTTCCCGGTGAATGTCGGCCCAGACAGGTTCTGGCCGCCGGCTTGTGGAG
>JAVEXE010000293.1:0-2816 GCA_034004105.1 Azonexus sp. | reverse complement strand
TTGGCCTTTTTCCTGCCTGCCGGTCATGTCATCGCGATGCTGGCGGCCGGTATGGCGGTGGCGAACATTGCCGGCTCGGCAACCGGCACCTGGCTGGCTTTGAAACATGGCAGCGGCTTCATCCGGGTTGTTTTTCTGCTGGTGGTTGGCACGCTGATCGTGAAGTTTGCCTGGGATACCGTGTTTGGCTGACGATTATTCTGAATTTGGCTTGGTGATGGCTTGCCAGGTATTCCGGAAAACCGATTGTTCTACTTTAAGTCGTAAATGACTTGGACATGTCACTCTGACGACCAGCATCAGTTGGTCCGGATCCGAAAAGTCCCAAAGCACCTTGTTGCGACCCGAGGGAAAAGTGATGAAGCTCTCGACGGAAATCCTTCGGAAATGTGCTTCGGCGTCGGCCTGCCAACTCTTGGTTGCATCGTTCGCTGCAGCCAGTGCGGCTGACTCAACTTTGGCCAGATCATGCAAAGCCTCAGGAGGAACGGGCATCCGAAACAGGTGCAGAATGTATTCCCCGGTGAGGGAGGTGTTTTTCAAGGGTGTTGTCAGGAGCAGGCCATTGGGAAATTCTGCAATTTTTCCGGTTTGTTGTCCTGCATAGCCCAACTCGGCCAAGGTTGTAGCAAAGATGTCGATATCGATTACCCGGCCGCTCAGCTGATTGATTTCAATCAGATCCCCTACCTTGAACGGTCGGACAAAAGTGATGTACAGGTAACCCAGTACGCACATCAGCAATTCTTTGCTGACGATCAAAACTGCGCCAGCGACTGCAGCAAGCGAAAGCGCAAAGCCAGCAATCGTTGATGCCCACACAGATATGATGATGAAAAAAACCATGAACCAGATGACATTTCTGGCCCAGACCAAGTGAATGCGTCGTTTTTCGGCAGAGCTTTCTCCACGCGCGAGGTATTGAGCCCACAAATGGGAAAGTGCCATCCCGATTGCAATCAACAAAAGGGTCGCAATGACTTTTTCCCATTGGCCGGGAATGGCGACAAACCAATCTTTCAAGGTGCTCATCGACTTCAGGGTTTGGTGGCTATGACAGGATTACGCTGAATTTTTCGTTTTGTAGTTCTTGTACGCACGACGATCAAATAGTAAGCAATCGATAAGGCCAGTGTCACGGCGGCTGTCGCGTAGACGTAAGTCGCACTGACTTCATTGAAGTCGAGCACGATGACTTTGCGGGCAATCGCCATCAATGCTGTCCCGAGAACGATTTCAACAGCCAGTTGCTGATTGTGGTTGTCTTCGACATAAAGAATGATGTTGTGGAAAATTTCAATGGCAATCAACACCGCCATGAAGGCACCAAAAGTCGCCAGGATGTCCTTGATTTCCAGCAGCATGAAAGGTGGCGCCATCAAACGCTGGTAGAGCACATAAACCACATCTGCCACACCCCAGATGATGACCATTACCATAATCGCAGCAAGGACTCGGGAAACTTGGGCGATTACCCGGTTGAAGAACAACAGGACTGGGTCTTTCGTTTGGTGATTCGAATTTTCATTTGTTTGCATGAGGGGCACCGATTGGGTTGGCTGAAATGCTTGTATCTGGCGGGGTGAGACTGGGAGACAGTGCCGTCCGTGCGGAGTCGATGACGGTCATTATCGCGGGGTGACTGATCCGCCGCTCGGCGGTAATTGCCCAGAAGCTTTCATGAATATCCTCCACCCGACCGATACAAGGGGCGTTGTAGCGCAAGTGGATTTCATCTGCCAGCGCGGCGGGGCCGGGGAAAAAACCGGCACCGGCTTGACCGAAAGCCTTCATCAGTGCGCCATCGTCGAACTCGCCCATCAGCCGGGGCGTAAGGCGCTGATCATTCAACCAGCGATCAATGAGGCCACGCACTGCGGCATGCCCGCCGGGCAATAGTAGCGGCGCGTCGTTCAGGCACGCCGGAAAATCGGGCGGCTCGGGGCACAGGGATTCGGCCGCAAAAAATGCCAGAGCGCTCTCGCCCAGCTTGTGGCTATGACCTCGAATAGCCAAGCCGGATGGCATCGGACGATCCGCTACGACCATGTCGAGGTGGTGCAGGGCCAGTTCGGCGAGCAACATGTCGATCGTGCCTTCCCGGCAAACCAGCCTGACCGGCTCGGGCAGTTTGCCGACGGGGGCCAGCAAGCGGTAGGCAAACGACTTGGGAACAACATCTGCAATGCCGATTCGAAGAATTGGCGTCGGGCGTTGCTGGCGCACCAACAAGGCCTGCTTCATTTCCCCCTCAAGATGCAATATTTCTTCAGCATAGGAAAGTGCCAGCCGCCCAGCATCGGTCAACTCCAGACCACGGCCAGCAGGGCAAAACAGCGCGGCACCCAACTCATTTTCGAGCTGACGTAGTTGCCCGCTAACGGTTTGTGGCGTTAGGTCTAGTTGCTCTGCTGCCCGACTGACACCGCCAAGTCGGGCAACCGTCCAGAAGTAATAAAGGTGTTTGTGATTCATGGAAACATTTCGGAAATTGACGAAATATTATCCACGAAAATTTGTCTTTTTTAAACCTCAAGTCTCGTTTATCTTGAATGCGTATTCACTAATCGGAGAAACGGAACATGAAGATTGATATTCGCACCCAAGGGGTCGCTATATCTGATGAGTTACAAGAGCACATTGAGCGCTGTGTAAATTTCGGTCTGGACTGGGCCGCACAGGATGTGAATAGAGTCGTCATCAGCCTGTCTGACATCAATGGCCCGCGAGGCGGAAACGATAAGCGCTGCCATCTGCGCATTCCGCTGTCGCGGATGCGCGACGTGGTAATCGAGGAAGTTGCCGCTGATCTACAA